>UQLS01000003.1 GCA_900541915.1 uncultured Phascolarctobacterium sp. | reverse complement strand
CGTCGAAAGTACTTGGCTGGAAGCGGCCTGGGAGGATAGAAAGCTGCCGGTTAGAGAAAAGAGAAAGCACTTACAATGTAAGTGCTTTCTCTTTTTGTGTATTTTGTGGTAAAATAACAGGTATATTCTTTTTACAGGTGATGATATGAAGATATTTAATAAATCAATGATGCCGGTATTGGCATTAGTATTAGGGCATCTGGTAACAGATTTACAGGGTGGAGCTTTGCCCATAGTGCTGCCGCATTTAAAGGAATTATTTGCTTTATCGTATTCACAGCTGGCTACGATTGTTTTAACGCAGAATATTACTTCTTCTGTTATTCAGCCTGTTTTTGGCTATATGACGGATAAAAAGTCCATGCCGAAGCTATTGCCTTACTGCGCTGCTTTGGCAGGTGCCGGTTTTGCTTTGATTGGCTGGGTAACTGCTTATGAGCTGCTATTATTGACAGTTATCTTTATCGGTGTTGCAAGTGCTACTTATCATCCGCAGGCTTCAAAAACAGTTAATTTTTTAAGCAGCTCTGAAAATAAAGCAGGTAATATGGGCCTTTTTTCTCTAGGTGGCAATGCAGGTATGGCCTTTGGTTCTGTAGCCATGGCTTTTTTAATCAGCCAGCCTGGAGGACTGCATAATACAGGTTATTTTGTACTTCCTGGTCTTTTAGTTTTTGGTCTGATGGTTAAGTGTATGCCTGCTTATATCAAGGTAAATAAAGAATATAATTTGCAGAAAAGTAAGAAGCAGAAAAGTGGAACTGCTGCCAAAATATCATATATAGGCATAGGAATATTACTGATCTTTATTTTTCTTCGTTCTACAATACATACAGGGCTTTCTACTTATTTACCATTATTTTTCCTTAATTTTCGCGGCAGTGACAGTGCTTTTGCCAGTATGCTGGTTTCCGGATTTTTGCTGGGTGGAGTAGCTGGTACTTATGTTGGAGCTGTATTAAGCGACAAATTAGGAGCACGAAAGATTATTGTAGGTTCTATTATTTGTAGTATTCCTGCAATTTGGTTGATCAGTACTGTAAATTCACCTGCAGCAGTACTGGCAGCCGTAGTATTGGCAGGATTCTCTATCATAGGTTCTTTTGCCACTACTATTATTTTAGCACAGACTATGCTGCCTGATAATGTTGGTATGGCAGCAGGCCTTACTATTGGTTTTAGTGTTGGTATGGGTGGTTTTGGCGTAACAATGCTGGGATTTTTAGCAGATACATGGGGACTGCCTTTTGTGATGCAGATAATTACCTGGCTGCCTGTTGCAGCAGCTGTAATTGCCTTTGGAATACCTATTCCGGAAGAATTAAAGAAAAACAGTAACAGATAGGAGATGTTTGATATCAATGGATAAAAATTACCGTCAAGGTATTATGTATGGTTTAGGCGCATACTGTTTATGGGGAATTTTACCTATATATTGGAAGCTTTTACAGCATGTGCCTGCTTTGGAAATTCTGGCGAACCGCTTTATCTGGTCTGCAGTTTTTGTATTTTTCTTATTGCTTGTAACTGGTAAGTTTAAGGTGTTTTTATCAGAAACAGCTGCAGTATTCAGTAAATTTAAAACGGGAACAGCTATGCTTGCTGCTGCTGTAACTATCAGTTTTAACTGGGGTATCTTTATCTGGGCAGTAGAAGCAGGCAGGATAGTAGAAAGCAGTATGGGTTATTATATTAACCCTTTGGTAAGCGTTTTATTTGGCATGGTCTTCCTGCGTGAAAAACTGGATAAATTGCAATGGACAGCTGTTATTTGCGCGGTTATCGGTATTGCTATTATGCTGGTAAAAAACGGCAGTTTACCATGGGTATCAGTATCGCTTGCTTTTACCTTTGCCTTATATGGATTACTGAAGAAAATTATTCCTGTATCCGCTATGACCAGTATTATGCTGGAAACCTTACTGATTATGCCTGTTGCCATAGGATATCTTTATTTTCTGAGTACATCTGGTGATTGTACTTATCAATCAGGTGATTTGCTTACAATTTCAGTCCTGATAGGTGCTGGTGCGGTAACGGCAACGCCTTTATTGCTTTTTACAAGCTGTGCTAAGCTGCTGCCTTTAAAGATAGTAGGTTTTATGCAGTATTTATCACCGACCATAAGTTTATTTTTAGGTATATTTGTTTATGGAGAGGTATTTACTAGCACGCATATGCTGTCTTTTGGCTGTATATGGCTTGGATTGCTGTTTTTTACCTGGTCACAGATCAGATTGAAATAAATAGCGGTGAATATAATAAAAACACAGTCGATAAAAAAATGACTGTGTTTTTTTATTTTCTGAAAACTTTATCCGCATATTTACTTGTTTTTTACAGATTTAATGATCAAAAATTGACAGTAATAGAATAGCAGAGCAAAATTATTACTTGACAGACAAGTGAGAAGATTATTTTTTACATAGTTTTTACTTTTCCAGAGCAGTTTATCCTATATTTTGTGTTGTGGAAAGATACGTGGAAAGATAGAAAGTTATCCACAAGATGTGAATAAAATGTTGATAAGTAATAAAAAATGCGCCAAGTATTGTGTATAAATGAAAAAAATATGTGTATAATCACAAGATAAGAACAAGTTATCCACTTTTTATGTGGATAAGTATGTGCATAATGTTGATAAAATGAAAAAAATAGCAATAATAAAATCGTAGATTTTGTGGATAAGAAAAAAATAGTGGATAAATGTGTGAAAATAAAGAGCAAACAAAAGTTTTTTCCCATCAGGGTAGTTTATGCTTGCATAAGCAGTCAGTTTTGTAGATAATAGTAATAGTGTTATTAAACGGATGGAGGATGAAAAATGGCTTTAAAACAGGCAAATGCCTGTGCCGCTGTGGAAAAACATGTCGGACAGGTAATAAATAAATCTTTATGTGAAATTCCCGGAGGCTGGCTCTGCTTAGTGCAAACAGAAGCAGGCAAACGCCTTGTATGTGTTACAGCAGGAGAATCTCCTGTAAACAAGATGTGGGTTGTGGAAAAAAGTGTGGAAGAAGGCAGTGCTCATCTTGATATTATGCAGCTGAATCCTAATAATGCTGCTGTTGTACGTCGTTTTGTAAAATGGGCAGCACCGAGTGCCTGCGGTACCAAGGGTGCCAGTGTTGGTTTCAGCGACTGGGTAGGAGCGGCAGATGCTTATGTAGTAGATTTGTTTGCTAAACGCCAGTTGAAACCGGTTTTAGTCGATTACAGTGCTGATGACAGTGCTTTGCTGCAGCGTAATTTTCTTGAAGCTGTAGATACTGCTACCTGGGGAGTATTGGAAACAGGTTATAAAGAAGGTTATGGAGCTAATGCTGCCGGTTTAAAAACTGAGGAAGAAATTGTTAAAGCTTTATTATACGGTTACAGTATGATTGGCTTTGACTGCAGCGATAAAATTAATTTGGAAATTGAAAAGCTGACCGATGAAAAAGTAGAAAGTCGTTATAATCAGTTTAATGATCAGTTCCGCAGTGCTTTGGAAGCTTCTTACTTAAATGTTGAATTTAAGGTTGGTAATTCTACTGTAAGTTATACTGCTCAGGAGCTGCGCCGCATCGTACTCGAATACGGTGAAGCAATTATGCATGTGCAGTTTATTTATAATTCTTATCTGAAAAATACTCCTTGGGATATTGATTTTGAACTGTCCTTATCTAAACCGGGTAAAGTTCTGACTCCGCAGGAGCACTACCTTATTGCCAACGAACTGCAGCGCAACGGCATTAAATTGGCTGCTGTATGCCTGGATGGTTTGAAAGAGCCGGAAGCTTTGCAGGAGAATTTGCAGCTGCACTGTGAAATTGCCGATACTTTTGGTTATCGCCTGAGTTTCTGCAACGCAGATCTGACTATTAAGGAACCTGCAACTGCTATGAAATATCTGAAAGGTAAAGTACATTTTAAACTGAATAATATTTTGTGGCTTGCTGCGCTGCAGCTGATTGCCGCAGAAAACAGTGAATTATTTGCTAAAATCTGCCAGGCTGCAAGTCTGGAACAGGTAGAAGCTGCACAGCTGACCTGTACTTCTGAAGCAGGCAAAGAATATGCTCTTTGCTATGGTAAAGTTTTAAGTCCCCAGGAAGGTAATTTAGCTGGTGAGATAAAAGACTTTTTGATGGCAGAAAGTCAAAAATATGCAACAATAGTTACAAATAATACAGAAATTTTCTTAAAAGCATTATAATTTACAATTTTTGTTGACACATAAAAAAATATATTGCATAATACACTTAATTTCAAATTCAAACCAAAGGTAATGATTGGGAAGAAAGACAAAAGTGAAGTTGCAGAGAGCCGGTGTTTGGTGCAAACCGGTACGGAGCCTTGTTGAGTAAATCACCCAGGAACTCGTCAGCGAAAGTTTTACAAGTAGACTGATGCGCAGCAGATGCGTTATTTCTGAGCCGGTTGATGGACTGGTGCTGAAGTTACAAATTAGGGTGGTACCGCGTATACTATACGCCCCTGCATAAGCAGGGGCGTTTTTTTATACCTGAAATGCAGCACTGCTTTTCCATCAAAGAGAATTATGAGGAGGATGAAAATGATGTTTGAAAAAGTGCTCGTTACAGGAAGAAATGAAGAAACCTTATTGCCGCGTGTTTTGCGCGTATTGTCTAAACAGGGATTGCAGGTACGTTCTCTGCATATGGATGCAGATAATGAAATGCTGCATCTGGAAATCTGGCTGACCGGTACTGTTGCAGCTCAGGTGGCAAAATTATTGTCCAAGCAGGTATCTGTTGTATCTGTAGATATGGTAGCGTAAGGAGGCTAATGAATGAAATTAACTGGTGCGCAGGCCATTATCAAAGTATTGCTTGAGCAGGGTGTCGATACTGTCTTTGGTTATCCGGGAGGACAGGTTATACCGCTTTATAATGCTTTGTATGATGCGCCGCTGAGAAATATCCTTACTGTCCATGAACAGGGTGCTGTGCATGCTGCTGATGGTTATGCCAGAGCTAGCGGCAGAACAGGTGTATGCATTGCTACCTCAGGCCCTGGTGCTACCAATATAGTTACGGGACTGGCAACAGCTTATCTTGATTCAGTTCCTTTAGTGGCTATTACGGGACAGGTTCCTGTTGCCAATTTGGGACGTGATTCCTTTCAGGAAATTGATATTGTCGGTGTTACAATGCCGATTACTAAATATAATCTGATGGTAAGGCGCAGTGAAGAACTGGTGCCTGCATTAAGAAAAGCCTTCGCTATTGCCCGTGAGGGCAGGCCGGGACCTGTACTGGTAGACATTCCCAGTAATCTGCAGGTAGAAGAGCTGGAATGGGTAGAGAAAGAGGAAGAAGTACAGCCTGAGAAACAGGCTGCTTGTACAGATAAGGTTGCTGAAGCCGCCAAGGTACTTAATGCTTCGCACAAACCCGTATTACTGGTAGGCGGCGGTGCAGTACACAGTGATGCTGCTGTTGAGCTGATGGAGCTGGCAGCAAAAGCAGACTTACCGGTGGTTAGTACATTGATGGGATTGGGTGTATTTCCTGCTTCTGACTCCAGATCATTTGGAATGACAGGTATGCATGGACATATCGCTGCTAATATGGCTGTTGCTAACGCAGATGTGTTAGTAGTAGCGGGCAGCAGATTCAGCGACAGGGTAACCGGTGACCGCAGCAGATATGTAGGCAAAAAGACCATTATTCAGCTTGACATAGACCCGTCAGAGCTGGATAAAAATGTAGCGACAGGTATTCCCCTTGAAGGAGATATAAAAACAGTTCTGCAGCAATTGCTTCCCTTGGTGGAACAAAAGCAGCATGCAGAATGGTTTACTC
Source organism: uncultured Phascolarctobacterium sp. (assembly GCA_900541915.1). GTDB lineage: Bacteria > Bacillota > Negativicutes > Acidaminococcales > Acidaminococcaceae > URXU01. Next base: position 167,378 of record UQLS01000003.1, on the reverse strand, counting down.
AGATCAGGGAATGGGATGCACAGGAAGAAAGAAAATTACTTTCTGGCGAGCAGCTGACAGCTCCTTGGCTGATGGAATGTATGAATGAGGTTTTAAAAGGTCAGGATACGGTATTTGTTACTGATGTAGGACAAAATCAGATGTGGGCAGCGCAGTATTTAAAAATAGATAAACCGCGTCAGCATCTGACTTCCGGCGGCTGCGGCACTATGGGTTTTGGCATGCCGGCAGCTATGGGTGCAGCCCTTGCATGTCCTGATAAAAGAGTAATTCATATCTGTGGTGACGGTGGCTTTAAAATGACTGGACTGGAATTATTTACTGCCTGTCGTGAAGGCTTGCCGCTGATCAGCATAGTTATCAATAACAGCTGTCTGGGTATGGTAAGACAGTGGCAGCAGCTGTTTTATAATGGCAGATATTCCTCAACGCTGCTGACAGAATTTGACTTCTCAGGCTTTGCTGCTTCCTGTGGTGCCAGTGGCAAGAGGGTTACTACCAGACAGGAATTTAAAGCTGCTTTGCAGGAAGCTTTGCAGAAAAAAATGCCCTGCGTTATCGAAGCAGTGATTATGCAGCAGGATTTGGTAGAGCCTATGGTAGCGCCAGGAGCTGTACTTGATGATTTCGTTAAGGTACAGAGATAGACAGTCATAAAATAAGGGATTTTATTTTTAAATAAAAATAGAAAAAATAATATTATTAGAAAAATGGAGTGAAGAAAAATGGTAAAAGTATATTATGATAATGACGCAAATATGGAAATGCTGGCAGGTAAAACTGTTGCAGTTATCGGTTACGGTTCTCAAGGCCATGCACATGCATTAAATTTAAAAGAAAGCGGCGTAGATGTTGTCGTAGGTCTTTATGAAGGTTCTAAATCCTGGGCGAAAGCAGAAGGTCATGGTTTGAAAGTTATGACTGCTGCTGATGCTGTTAAAGCTGCTGACGTAGTTATGATGCTTATTCCTGATGAAAAACAGGCCGCGGTTTATAAAAAAGACGTTGCACCTAATTTGAAACCCGGCAGCGCACTTGGTTTTGCTCATGGTTTCAACATCCATTACGGACAAATCGTGCCGTCTGCTGATGTAGATGTATTCATGGTTGCGCCTAAAGGACCTGGACATCTGGTAAGACGCGTATTTACCGAAGGTGCAGGCGTACCCTGTCTGGTAGCTGTACATCAGGATGCTACCGGAAAGGCTTATGATATTGCGCTGGCTTATGCTAAAGGCATTGGTGGCACCCGTGCGGGTGTACTTGATACTACTTTCCGTGAAGAAACTGAAACAGACTTGTTTGGTGAACAGGCAGTTCTTTGCGGCGGTATTACTGCTCTTATCACTGCAGGATATGAAACACTGGTTGAAGCAGGCTACAAACCGGAAAGCGCTTATTTTGAATGCATGCATGAAATGAAACTTATTGTAGATTTGATGTATGAAGGCGGCATGGCTAAAATGCGTCATTCCATTTCTGATACTGCTGAATACGGCGATTATATGACTGGCAGCAGAATTATTACTGATGCTACCAAAGCAGAAATGAAACAAGTACTGGCAGAAATCCAGGATGGCACTTTTGCTAAAAAATGGCTCTTGGAAAATCAGGTTAATCGTCCGCAGTTTAACGCATTGCGCCGTAAAGCTGCAGAACATCCTATCGAGCAGGTTGGTGCACAGCTGCGCGGTATGATGAGCTGGATGAAGAAAAAATAATATTTAATAAAGTAGTACTGCTGCCTTAAATGGCAGCAGTATTTTTTATGGCTGAAATATTCGTTAGTTATTAAAAAATATTTCGCAGCAGCTAAAAAATTTTTATAGACTTATTGCATTACAGTAAAACTAATGCTATAATTATAAAGCTTGTATATAGTAATATATACTTCCCCTGCTCCCATGAGGGGGCCAAAGTCCAAAGGAGGAGGTGATTTCGTGAAAGCATACGAAGTCATGTACATCGTTAAACCGGTTGAAGAGGAAGCATTTGAAGCAGTTATTGCTAAATTTGAAAACCTCATCACTGCAAACGGTGGTAATGTAGAAAAAACCGATCGCTGGGGCAAAAAACGCCTTGCTTATGAGATTCAAGACCTGAACGAAGGTCTGTACGTTCTCGTAACCTTCAGCGCTGAACCCGCTGCTGTAAAAGAACTTGATCGTGTTATGAAAATTACCGACGAAGTTCTGCGCCATATGATTATCAGAAAAGGTGAATAATCCATGAATAAGATTATACTTATGGGCCGTTTAGTACGTGATCCTGAGGTACGCTACACTCAGACCGGCAAAGTTGTTTGCCAATTCACACTGGCGGTTGATAGACCTTTTGCCAATCAGGAAGGCCAAAGAGAAGCCGACTTTATCCCCGTTATTGTTTGGGGTAAACAGGCTGAATTATGCGGGAACAGTCTCACCAAAGGACAGCGAGCATTGGTCGAAGGACGTCTGCAGATTCGCAGTTATGATGCAAAAGACGGCTCTAAACGCTGGGTAACAGAAGTTATTGCCAATAGCTTCGAATTTATTGAGCGTAAGGGTGATTTTGCAGGCCATAGTGCTGCAGCAGATAATGGCGCTCACAAGAGCGATATGGAATCCTTCGGTTCAGCCGTTCCCTTTGATGAAGAAATTCCATTCTAATTAAGGGAGGTTATGTAATGAAACGCGAAAGAGGCAGAAGACCCAGAAGAAAAGTTTGCAGCTTCTGTGTTGATAAAGTAGAAGAAATCGATTACAAGGATGTAGCAAAACTGCGCCGCTATATTACCGAACGTGGTAAAATTTTACCGCGCCGTATTTCCGGCACCTGCGCTAAACATCAACGCCAACTGACCGTAGCAATCAAACGTGCTCGTAACGTTGCTTTGCTGCCGTTCACTTGCGAATAATTTAACGCAAAAAAGCACTCTGCTTATAGCAGGGTGCTTTTCTTTTTTATTTATATTGCTGTATCTCAATAAAAATGTTTTCTGAATTTACTTGGGGCATCCAGCGCTCTACTAATAACGTGTATTGACAGTCAGTATATTTTATTTCATTCTGATATATTTCAGGATCATTGATACAAGTCTGACAGCTAAATAATCCTTTCGGGATAGAGATTATATGATTAAATTTTTGCAGAGGTTGTTCTACCTCCACAAAAATATAAGAAGTTATTTTGTTATTTTCCTTCATATAAATTATTCCGTTTTGGTATAAGGGAATGAGATTTTTTTCTTCTATATCCTTATATAATTCATTTATTTTGCGGATATAGTCCTTGTTAAATAAGATATTATTCTTGGCAGGGGTTATAACAAAATAACGCTGAGAAAAGTGCTTTTGATATTTTCTTTGTTTTAAACAGTCGCTGCTTTCCTGGATATGCCGGGAAATGTTGGTGATTTTATTTTTTATAAACTGCAATCTTTGTAATTCTTTGTTTAAGAGTGCAGAGCTGTCAAAAAGCAGCTTATCTGTATCTAGAGTATCATCGTGAATATAATTTTTAAAATTTTTCAGCGGTATATTCAGTTCTAAAAAGGTAATAATAAAACTGACAATTAAGGACTGCTTAGGAGTGTAATAGCGATACCCGTTATGAGGGTTAATATAAGCAGGCTTTAAAATACCTATTTTTTCATAATAACGTAGTGCTTTTACTGAAACTGAATTAGTCTTTGCCAGTTCGCCAATGGTTAGATATTCAGACATATATACATAACTCCTATCTATTGACTATACCCTTAGGGTATAGTTTATATTGTTTAGCAAGAAAAGACAATACAAGGAGTTTTGTATGAGTTACAGCAGTAAATTTTTCCATTATGCGCTGCCGTCAGTTGGGGCATTGCTGGTAGTAGGTTTATATTTTGTAGTTGATGGAATCTTTGTAGCTAAAGGTGTTGGCAGCAATGGTTTGGCAGCAATCAATTTAGCAGTACCGTTTATTTCTGTCCTTTCTTCCATAACTACTATGCTGGCCATAGGCGGAGCAACACTGGCATCGATTTCTTTGGGAGAGAGAAATATAAAGCAGGCTAATGTATTTTTTAATACGAGTATTACCTTGATTTTATCAATAGCAGTAGTGTTTTTGCTTTTAACGTTTTTATTTTTAAAAGAAATAGCTTTGTCTTTAGGCTGCAGTAATATCTTGCTGCAGCCGACTATGGAGTATATCAAATATTATGTTGCATTTGATATATTTTTTTCTGGAACACTTGCTTTAGCAACTTTTGTGAGAAATGACGGTAATCCCAGGCTAGCTTTCTGGGGGATGATTATAGGCGCCATAAGTAATATTTTTTTGGATTGGCTGTTTATTTTTGTTTTGCATTGGGGTATTAAAGGAGCTGCTGTTGCGTCCGGCTTGGGGCAGATTTTTTCTTTTGTATTATTACTGAGCCACTTTATGAAGCGTAAGGGAGAATTGTATTTTTCCAGACAGATTTTAAAGAAAAATAATATTTATAATATTATAAAAACCGGTTTTCCGGAATGCATAACGCAGATGAGCTCACCAATTACTATATTTTGTTATAACATCATTATTATCAAGCTGCTGGGAGAAAAAGGCATTGCTGCTTATTCCATAGTTTCTTATTTGCTGGTTATTGTTTTTGCGGTATTTATCGGTGTAGCGGAAGGTTTACAGCCCCTTTTGAGCAGAAGTTTTGGTGAGAAGAACAGTGAAGCACTGAAACAGTTTTTTAAAGTTGGCATCAAGACTAATATAAGTCTGGCTTGTCTTATTTATGGAATTTTTGCAGTATTTGGTCATATAATCATAGAAATTTTTACTAATGATAGTGATATTTTACAGATTGCCTATGCATGTATCGGTATTTATGGTATCAGTTTTCTATTTGCGTCTTGCAATATAGTTTATACTACCTTTTTCTGGCAACTAAAGAAACTGGTACTGCCGTAAAAATTGCCATCTTGCGAAGTGTAATACTTAATTCTTTATGTATTTTTACAGCAGCTGGCTTTTTTCAAAATAACGGTATTTGGCTGGGAATAGTATTTGCGGAATTTTTAGTTTTACTGTATCTGTATTACGGCAGACTTCTAAGGAAGCCTTTTGCAAATAATGTTTAAACGGATAATAAAAAAGACCTGATATATTTTTATATCAGGTCTTTTAGTATTCGTTATTAATTTTTTAGGAGAAAAGACTTTCCTCAAAGCCGTGAGGCAAAAGTCCGTATTTAGAAGCAGCAAAATAAGCGGCAACGACAATTACAGCTAAGAAAGCAGCAGCGTGAACATAGTCCTTTTTTTTCAGGCAGGCATATTCTGCACGCAGAGCTAAAAGTAAAATGAAAAACCATAAATAGGGGCTTGTTACTTCGTGAGAAAATTTTTCAAACATGAGTAAACTCCTTTATGTATTTACTGCAGATATAAAAAAACACCTGCCAAATCTGCAGGTGCAATGTTTTCCAATGGTGCCTCAGCACAGAATCGAACTGTGGACACAAGGATTTTCAGTCCTTTGCTCTACCAACTGAGCTACCGAGGCATAATGGCGACCCGGATGGGACTCGAACCCACGACCTCCGCCGTGACAGGGCGGCATTCTAACCAACTGAACCACCGGGCCATTATTTAGAGGATACATGGAAAAAGTGGTGGGCGCTAACGGGATCGAACCGCTGACATTCTGCTTGTAAGGCAGACGCTCTCCCAGCTGAGCTAAGCGCCCGTATTATGGTGACCGGTGGGGGAATCGAACCCCCGATACCGCCGTGAAAGGGCGGTGTCTTAACCGCTTGACCAACCGGCCATGATTGGTGACCCATGTAGGCCTCGAACCTACGACACCCTGATTAAGAGTCAGGTGCTCTACCAACTGAGCTAATGGGCCGTAGTGATGTTACTTGCATATAATACACGATTTTTTCTTTTTTGGCAAGCTTTTTTTCAAAAAAATTATAAAAAATTTGACTACTATTTTATAAAAGCATAAAATATTAAGAAAAAGCTTCTAAATTGTTTTGCGGAGGAAAGATTATGAAATACGATATCGCTGTTATCGGCGGCGGCCCTGCAGGTATTTCCGCAGCGGTTACTGCAGCCAGCAAAGGAAGAAAAGTAGTATTGTTTGAAGCACATGGATTCAGCCCCCGTCTGCGCAGTGTAGAAAAAGTAACTGATTATATGGGTATTCCTGACGTCAGTGGCAATAAGCTTATGGATATTTTTGTTGAGCATCTGCGTATGACTGATACAGATGTAGTTGAAGAAAAAATCATTGCACTGAAAGAAGTTGGCGAAGGTTTTGAACTTGGTACTCCCAGCGGTGTTTATGAAGCCGATGCTGTAGTTCTGGCTACGGGCATTTCCCGTTCTGAACTGCTTCCGGGTGAGAAGGAATTTCTTGGCCGTGGTGTAAGCTATTGTGCTAAAGTTGACGGCATGAACTATAAAGGGAAAAAAGTTGTTGCTATTGCTACTGTTCCTGATGCTTTGGCAGAAGTGGAATATCTTGCTGATATCTGCGAGCATGTTTTCTTTTTCCCGCGTTATACCGGTTTTGTACCTCTTAAAAAGAAAAATATTACTGTAGTACTGGAAACTCCGCTGGAAATTACTGGTACTGATAAAGTAACTGGATTGCATACAGATAGTGATTTCTTTAGTGTACAGGCAGTATTTATGTTCCGTGCCAGTGATCCTTTGAATAGTTTCCTGCCGGGACTGCAAATTCGTGGCCGCAGCGTATATGTTGACGACCAGGCTGAAACTAATATTGAAGGTGTTTTTGCCGGCGGTGACTGCACTGGTCAGCCTTGGCAGTGCAACCGTGCTGCAGGACAGGGACAAAAAGCAGCGCTCAGTGCTATCAGATACCTGGCAAAGCGTGATGAGCGTATAGGATATTAAGGCGGAGCTTTGATTATCCTTATAAATTGTGTTAAAATAGCTCTTATGAGAATTTGTTTGGAGGAATAGCTTATGTTAGATATGAAATTTGTCCGTGAAAATCCGGAACTGGTAGTTGAAGCTGTTAAAAAACGTAATGGCAGCCTTGATCTTACCGAATTTTTGGAATTAGATAAAAAACGTCGTGAAATTACCCAACAGGTTGAAGCACTGAAAAGTGAACGCAACAGCGCTTCTCAGGAAATCGGCAAACTGAAAAAAGCTGGTCAGGATGCTTCCGAGCAGATGGCAGCAGTACGTGCTCTTGGAGATAAGATTGCTGAAGATGATAAAGAGCTGAAAGAAATCGAAGCTCGTTTGAAAACCATCCTGCTTACCATTCCTAATATTCCAGCAGAAGATGTTCCTGTTGGCAAGGATGATACTGCAAATCCGGTAGTACGTACCTGGGGCGAACCTACTAAATTTGATTTTGAGCCTCAAGCTCACTGGGATATCGGTGAAAAGCTGAATATTCTTGATTTTGAACGCGGCGTTAAGGTTTCCGGCGCACGTTATGTATTCTACCGTGGTCTTGGCTCCCGTCTGGAACGTGCAGTAATCAACTTCTTCCTTGATCTGCATACTCAAAAACACGGCTATACTGAATTCTTCCCTCCGTTTATCGTAAATGGTGCCAGCATGCAGGGTACCGGCCAATTGCCAAAATTTGCCGAAGATATGTATAAGCTGGAAAACGGTGATATGTATTTAATTCCGACTGCAGAAGTACCTGTTACCAACTACCATCGCGATGAAATTTTAAGCGGCGAAGAACTGCCGATTAAATATACTGCTTACAGCGGCTGCTTCCGTGCTGAAGCAGGTGCGGCAGGTCGTGATACTCGCGGCTTGATTCGTATGCATCAGTTTAACAAAGTTGAATTGGTTAAATTTACCAAACCGGAAGAATCCTGGGCAGAACTGGATAAATTGACCAATGACGCAGAAGAAGTGCTGCAGCTTTTAGGCCTGCCTTATCGTGTAGTACGTCTGTGCACCGGTGATTTGGGCTTCAGCTCCGCTACTACTTATGATCTGGAAGTATGGCTGCCGGCAGCTGGCTGCTATCGTGAAATTTCTTCCTGCTCCAACTTCCTGGACTTCCAGGCACGCAGAGCAAATATCCGTTTCCGCCGAGATGCAAAATCCAAACCGGAATTTGTACATACATTAAATGGTTCCGGTGTAGCTGTAGGACGTACTGTTGCAGCTATTCTGGAAAATTATCAGCAGGCAGACGGCAGCGTTGTTGTACCTGAAGTACTGCGTCCGTTTATGGGCTGTGACGTTATTCCTGCTCCGCAGAAATAACATAGTTTAATATTAATTATTAAGACATCTGGAATTTAGTATTTTAGCTGGATTTCAGATGTCTTTTATTTTGTCTTGTCACAAATTATTTGAAATGTGCAGAAGTTTAGTTTATAATAATAAAGTCATAATAAAAATGACTGGTTAGTCAGAAAAGAGTGTGGAAATGTTTAAAAAAGGTACATGGTTTAAAATAGGCTGGCTGTATCTGCCTGTAATGTTCATTTTGGAAATGATATTGCCGACTTGGACTGGTGATGAAAATGGCCCAATAGAAAATTTGCAGATGCTGTGGCTTTTTGGCGGGCTCTATGTATGCTGGAAAATGCGTCAGCAGCAGTTTCAGAACTGGGGCGGAGATTCTAAAAGCCTGTTATATGGCGGTGTAGTATACTTTTTCCTGCTGATTATGCGGGAAATAAACTGGGGCAGAACATTATTAACGCATCCTGATGGCAGTTACTATGAATATAGCGATATGGGATTATATGGACAAATGGTACATCCTATGGTGGGTGTATTAATTATTATTTTATTGGTTTGCCTGTATCGTGCTAAAGTGTGGAAATTTTTGCAGATGGTTAAAATACCGACACAAAACTTTGTTTTGTTGCTGCTTTTCATCTTTTGTTCCTGGCTTGGTGAAAAAGGGAATGTAACAGGATTTCATGGCGCAGTAGCAGAAGAATTAGCGGAGTTTGGCGCTTATATGATGATGTTCCGATTATTGAAAGATGCTTTACAGGATGCTGTAAAAAATAAATTAGATTAGAAAAAATACTGGTTAAAAGCTGTAATAAAAGTTTTTAACCAGTATTTTTATTTTCGCAAAAAATCTAAAAAAATAGCTGTTTTTTGCAAAAATATGAGATTTTAGCTTATATTTTTTAAAATTTTCTTTTCTTCTCAAAAAAAATCCTTTTTCTGCGGTTTTCCTATTGTACTTTCTGACTTTTGTGGTAAAATCATATGAGTAAAAATATTGCTAAAGCAAGGGGAGAGTGGATATGAACAGAGATAAGGTATTTAAACTTGAACGTGAATCTGTGGAAAAACTGGCTGAAAAATACGGATCTCCGCTGCTGGTTCTTTCGTTAAAACAAATAGAAGCAAATTACATGTGCTTAAAAACATATATGCCCAGAGCAAGGGTCTTTTATGCGATTAAAGCCAATCCGCATCCTGAAATTTTAAAAACTATGATTAAGCTTGGTTCCTCCTTTGACGTGGCATCTGACGGAGAAATTCGTACCTTGCATGATATGGGAGTTGAAGGAGAGCGCCTTATTTATGCTAACCCGGTTAAGACTACCGGAGGACTGCAGGCATGCCGTGAATGCGGTGTCAGCAAAATGACCTTTGACAGTGCCAGCGAGATAGAAAAAATCCGCGCAATCTGTCCTGATGCTACAGTGCTGCTGCGTCTGAGAATTGATAATTCTTCCGCTCATGTTGATTTAAATAAAAAATTTGGTGCTGCCAGAGAGCATGCGCTTGATTTGATGCTTAAAGCTAAAGAGGCAGGCTTGGATATGGCTGGTATTGCTTTCCATGTAGGCAGTCAGACCGTAAGTGCTGACCCATATCTGCATGGTTTGGATATTGCCAGAGAGCTGTTTGAAGAAGCTGCTGCTGCAGGTTTAAAACTGCGTATTCTCGATATTGGCGGCGGTTTTCCGATTCCTGAACCTAAAGTACGTTTTAATCTTCCTGAAATGCTGAAGCAGATTAACGCACGTCTTGATGAGGATTTCCCCGGCATTGATGTTTGGGCAGAACCGGGCCGTTATATCTGCGGTACTGCTGTGAACTTAATTACCAGTGTTATCGGTGTTAACGAACGAGGCGGTCAGCCTTGGTATTTCCTGGATGAAGGCCTGTACGGAACTTTTTCCGGCGTTATTTTTGACCAGTGGGACTTTAAGCTGATCAGCTTTAAAGAGGGTGAAGAAAGAGTTGCTGCTACCTTTGCCGGTCCGAGCTGCGATTCCCTTGACATTATGTTCCGCGGCAAGATGACTGTGCCGCTGGAAGTTGGCGACTTGCTGCTGGTACCTTCCTGCGGTGCCTATACTTCTGCGTCTGCAACTACGTTTAACGGTTTCAGTAAAGCGCAATTTGTTGTTTGGGAAGATATCTGTGATTCTTTCACTGCAGCAGAATAATTTTATACAATTCAGACTCCGTGATGCCAAGCATTGCGGAGTTTTTTATTGCGATAAGAAGAACGTCAGTTGGTATTTTTTCGTGGTTTAAATTATGTCTTTATGATAAAATAAAAGGATATACTGGAGAAGTGTTTTTACGGAGGTTGTAAGTGCAGATAGATAAGAAAGACTGCAGTAAAATGCCGTTGCTGGCGGCTATGCTGCAGTATAAATATGAGGATGTTTATCCTCTGCATACACCGGGACATAAAGGCGGACGCGGGATGCAGCGTCTGCTCAGACAGGAGCTGGGAGCAGCTGTTCAGATGGATGTATCGCTGATGAGTGAGCTTGATGATATCCATGAGCCGGTAAGCTATATTAAAGAAGCACAGCAGCTGGCTGCTAATACTTATGGAAGTGATGCCTGCTTTTGGGCTGTTAACGGTACTACACAGGCAATTCATGCTATGCTGATGACTGCTTTGCGCCCAGGAGAAAAGATACTGCTGCCGCGCAACGCGCATCGCAGTGTGGCAGGAGGACTGATTTTAGGTGATATTGATGCAGTCTATATTCAGCCGGAATATAACAGTGAGTTCGGTATTCATACGCAGGTTACTGCAGCAGCAATAGAGCAGGCTTTAGATAAGGATCATGATATCAAAGCGGTATTGGTTACCAGCCCTAATTATTACGGAATAGCAGCGCCGTTAAAAGAAATTGCTGATATCTGTCATCAGCGAGGTGTACTGCTTTTAGTAGATGAAGCGCACGGACCGCATTTGGGCTTCAGTCAGCAGCTGCCGCCGTCGGCACTGCAGTGCGGAGCAGATGCCTGTGCTCAGAGCACTCATAAGCTGCTGGGAGCGATGACTCAGTGCAGTATGCTGCATGTACAGGGAAAGCGGCTTGATTTGCAGAGAGCGGCAGATGTGATGAGCCTTTTGACCACTACCAGTCCCAATTATCTTTTAATGGCATCTCTGGATGCGGCAAGATGCCAGGTGCAGCAGTATGGCAAAAGCATGGCAGAAGCTGCGCTGCAGGCTGCAGAAAAACTGCGGGCACTTTGCCAAAAGCAGCCGGGATTAAAGGTGCTGGAACAGGAAGACTGCGGCGATTTTACTCTGGATAGAACTAAGGTAACTGTCAATGTCAGCGGCTGGGGCTATACAGGCGTAGAAGCCGGAGATTTGCTGCGGCAGGCAGATATAGCTGTGGAATTGGTAGATACACATAATGTACTGTTTTTAGTTACTTATGCAGATACTACAGAAGATTATGCTGCAGCGCTGGAACGTATTGAAGCAGCATTTAATGCTATGCGGGAAAATCAGCGTCCGGTGCTCCAGCAGCCGTCGGTGCAGGTGCCGCCGACAGCGCAGTCTGGTATGGGATTACGGCAGGTATTTAACTGTGAAAAGATGGATGTGCAGCTTGCAGCTGCAGCTGGACTTATTTGCGGCGAGCAGGTCAGCTTTTATCCGCCGGGAATACCTGTTTTATTGCCGGGAGAAATAATCACGCAGGAAATTATAGATTACTGTCAGCACATGAAGAGTTTAGGACTGCCGGTAAGCGGACCGGCTGACAGCAGCTTGCAGCGGATACGGGTGGTGAAAAAATGAAAGGTCTGTTTGTAACTTTTGAAGGGCCTGACGGCAGCGGCAAAACAACACAGCTGCATAAAGCAGCAGATGCGCTGAGAAAACTGGGTTATGAAGTTGTGGAGAGCCGTGAACCGGGCGGCACAGAGCTGGCCGAAAAAGTACGTGCCCTTGTATTAGATGCTTCTTTGCCGCTTGCGCAGCAGACGGAAGTACTGCTGTATTTGGCAGCACGCAGTGAGCATGTTGATAAGGTACTGCGTCCGGCTTTGGCAGCAGGAAAAATTGTTTTATGCGACCGTTTTTGTGATTCTACCCTCGTTTATCAGGGTCTGGTCAAAGGCTTTAGCCAAGAGCAGCTGGCGCAGCTGCGCAGGCTTAATACTTATGCCTGTGGTGAGCTGTTTCCCGACTTAACACTGCTGCTGGACGGAAGAACGGAAGCTCTGGCAGAGCGGCGCAGTTTGCGCGGTATAAGCGACCGTTATGAAGAGAAAGGGCTTGATTTTCAGCGCCAGGTACGTGAAGGTTTTCTGACTTTGGCTGCTTTGGAACCGCAGCGTATTAAAATTATCGATGCTGAGCAAAATGCCGAAGATGTAGAAACAGATGTGCTGCAAGCTATTAAAGAAGTTTTAGCGGAGTAAACTGATATGTGGGACAGTATTTTAGGTCATGAGCAGAATAAAGAGTTTTTAAAAAGGTATCTGCAGGCAGAAAGCAGACCCCATGCTTTATTATTTTGCGGTGCCGAAGGACTTGGCAAACGCGCTTTGGCGCAGCAGTTTGCCAAAACCTTATTATGCCTGCATGCAGATGGCATGGATAGCTGTGAATCCTGCCGTTTATTAAATTTTGCTGACGGCAATATCAGTCATCCGGATTTTTTGCTGCTGGCACCGGAAGAAGATAGCAGAAACATTAAAATAGAACAGGTTAAAGAAATTATCAGACAATCTGCGTTTGCACCCGTACTTTCTAAGTATAAGGTTTGTATTGTAGACGGGGCAGATAAGATGACAGCAGATGCGGCTAACAGTTTCTTAAAGCTGTTGGAAGAGCCGCCGCAGGGATGGGTTATTATCCTGATTGCTACAGCAGAAAATGCGCTGCTGCCTACCATTCTTTCGCGAGTAGTACGTTTGCGTTTTAATCCTGTGGATGTTACCTTAGTGAAGCAACTGCTGCAACAGCAGCAGCTTACAGAGCAGGAGGCGGAAGTCCTTGCCAGAGTAAGCGAAGGCTCCGCTGGTACGGCACTGGCGCTTTCTGAGCAGCAGTTTTTTGACTGCAGAAAGCAGGCTTTGGCGCTGATTGAGGCTTTTCCACTGCCCAGTGCTTTTAATTATCTGAGTACTTTTAATATGCCTGATAAAGATTATTCGCAGGCGCAGCTGTTTATCAAAGCTTTGCAGGTATTGATGCGTGATATGCTGCTGCTGAAGATTGCTGCATCTGCTGATTTATATAATACAGATCTGTCAGAAGAACTGCGGGAATTAGCTGCAGGCTGGCAGCCGCGGCAGCTGAGAGGAGCGCTGCGGAAAATTGACGATGCTTATAAGGCCTTAACGGAAAGCGCAGGTATCAAACTGACGCTGGAAGTCATGGCTTTACAAATAGATATTCTGAGAAAGGAGTGAAGCAAGTGCCGACAGTTGTAGGTATCAGATTTAAAAAAGCTTCTAAGATATATTATTTTGATCCGGCAGAGACCGGAGTCTGCAAGGGAGATTTTGCCATTGTAGAAACAGCGCGCGGGGTGGAATACGGTGAGGTTGTTATAGGCAGCCGCGAGGTTCCTGAAGAAAACATTATCGCGCCGCTGAAACCTGTTATGCGTAAAGCTACTGAGCAGGATGCAGCAAAAGTTGCTGAAAACAAAGTGCGTGAACGTGAGGCCTTTAACATTTGCCTGCGTAAAATTAAAAATCACGGCCTGCCCATGAATTTAATTGATGTAGAATTTACCTTTGATGTGAATAAGATTATTTTCTACTTTACTGCCGAAGGACGTATTGATTTCCGTGAACTGGTTAAGGATTTGGCAGCAGTATTCCGTACCCGTATTGAGCTGCGCCAGATAGGCGTACGTGATGAGGCTAAGCTGCTAGGCGGTATCGGCAGCTGCGGCCGTCCGCTGTGCTGTGCTACATTTTTGGGAGACTTTGAGCCTGTATCCATCAGAATGGCTAAGGACCAGAACCTGTCTTTGAATCCGACTAAGATTTCCGGTATCTGCGGCCGTCTGATGTGCTGCCTGAAATATGAAAATCACATGTACTGCAAAAACAGCTGCGGTGGCTGCGGCCGTCGTGAAAAGACGGATATTCCTAAAATGGGTGCTATGGTAGTAACGCCGCTGGGTGAAGGTAAGGTAACCGGCATTAACCGCGGACAGCGTACTGCTTCCGTACAATTAGCTCCGGATAATATCATCCAGGTAGAATGGGATGAAATCGTAGACGCTTCTCAGGCGGACAATATCTGATATGGAAAGTTCAGTAAGATGTGATTATCTGCCGGGGTGTCGTTATAAAATCTGGCAGGATGCAGGGCAGTTCTGCTTTACTACTGATGCCGTATTTTTAGGGCATTTCCCTCATCTGGTAAGACAGGCTAAGGTGCTTGAGCTTGGCTGCGGTACAGGAGCTATCAGCATGCTGCTGGAAAGCCGCGGCGCGGCGCATGTTACGGCAGTGGACTGCAATCCCCAGGTAACGGAGCTTTTGCGGCGCAGTGTTGAAGACAATATGCTGCAGGAGAAATTTACTGTCGTAGATGGTGATATCCGTAGCATAAAAGAAATTGTTAAACCTGAAAGTATGGATTTAGTGGCTGCCAATCCACCCTATCGCAACAGCGGAAATGTGCGTCAGATTGGCACTGCTGCCTGTCATGAGGTAACTGCTACTTTGGAAGATTTTTTCCAGGCAGCGGCTTATGCAGTGCGTTTTCGCGGACGCTTTGCTTTGGTGCAGCTGCCGGAGCGTTTTGCCGAAGCGATGCAGCTGGCCTTTAAATATGGCTTGCAGCCGAAAAAACTGCAGTGGGTACATTCTGCGATTGATAAACCGGCCTGGATCTTTCTTATGGAAATGGTCAAGGGCGGCAGTTACGGCATGGATGTTTTGCCGCCGCTGATTATGTATGAGGCAGACGGCAGTTATACTCAGCAGGTAAAAAAATATTATGAATAAAAAAGATAATAAGATTGGCGCTGGAGGCGCAGACGGGAGGCAAAGTTATGGCAATAGAAACTGCATACGGAACTTTATATCTGTGCGCCACGCCTATCGGTAATCTGGAGGATATGACGCCGCGCGCAATACGTATGCTTAGTGAAGCAGATATTATTGCGGCCGAGGATACACGTCATACCAGACAGCTGCTGAATCATTTTGAGATTAAAGGACGATTGGTGCGTTATGACGAGCACAGCAAGGAAAAGCAGGGCGCATATCTGCTGCAGGAGCTGCAGGATGGCAAAAATGTTGCCCTGGTAAGTGATGCCGGTTTTCCGGGTATTGCTGACCCTGGTGAGGCACTGGCTAAGGAAGCTATTGCGGCAGGTATTAAAGTAGTGCCTGTACCGGGTGCTAATGCGGCTCTCTGTGCGCTGATTGCTTCCGGGCTGCCAACTTATCCGTTCTTTTTCGGCGGTTTTCTGCCTAAAAGCAGACGTAACCGTAAGGAGCAGCTGGAAAAATGGCAGTATATTCCTGCTACTATTATCCTGTACGAAGCTCCTCACCGTTTGGAGGAAGTGCTGCAGGATATTTTAGCTTGCTGGGGAGACAGACAGATAGCAGCAGCAAGGGAATTGACCAAGCTGCATGAGGAATTTTTCCGCGGAACAGTATCTTCGTGTCTGGAGTGGCTTCAAGTGCAGCCACCGCGCGGAGAGTTCTGTTTAGTACTGGCTCCGGGAGAGCAGCCTGCGCAGGAAGAGGCAGAGGTTGATCCGCTGACAGAAGTTAAACAGCTTATTGCTGGCGGTATGGATAAGAAGGAAGCGCTGGCAAAGGTTGCCAAAGCGCGCCGTGTGCCTAAACGAGAATTATATAACAGTTTGCTGCAGGAAGAGTAAAAAAGGCTGCCTTTGGGCAGTCTTTTTATTTAGAATACAGCTGTTTTTTATTACAGTACTTATTAGGTTTTAAAAATTACTTTCAGGCTGATAAATTACCTGTAAGCTTAATATTTTTGGACAATAACAGGCAAAATATGTTAAAATTACAGGGTAACTGGTAGTATGCCTGCTTTTGGCAGCGTACATAGTACATAAAGGCGATAAGCCATAATCTATAAAGTGAGAAGGGATTACAGAATGACAAAACCGGCGTATTATATTACGACACCTATTTATTATCCCAGTGATAACCTGCATATCGGACATGCATACTGCACTACGATTGCCGATTCTCTGGCACGTTTTCACAGAGCAAAGGGAGAAGATGTATTCTTTCTGACCGGCAGTGATGAACACGGCCTGAAAATTCAGCGCAAAGCTAATGAACAGGGTATTACTCCCATTCAATATGTTGATAAGATTATTGCTAATTTCAAACTGCTGTGGCAGCGTCTGAATATCTCCAATAATGATTTTATCCGTACCAGTGAAGAACGCCATCATAAGGTTGTGCAGGAAGTACTGCAAAAAATCTTTGACCAGGGCGATATCTACAAAAAGAACTATGAAGGTCTGTACTGCGTTCCCTGCGAATCTTACTGGCTGGAACGTCAGCTGGTAGACGGCAAGTGCCCTGACTGCGGCCGTCCGGTAGAGAAAATGGCAGAAGAAAGCTATTTCTTTAAGCTGTCCAAATATCAGGACAGACTGCTGGAATACATTGAAACCCATCCTGATTTTATTCAGCCTGTCAGCCGCCGCAATGAGATGATTAACTTCATCAAACAAGGTCTGGAAGACCTGTGCATTACCAGAACAACCTTCGACTGGGGCATCCCTGTACCTTTCGATAAAAAACACGTTGTATATGTATGGTTCGATGCGCTGCTGAACTATTTCACCGGTATCGGCTACGGCAGTGATCCGGAAAAATTCCAGAAATACTGGCCTGCAAGCCTGCATCTGGTAGGCAAGGAAATCGTACGTTTCCATACTATCATCTGGCCGATTATGCTGATGGCTATGGGTCAGCCTTTGCCGGAAAAAGTATACGGACATGGCTGGCTGGTTGTAGAAGGCGACAAGATGTCCAAGTCCAAAGGCAATGTTATTGACCCGCTGGGCTTGATTGACGAATTTGGCGCTGATGCTATCCGTTATTTCCTGCTGCGTGAAATCAATCTGGGCAGCGACGGCAACTTCTCCCGTGATGCCCTTATCAATCGTATTAACGCCGATTTGGCAAACGACCTGGGCAACCTGCTGCACAGAACTGTGAGCATGATTGAAAAATATCATGGCGGTATTGTTACTAATGCCGGTGCTGCTGAAGCTATCGACGAAGAATTACAGGCCTTGGTAAAAACTACTGTTGAGCAATATATCAAAGATATGGATAATATGGAAATCAACAGTGCTATTAAAGGCGTTTGGGCTCTTATCAGCCGCGCTAACAAATATATCGACGAAACAGCTCCCTGGATTTTGGCTAAGGACGAAACTAAGGCAGCACGTCTGCAGACTGTTATGTACAATCTGGCAGAAACCCTGCGTATCGTAGCTATCCTGATTGCTCCGTTTATTCCGTCTACCAGTCCGAAAATCTTTGCTCAGCTGGGTCTGACTGTGCCGGAAGAATTCCTGCTGGCAGAAGCAGTTTGGGGCGGTATTGCTGACGGTACCAAAGTACAGAAAGGCGAGCCTCTGTATCCGCGTATCGAAGTAACCGAAGACGGTGCTACCATCATCGGCGGCAAACGCTTTGAACATAAACCGGAAGCTGTTCCTGCTCCTAAAGCAGAAGCAAAACCGGCGGCAAAAGTAGAAGAAATCAAACCGGAAATCAGCATTGATGATTTTGGTAAGCTGGATTTACGTGTAGCAGAAATTATTGCTGCAGAACGCGTACCTAAAACCGATAAGCTGATGAAGCTGCAGGTAAAAATCGGTGAAGAAGAACGCACTATTGTCAGCGGTATCGCTCAATACTATGAAGCAGAACAGCTGATTGGCCGTAATGTTATTGTTATCGCTAATCTGAAACCTGCTAAGCTGCGTGGTATTGAATCCCGCGGCATGCTGCTTGCTGCTTCTGACGGCAACGGCAATCTGGTGCTGGCAGATGCTCCCGGCATTGCTTCCGGCAGCAGAGTAAAATAAATTCATAGGAGGACATAATGTCAGAAAAGCTGTTTTTCAGACTTTACTGGCGTCCTTATGTACTTTTAGGCGTCAGTGTGCTGCTGGTCTTGATCGGCAGCCTGGCGCCTTATATATTGCCTTATGCGTGGCTGGAGCAGCATGTTCCGGGCTATTATTTCTATCTGGTTAAGACCGTAACCTGGATGGTTAAGCTGTCGATGCTGATAGCTATTATTTCTCTGGTCAGGGCCATGACAGCTGATTATTTTCCTACGCTGGAAAAGCTCTGTACGGAAAAAGCTAACGGTACTGTATCCGGCTATAAGAAGACCTGGGACAGAGGCAGTCAGCTTCGTCCGATTATTGACTTTAAAGTACAGCATCAGGATTACAGCTGTCCTATCAATGAGGCAAAGGGACGCAGAACGAAAAACGAGGATATTATCGACAGCGGCTTTACAGCAGGCTTGAAGAAAAAGCTGATGTATAATGCGCAAAACCCACAGCTGTTTTATCTGCCGGGAGAAGAAATCTACTCCCGCAAGGCTGCGGTGCTGAGATATATTTTGTTATGGATAATGTTCGTACTGGAATTATATATAGGCTTTTTACGTTATATGTTGGGGTAAATTATGAGCAGAACAGGATTGTGGGATTCCCACGCACACCTTGATTCCGATTATTTTACGGACGATCGGGAAGAACTTATCAGTAAGCTGCAGCAGGATTTGGACGGTATTGTCAATCCCGGCTGTGATGAAGCTACTTCCGCCTTTGCAGTAGAACTGGCGGAAAAATATGATTTTATTTATGCGGCAGTGGGCTGGCATCCGGAAGAATTAAAAGGCATACCTGCCGATTATCTGGATAAGCTGGCAGCCTGGGCGGTGCATCCGAAGGTTGCAGCTATCGGAGAAATTGGACTTGATTATTACTGGAAGGAAAACGAGCCTAAAGAAGTACAGAAGCGTATTTTTTTAGAACAGTTAGATTTAGCCAAGCAGTTTGATTTGCCAGTTATTATTCATGACCGTGATGCTCATGGAGATATGCTGGAAATCTTTCAGAAGGAAGTAACCGGCGTGCGCGCAGTATTCCATTGTTTTTCCGGCTCGCTGGAAATGGCTAAGGAACTGGTTAAACGCGGTTATTATTTTGGCTTTGGCGGTACTTCTACCTATAAGAATGCCCAGAAGGTGCGGGAGGTAATGAGCTATATTCCCCGAGAGCTGCTGCTATTTGAAACAGACAGTCCCTATCTGACGCCGGTGCCGTACCGCGGCAAACGCAATAATCCGGGTTATGTGGAACTGACGGCGCGTAATGCAGCCGAGGTCTTGGGTGTGCCTTTTGAAGAACTGGCAGAGCAGACTACCAAAAACGTCAAAGCTTTGTTTACGAAAATTAAATAAAATAAAAATCTGTATAATCTATGATTATACAGATTTTTTTATTGCTGTTTGAAGGTTAAAGTTATACTATACTGTTAAAGGTGGTGCAGAGAAAAAATGCGTAAATTACTGATAACAGGCTTTGACCCTTTTGGCAAATATATAATCAATCCTTCCTGGCAGGCTGTACAGTCTATTCCTGATAAGATAGGCGATTTTGAGCTGCATAAGCTGCAGCTTTTAAATATCTACGGTTCCGAATTTAAGAAGATTGCCCACGCAGTGGAGCAGCTGCAGCCGGATTGTCTTTTAATGCTGGGGATGAACAGCGGCAGTACGGATATTATTTTAGATACTGTGGCAATCAATCTGAGAGATGCACTGATAGAGGATAATTTAGGTAAAAAGCCATGGAATGAGCCTATTGTAACAGATGGCCCGACTGCTTATTTTGCTACACTTGATGTGCATACGCTGGTGAAGAAGCTGCGCAAGGAAAAAATGCCGGTAGCCATTGGCTACAGCAGCGGCGCCTATATCTGCAATGAGGTTTTTTATCTCTCGCTGCATAATTATCAGAATACTAAAATGAAGATAGGATTCGTTCATGTGCCGTTAATGCCGGAAATGGTTTGGGATGAAAGCATGGCGCGGCCTTTGGAGGAAACGGTGGAGATACTGCAGAAGATTATAGAAGCAATTTAAATACTTATACTTTGTGATATTTACTCTCTTTGCTGTATAAAACAAGTAAGGAATGTATTTTTGTGTGTTACAGTTATAAGCGCAAATTAAAATTTGTTGATATGTACAAAAGAAAAAAGCACAGAAACATCATATGGTGTTAGTCAGAACAGATTTCGACATAACAATGACAAAATGATAAAAGTGACATTAACTATCGGTATAAAGTCTGAAATGCTATATCAATGAGTTCAAAAATATAAATATTAAGGTTATAATGCACTAACATAATAAAAGAAAGAGAAGAAAAATGTGCTGTGTAACTCAAGAAGAAAAAGCAGCAATTGTCAAAGAACTCATAGAAAAGAGTACAAATTAAAATATCTACTAAAGACAATGTATATTCTAAAATCAACATAATATTTTGAAATCAGAAGAATTGACATTATATTTCAAAAAAAGATTTGTTAAATGTTATTTAACTGAAGAATTTGAGAAAGTCGTATAAGATATAAACTATTACAACAAATAAAGAATTTAGAAAAAGACAAAATGGATGCCATCTTTAAAATACAGGATGGTATCTACATATTCCATGTAGTCAAGAAATATACTCTAAATTATGGGTACATATCAGACAAACAAAGTCTTGCCTCTTTTGTTTTTTGCCAGGAATATATGCAAGTGTGGTTGTGGAAGTTGATTTTTCCACGGTTTATATTTGATATATTATAACTATAAACTGCCATAATATGCTACCTTATTTTTCTTTATCTGCTATACAGATCGCAAAATGGACACAATTTTGTGTCTGTAAATGTGCTTTTGTATAAAAACGTGGGATTTACTTCTACTGTTTTTTTTATACTTATATGCAAAAAATTGTGCAATATTTCTGTATAAATAGTATAATAAAAATACTGTGATACGGAGGCCAATTATGGACAATGTAAAAACAGCAGAATAAAGATAAACGATTAGAGCAACTAAAAGCACGAAAAAGATATCTTGGCAAAATAAAAACTTGCCCAAAGAAAAGATAGAACGAAAAGATTAATTTAGATAGGAGTCGCAGTAGAAAGCATTTTAGGCTATCAAATCCATAAAGAAGATTTACACAATTTAATAAATCTCTTAAAATAACAGAAAGAATAAAAAATATCCCTTTTATTTTATATTTGAAAAGATAAATCAGTACTTTTATAGAAACGGAATATAAAAAGATGAATTTGAGGTGATTTCATATGATAAATCTATTCAAACAATATGGTATTAAATCCTTTATAATAAGCTTAATTATAGCTATTATTGCAGGAGTGAAATCATTAACCTTTGCATTAGGTTTTACAATTGCATTTATAGGATATAAAGCAATAAAAACGAAATATGACAATACAAAGAAATATTACTATTATGGAACAATAATATTAGGCATAATGATGATGATATCAGCGTTTACTCCTAATACAAAATATGAATCCATTAGAGTAAATACCACAAATCAAACAGTATTAGAACAAAAAGATAACAAACAAAATCAACAAAAGTCAGACAATATTATAGAGAAAAAAGAACAACAAGTAGCTAATAACGTAACTCAATCTCAAAAATTTTATTTAACAGAAGGACAACATAACGAAATTGGCGAATCATATGCTTCTGTTTTATCAAATAAATATGAAGGATTATTTGAAGCATGTAACCTTACATATGATGGAAAAACCTTATTGGTTGAAGTAAATTCACATTGGTTTAATCTTCATAAAGAAGATAAAATAGCTTTTGTTAAAGATATCGGTTCTACATACTCAGGAATGATGGGGGCACGTGGCTTTAAATTAAATCCTGAAGAATTAAATATTTTAGTCAGACATAGCGAAAGTGGTAATAATTTAGCAACTTGGGATTATGTATTTGGTACTAAGATAAAAAAGTAACTGCTATAGTAAGATATGTACCCTCTTTACTGGACAAAACAAGTAAAGAGGGTATTTTTGTGTGTTACAGTTATAAGCGCAAATTAAAATTTGTTGATATGTACAAAAGAAAAAAGCACAGAAACATCATATGGTGTTAGTCAGAACAGATTTCGACATAACAATGACAAAATGATAAAAGTGACATTAACTATCGGTATAAAGTCTGAAATGCTATATCAATGAGTTCAAAAATATAAATATTAAGGTTATAATGCACTAACATAATAAAAGAAAGAGAAGAAAAATGTGCTGTGTAACTCAAGAAGAAAAAGCAGCAATTGTCAAAGAACTCATAGAAAAGAGTACAAATTAAAATATCTACTAAAGACAATGTATATTCTAAAATCAACATAATATTTTGAAATCAGAAGAATTGACATTATATTTCAAAAAAAGATTTGTTAAATGTTATTTAACTGAAGAATTTGAGAAAGTCGTATAAGATATAAACTATTACAACAAATAAAGAATTTAGAAAAAGACAAAATGGATACCATCTTTAAAATATAAGATGGCATCCATATACTCAGTGTAGTTAAGAAATATGTCCAGAACTCTGGGTACATATCACTTAGCCTAAGTCTTTTTTTGTAAAGCCATATAAAGAAGTGGATAGGGTCTGCCCTGTTCGTCGACAGGTGTTTCCTTGAAAACTGCGAAACCCATTTTTTCATAAAATCCTATTGCCTGCTGGTTTTGTTTGTTGACGGTTACTTTATCTGCCGCATATTTATTTAAAGCATAGCTGATAAGTCTTTTACCTATACCTTTACCTCGGTAGTTCGCATCAATAAAAAGCATTTCGATATTATTTTCCTGTAGACCCATGAATGCAATATGTTTATTGTTATCTGATACGGTGATTAGTATAGGCACAGCCGATAGGTATCGAGGAATACATTTTTTGATAGCAATAATATCTGATTCCGGCAGAAATAGATGTGTTGCTCTTACTGAGCTTTCCCAAACATGTGTCAGCTGCTGCAGCAAAGCATCAGGACGATTAAGTTCTTCTTTAAGCCGCATAAATTAATTGTGACCGCCGCAGGTATGATGTTCACCGCAGTGGTGTTCACCATGCTCATGGTCGTGGTGACTGCAATGTACGTCAGGATTGAAAGCAAGCTTGCCTGCTAAAAGCGCAGCTACTGCTTCGTCGGCGCTGCCGGCTGCTCCGCCGTATAATTTAATGCCAGCCTGTGCCAGTGCATTTTGTGCGCCGGCACCGATACCGCCGCAAATCAGCGTATCAACCTGCAGGTCAGAGAGCAGAACTGCTAAAGCACCATGACCGCTGCCGTTAGTACTGATGACCTGCGCGGAGATGATTTGACCATTTTCTGCTTCATATACTTTAAATTGCTCGGTATGACCGAAATGCTGAAAAATATTTCCGTCTGCATAGGTTACTGCTATTTTCATAATTATTTCTTCCTTTCAGATTGGCCGTTTACGGCAGCTTGATGAATGTACTAAGTCAGTGCTGTAAAGGCAATATAAACTTTCTGACATATGACAATAATATTATAACGCTGCCAGTCAGCGGTGGCAAGAAAAGTTTATAAGAGAAAAAATAGCTGTTAGCTATTGACAACTCAAAAAAAATATAATATAGTGTTCTTAAACAGGAACAATAAAAAGAAGAGCTGAATGAGGGACAATGGAACTTATCGAAGGATTAACAAACTTTAATCTCACAAAGCAGGAAGCAACGCTGTATGTACTGCTGCTGAAGGCAGGCAGCCTTACGGGCTACGAAGCTGCCAAGCAGACAGGTATTTCGCGTTCTAATACCTATACGGCTTTAGCTGGGCTGGTAGATAAGGGTGCTGCCTATATTCTGGAAGAAGGTAAGGTAACACGCTATACACCTGTAGCGGCAGAAGAATTTTGTCAGAACAAGCTGGAACGACTGCAAAAAATCAAGCAGGATATTCTGCAGCAGCTGCCGCAGTTAAAGAACGATGCCGAAGGCTACATTACTATTAAAGGCGAGCGGGAGATAATAAATAAATTAAAAAATACCGTTCGTCAGGCACAGGCCAGAATTTATGTTTCTGCCAATGCCAGAGTAATGGAGCTTTTGCAGCAGGAACTGCAGGAGGCTATCGACAGAAAATTAAAGGTTGTAATCATCAGCGATAAGGATTTTACGATGCAGGGAGCTATATGCTACTCTGCCAGCAAGCAGCATGAACAGATCCGTCTGATTGCCGATTCGCATACGGTACTGACCGGTGATTTGGCAGACGAAGAAAATTCAACCTGCTTATATTCCTGTAAGCGTAACCTGGTAGATCTGTTCAAGGATGCGCTGAAAAATGAAATAAAATTAATTGAATTGCAGAAAGGTGATAACCGTGGCTGAAAAGATACCGTTTGTTAACAAAGAGCAGCTGGATGAGATTGCTGCTCATTACGCAACTCCGTTTTATCTGTATGACGAGGCTGGCATTCGCAAAACTGCCCGTCTGGTAAATCAGGCTTTTGCCTGGAATAAAGGCTTTAAGGAATATTTTGCCGTTAAAGCAACTCCTAATCCGACCATTTTGAAAATCCTGCGTGAGGAAGGCTGCGGCGCAGACTGCTCTTCCTATACTGAGCTGATTATGGCTGATGCAGTTGGTTTTAAAAATGATGAAATCATGTTTTCCTCCAACGCAACTCCGGCGGAAGATTTCCAGCTGGCACGCAAGCTGAACGTAACTATCAACCTTGATGATATTACTCATATTGCACTTTTGGAAAAGGTAGCAGATATTCCTGATACCATCAGCTGCCGTTTTAACCCGGGTGGTCATTTCGCCATTGAGAACAATATCATGGACAACCCCGGAGATGCTAAATACGGTCTGACCCGCGCTCAGATGACCGAAGCTTTCAAAATCCTGCTGCAAAAAGGCGTTAAGCATTTTGGTATGCATGCATTTTTGGCTTCTAACACTGTTACTAACGATTACTATCCTGAACTGGCAAAAATTCTCTTCAAAACTGCTGTAGAACTGAAAGAGGAAACCGGTGCACATATTGAATTTATCAATCTTTCCGGCGGCGTAGGCATTCCCTACAAACCTGAACAGGAAGGCAATGATATCCTTGCTATTGGTGAAGGCGTGCGCAAGGCTTATGAGGAAATCCTGGTTCCTGCTGGTATGGATGATGTAAAAATCTTTACCGAGATGGGCCGCTTTATGCTTGGACCCCATGGTGCGCTGATTGCAAAAGCTATTCATGAAAAACACACTTATAAAGAATACATCGGACTGGATGCCTGCGCTGCTAACCTGATGCGTCCGGCAATCTATGGTTCTTATCATCATATTACTGTTATGGGCAAGGAAAATGCTCCCTGCGACCATAAATATGATGTAACCGGCGGTCTGTGCGAAAACAATGATAAATTTGCGATTGACCGTATGCTGCCGAAAATTGATATCGGTGATCTGCTCTTTATCCATGATGCAGGTGCGCACGGCTTTGCTATGGGCTACAATTACAATGGCAAGCTGCGCAGTGCAGAGGTACTGCTGAAAGAAGACGGCAGCACTGAGCTGATCAGACGTGCAGAAACTCCGGCAGATTATTTTGCTACCTTCGATTTCACCGGTTTATTTAATAAATAAAAACAGAAAATTTGCTAAAAATAAAGGAACTGTATATGATATATATAGTTCCTTTTTTATTTTAGAGAGAATGTTTTCGCTGTGATAGGCGAAAAATCGGAGGAGGAAAAAATATGCAGGACAAATATGCAGTGTATGTGGAGGCGTTGAAGGCAGAGCTTATCCCTGCCATGGGCTGTACTGAACCTATTGCTATTGCTTATGCCAGTGCGGTGTGCAGAGAGCAACTGGAGGGTTTTCCGGAGAGCGTAGATATCTATGTAAGCCGTAATATTATTAAGAACGTTAAGAGCGTAGTAGTGCCTAATACCAATAAGATGCGTGGTATAGAGGTTGCCTGTGTGGCAGGCTTTGTAGCCGGTCATTCTGAACGTCAACTGCAGGTACTGGCTTATATCAGCGAAGAAGAAAAAGCGGCTATTAAAAAATATACGGAAGCAGGCATAGTAAAGGTACATGTGTCTGAAGAGCCGGATATTTTCTATATCAGAGTAGAAGCTGCGCAGGGAGGTCATACGGCAGCGGTTACTATTCGTACTGACCATACCAATATTACCTGCATTAAGAAAGATGACTGCGTAATAATGGAAAAACAGGTGGAGCCGATGCAGGAAGAAAAGGCTGAGTGCCTGTGGAAGCTGGATGAGGTTATCAGCGCGGCTGCTAATATGCCTTTAGCGCCTGTTGAAGAGTTTTTACAGCGCCAGATAGATTATAATATGGCTATTGCGGAAGAAGGCCTGAAAAACGAATATGGTGCAAGTATCGGCAAAATCCTGCTGCAGCGTGAGCCTAACAGCAAACGTATCCAGGCTAAGGCTAATGCGGCAGCGGCTTCTGACGCCCGTATGAACGGCTGCGAGCTGCCGGTAGTAATTGTTTCCGGCAGCGGCAACCAAGGCATCACTGCTTCCGTACCGGTAGTGGTATATGGACGAGCTATGAAGGTTGAGCAGGAAAAACTGCTGCGTGCTTTGCTGTTAAGTGATTTAATCACTATTTATCTTAAACAGGGTATCGGCAAGCTTTCTGCATACTGCGGTGCTGTCAGCGCCGGCTGCGGCAGCGGTGCAGGTATTGCTTTCCTGCATGACTGTACTTCCGAGCAGATTGAGCATGTAGTAGAAAATGCTCTGGCGATTAATTCCGGTATTATCTGTGACGGCGCGAAATCATCCTGCGCGGCTAAAATAGCTATGTCTATTGAAGGCGGTCTGCTGGCTTTCGATATGATGATGGCTGAGAAAAACTTTGCCGGCGGCGACGGCATTGTGCAAAAGACTGCAGACGAAACTATTGCTGCAGTAGGTAAGATTGCCAGTCAGGGTATGGTAGAAACGGACAGAGAAATTATTGATGTCATGCTGGGAATCTGATAGCTTTGACGATTAAAAAATAAAAAAGCACTGCTTAGGCAGTGCTTTTTTATTTTTTTGTTTGTTTTTCTCCGGTAATCTGCTGCAGTAAAACGATATTTTTATTATGTGTAAGAATATAGAGAAAATCACCGGAGCGAATGCGGGTATTGCCGGCTGGTATGAGTCTCTGTTCGCCGCGTTTAATATCAACCAGCAAGGTATCGGCAGGCCAGTTGATATCCTTTACCAGCTTGTTTTCGGCAGTACTGCCGCTGCAGACAGCAAATTCTGCTATATTACGCTGTTCCAGTAAGTCAGCTTCAGGCTGCTTTTGCCGCAGAGAACGCTGCAAAAGTTCTTCGTAAATGGGTTTGCTGCGGCATAGCTCAGCGATAATCAGCGCTACCATAGAGGAAATTGCCAGCGGCAGCAGCTGCTCGTAGGAAGCTGTCATTTCCATAATCAGTACCGTACCTGTAATGGGTGCACGTACCGAAGCAGAAAACAGAGCTGCCATAGCCATAATGACCATATCAGCGGCATAATCGGCAGTGATAAGCTGCAGGGAAACAAGAATATTACTGCAGATACTGCCGCAGAGAGCACCGATAACCAGCATGGGCAGGAAAAAGCCGCCGGGAACACCGCAGCCGTAGCTGAGCAGGGTAAAAAGCAGCTTGAAAACAAGTAGCAGTAAAAGCATCTGCAGAGATACAGGCACAGCGGCTAAGCTGTTTATCAGTTTATTACCCCCGCCGAGTACCTGAGGCAGAAAATAACCTAAAATACCTGCAATAACTAAAGGAAAGCAGATTTTAACTATTGGTTTTTGAAAATAGGGTAAAGCATAAAAAGCAGGGATGGTTAACAGCCCTTTGTTAAAAATAACACCGCAGAAGCCTGTAACGATTGCTACCAGGATAACGTAACCGTAATAGTCGAGCGGCAGTGCCGGTAAGTGAGGAAAGATAAATACTGCCTCCGCTCCAAACAGAGCGCGTGAAACAATAGTAGCGATCATAGCGGCTGCCATGGCAGGCAGCATAACGGCTACGGAAAAATTGCGGTGCAGTTCTTCCAGAGCAAAGATAACCCCTGCCAGCGGAGCATTGAAGGAAGCTGCCAGCCCGGCGCTGGCACCGCTGGTGAGCAGATAACGCTCTTCCATACGTGTCCGCCCCAGCAGGCGGCTAATACCTTGCGCTGCTACTGCGCCCAGCTGGATAGAAGGGCCTTCACGGCCAAGAGAAAGACCGGCGCCGATACCGAGAATACCGCCGACGAGTTTAGTGCAGAGGACAGAGAGCCAGCGCAGCTTTACAAGCCCAAGCAGTACGCCCTTTACCTGGGGAATACCGCTGCCGGCGGCCATTGGTTCCAACCGAATCAGATAGACTAAAATTTGTCCAATAATGAGCAGTAAGAGGAACCAGCCTAAATGCAAGTACCATTCTGCTGTTGTAAGATACAAGTAGGCAAGGCTGCGCAGCTCTTCTGCCTGCTCGAGACCGAAGCGAAACAGGCAGATAACCAGTCCGGCTGCCAGACCGACTAAGATACCTTCGCCGAACAGACGCAGTCTGAAGCTATGCCAATCGCTTAAAGATTTATAGGTGTTTATGACCTGGTATTTGGCATTCATAGCTTCACTCCAGGTGCATCGCCGCGGCTAACGGGAACGCTGTAGCCTATTTCAGCCAGCTGAGCTTTTAAGATAGCGATGCCTTCAGCAGCTTCGCTGCCGGTAGAACGCTTATTGTCGTAGAGAGTATATTTAGCGCGTACATCCTGCGGCGACAGATTAGGCATTATGACATTGGCGCCTGCCAGAATGCCAAGCTGATGGCCTTTTTCTGACAGTGTATTTAAGGCTGTAGTAGCCGGCAGCAGCAGATTGGGGAGCAAGAGCCGCAGGATGGCCAGCAGTCTGAGTGTCAGTGTAATGCTGCCGGCAGGAAAAGCTGCCAGCGGCGTGTCATGGTGCGGTATAAAGGGACCGATACCTACCATGTGTGGCTGGAATTTTTTGATAAATAATAAATCTTGTACCAGATTTTCCGTTGTCTGCCAGGGTGAGCAAACCATAAAGCCTGTGCCTACCTGATAGCCTATTTCCTTGAGGTTATACAGGCATTCAAGTCTGGGCTGTAAAGTAAGTTCAGGTGGGTGCAGCTTAGCGTAATGCTCGGCAGTTGCTGTTTCGTGGCGCAGAAGATAACGGTCAGCACCGGCCTCAAACCATTGCCTGTAAATATGCGGCGGACGTTCACCGGCAGATATAGTAACAGCACAGTCTGGATGCTGTTTTTTTATATTCTCGATAACTTTAGTAAGCTTTTGGTCGTCGTAGGCAAAGTCTTCGCCGCCCTGCAATACGAAAGTACGTAATCCTAAATTGTAACCTGCTTTACAGCAGTCAAGAATCTGATCCGGTGTCAGTCGATAGCGGCTTGCCTGGCTGTTGCTGCGGCGGATACCGCAATAAAGACAGTCGTTGCGGCAGTAATTACTGAATTCAATAAGTCCGCGCAGATAGACATTTCTGCCAAAAATTTGCTGTGCCTGCTTACGTGCAAGTTCAGACAGTAAGGCATCGGATGCTTCGTTACTGTTTTGCAGCAGCTGCAGCAGCTCCTGTTCATCAAGATTATGCTCAGCTGCCAGTTTATTGATTAGTTTTGTTATATCATTTAAAGGCATATGTTTCACCTCTTTGCTTTCTTCGTTCATTATAGCATAAGAAATTTTATTAAAGTGATAAAAAATACAGCACCGCTGAGCGATGCTGTATTTTTATGTTTTTATTTTGTTGTTTCTTCTGCAGTGTATTCCGGGTCGAATTTTGGATTTAAGAAGTTAATAAAAATCCACGCCAGCACAGCGCCGGAAATATTGTGCCATGCGGAGAAGATAGCACCGGGCACGGTAGCCATAGGCATGGAAGCAAAGTGTGCTTTGGCAAGGCCAGTAGCAAGACCGGAGTTTTGCATACCTACTTCGACGGAAAGAGCGATAGCTTTTTTCCAGCTCATACCGGTAAGGCGCGCTAATATGAAGCCCAAGGTGTAGCCGAGGCAGTTATGCAGTATAACAACTAAGAGGATGGTGCCGGAAGTACGCAGAATGTTGTCGCGGCTGACTGCGATAACGCCGGCGATAATCAGAGAAATGGCAATTGCCGAAACTGCAGGCAGGTAATCGGTAGCAGTGGCTGCCAGTTTAGGCAGGAAAGATTTTACTGCCAAGCCTAAGCAGATAGGCACGATAACAATTTGCACAATACTCCAGAACATGCCTACTGGGTCGAAAGCGATTCTTTCACCAATCAGCTGATAAGTAATAAACGGAGTCAGGATTGGAGAAAGCACAGTGGAAACACTGGTCATAGTAACAGACAAGGCTACGTCGCCTTTGGACATAAAGGTAATAACGTTGGAGGATGTGCCGCCGGGGCAGGTACCGACGAGTACGACACCGGCAGTCAGTGCCGGATCAAGATTAAAGGCGCTGGCAATAAGGTAAGCCAAGCCGGGCATAATGACAAACTGAGCGCAGGCGCCGATGAAAACATCAAGCGGTCTTTTTAAAACTAAGGCGAAGTCCTTTAAATCGAGGGTTGTACCCATACCAAACATAACTACGCCTAAAAGTAAGCTGAGAACTGCCACTCCGCCGAATTTACCGACTACCCAGGTAAAGTTCTGCGGCATTGTCATACCAAGAATCAGAAAAAGTACGGCAATCATACCGAAATATTTTCCGATGAGCTTACAAAAATTCTTCATACTGAAAACCTCTTTCCCTTATAATTTATGGACTAATGTCCTAGAAAAGTACCTTAAAAAAGCCTTTCCTTTATATTTGTGCAGTATTATAACAAATATAAGATGCAAAATAAACATAAAGTTAAGAAATGTATGAAAAATACAGAAAAAGGCTTGTGTAACAGAGAAAATATGTAACGATATTTACGATAAACGACAATTGAAAAAGATATTTAGTAAATATTTTCAGCAAATTTTTAAATAAAATTAGCTATATGCATTTTTATAATGAGTGATTATGGTATAATAACAATATATTTAGAAGGAGGAGCAGTCTTGTTTACTATTGTTAAGGACTTTCGGCAGGAAACGGTTATTGAGAAATCCCGGTTTATCTGTACGCTGAAAAAGGTGGAGAATGAAGCGCAGGCTCAGGAATTCATTAAGAATATAAAAAAAGAATTCTGGGATGCAACGCATAACTGCTCTGCCTATATTATAGATGATCTGGCACAGCGCTCCAGTGATGATGGGGAGCCGTCCGGTACGGCAGGGCTGCCAATGTTGGAGGTACTGCGCAAGAATAAGCTGACTAATACTGCTGCAGTCGTAACAAGGTATTTCGGCGGTATTAAGCTTGGCGCGGGCGGTTTGGTGCGGGCTTATACCAATAGTGTAGCCGGTGCGGTACGCGGCAGCGGGATTGCCGAAAAGGTAATGATGGGCAGATATTTCTTTCTCGATGATTTAAATGATGTGGGAAAGATACTCAATATCCTGTATCAGCAGCAGCTTTTTGAAATTGCCGAAGTTGAATACGGACTGCGTGCCAAAGTAATCCTGCGCATGAAGGAAAGCGATAAGCAGCAGGCAGAAGCATGGCTGACTGAAAAGCTTAATAAGACTGTGGAGCTTGAGCTGGAAGCGCGGGAAGTAGTAGAAGTGCCTGTAAATTAAATTTTATTTTAGGAGGCGGAAGCATGGAATTTATTGAAAGTATGGTTGGTACTCTTAACGGATTTTTGTGGTCCTATGTGCTTATTATTATGCTGATTGGACTGGGACTTTGGTTTACGCTGCGCAGCGGCTTTGTACAGCTGCGCTGCATTAAGGAAATGGTGCGTCTTATTACTAAGACTGCAGGCAGTAATGTAGAAGAAAACAGTGTTTCTTCTTTCCAGGCGTTCTGCATCAGTACGGCGTCCCGTGTAGGTGTAGGCAATATTGCCGGTATTGCTATTGCAGTTGTTACCGGTGGTCCTGGTGCTATTTTCTGGATGTGGGTTATTGCTCTTATCGGCAGTGCAACAGGTTTTGTAGAAAGTACGCTGGGCCAGATTTATAAAGTGCCTCGTGAAGGCGGCGGTTTCCGCGGCGGTCCGGCCTATTATATCAGAAACGTTCTTGGCAACAAGCCTATGGCCATTTTATTTGCTGTTTTAATAAGTGTTACTTATGGCCTTATCTTTAACTCTGTACAGTCCAATACTATTGCGGTTTCTTTCAGTGCGGCTTTTGGTATCAGCCGTACAGCAGTGGGTATCTGCATTGCTGCTTTAACAGCTGCAGTTATTTTTGGCGGTGTTACCCGTATTGCAAAAGTTGCTGAAATGATGGTACCGGTAATGGCTGGTATTTATCTTTTGGTAGCATTGTACGTTACTGTTGTTAATATTTCTCTGGTACCGCAGATGCTGAGTGATATTGTCAGCTCTGCTTTTGGTCTGCAGGCTGTTGCCGGCGGCGGTATGGGCGCAGCGCTGATGACTGGTATTCAACGCGGTCTGTTTTCCAATGAGGCAGGCATGGGTGCAGTGCCGAATGCGGCTGCAACTGCGTCTACCAGCCATCCTGTAAAACAGGGCCTGATTCAGGCATTCGGTGTTTTTGTAGATACTTTGTTTGTTTGCAGTGCTTCTGCTTTTATTATCCTGCTGACCAATGATTATACTGCCAGCGGCAAGACCGGTATCGAGCTGGCACAGCTTGCTTTGGCTGAGCATATAGGCGGCTGGGCTCCTACTTTCTTAGCTGTAATGATTATTCTGTTTGCTTTCAGTTCCATCGTAGGCAACTATTATTATGGTGATATCAATATCCCCTTTATCAATAAAAATAAAAGCTTCCTCATGCTCTATCGTGCGGCTGTTGTCGCTATGGTTATGTTTGGCAGTGTTGCTGAGGTTCCCTTTGTATGGAGTTTGGCCGATTTGTTTATGGCTTTGATGGCCATTACGAACCTGGTGGCTATTGCTTTACTTGGCAAATATGCTTTTGTGGCGCTGGAAGATTATCTGCGTCAAAAACGTTCCGGTATCGTAGAGCCGGAGTTTGATCCTGCAGTAATGCCTGATCAGAAAGGTATTTTCTGCTGGGGCAAGAAAAGCGAAAAATAATTGCTGAATAAAAAGAAAACGTCTGCATTTATTGCAGACGTTTTTTATTTGCTGTTTATTAAATTGATGATTTTATCATAAGCTTCCAGACCGCAGCCAATGCCATGGTCATGAAGCCCTAGCAGCTTATCGGGCTTAATGTCAAGACGGTCTATTTCCAGTGGTATTTGCGGACGGATGATTACTGCTTTGCCATCTTTTTCCAGCTGCTCTACATATTCCAGCTGCTTATTATACAGCTCGGGGCGCTGCTGCATAATTTCCCACAGTTTAGGATAATCTTTATACCAGGTTTTCAATAAAATCTGGGGCACAGATTTCTTTTTACGATAGCCGCTGTTGCGGGTAAGGACGATGATAAATTTTTTATAGCCTGCTTCCTGTGCTTTTTCATAAGGAATAGGCGCTACGAGCGCGCCGTCCAGCAGGTCACGGCTGCCTATATGCACGATAGGCGCAAGAAAGGGCAGGGAAGCAGAAGCACGTACGGGCAGGAAAGAATGACCAATAGCTTCTTTGCCAAACCATACGGATTGGCCGCTGCGGCAATCTGTAGTGCCTACCTGCAGAACACCGGGATAATTGTAATAAGTTTCAAAATCAAAAGGCAGCAGAGTTTTAGGCAAATCCTCAAAGATAAAGTCAAAGCCGAAGATACTGCCTTTTTCCATCCAGTTTTTCAGACTGAAGTAGCGTTTATCAGTAACATAATTTTCGATTATCCTGCGAGTACGCAAAGGCTGATTGGACATATAGGATAAAATATTGCAGGCACCGGCAGAAACAGCTGTGATATAGGGAAAAACTAGTCCTTTGAGCATAAAAGCTTCAAAAACTCCTGCTGAGAACATGCCGCGCATGCCGCCGCCTTCGAGAACAAGGGCTGTATCAGTTATTTGCATAGTCTTAATCCTCCGTGGTTTTATTATACACTACAATTTTCTCGGACGTGCAGAATTTTATTTAAGAAAATATTGTGTTATCATAGATATACATGGAGAAGAAAGGCGTGGCTGGAAATGAAGAAAGTAGTAGTGATAACTACCGGCGGTACTATCGCCATGAAATATGATGCTGCTGCAGGCGGATTGGTGCCTGCTGTCAGCGGAGCTGATTTGCTGGAGGCTGTTCCTGCGCTGCAGCAGATTGCTGATTTGGAAGTAAAAGAATATGCTAATGTGCCCAGCGGGCATATGACGCCGCAGATGATGCTGGAAGTAGCTGCTTTGGCAGATGAATATGCCGAGCGTGCAGATGTAAGCGGTATAGTTGTTACCCACGGTACGGATACTATGGAGGAAACTGCTTATGTACTTAGCTTAGCCTGCAGGACGGAAAAACCTGTATGTATTACAGGCGCTATGCGCGGGGCCAGTGATATGGGATATGACGGGCCTGCAAATATTCTGGCGGCGGTAAAGGTTGCTGCCTGCAGTGATGCCGGCGGCAGAGGTGCTTTGCTGGTATTTAATGATGAAATACATGCTGCGGCTGAGGTTACCAAGACACATACTGTGTCCTGCAGCACCTTTGCATCACCGCATTGGGGTCCGGTAGGATATGTGTATGAGGATGGAGTGGTATTCCGCCGCCGCAGTGAAAAGCTGGAAAAAATTACTGTTCAGGGTAAGCTGACAGCTGAAGTTGAACTGTTGAAAGTCTATGCCGGTATGGATGATTTCTTTTTCCGCTGCGCTGCCGATAAGCCGGTGCAGGGCTTAGTTGTAGAAGCTGTTGGATGCGGCAATGTACCGCCTGCTGTTATGGAAGGTATACGTTATGTCCGCAGTAAGGGGATTCCGGTAGTATTAGCCAGCAGGGTGCACGCAGGACGAGTAGTGCCTATTTACAGCTATTTGGGCAGTGCCGGTTCTATGAAGAATTTCGGCTTATTGTATGCAGGAGAGCTTACGGGGCAGAAAGCACGCCTGAAATTAATGCTGACACTTACGCAAGTGCAAAATAATGATGAACTGAAAAGATATTTTGCAGAGGAGATAAAATAATGAAAATCGTTGTTATGGAACCTTTGGGAATCAGTCAGGAAAAATTAGCTTTATTGGCACAGCCGTTTATCCAGGCTGGTAATGAATTTATAGCATATAATGACAGAGCCGATGATGTGCAGCAGCTTATTTCAAGAATTGAAGATGCAGATGTGGTAATCATGGCTAATCAGCCGCTGCTGGGAGAAGCCGTTGCTGCCTGCAAGAAGCTGAAACTGCTTTCTGTAGCTTTTACCGGTGTTGATCACGTAGATTTGGCTGCCTGCAAAGCTAAAGATATCCTTGTCTGCAATGCTGCAGGCTATTCTACCAACGCTGTAGCAGAACTTACTTTTGGCCTTGCTATCAGTGTTATCCGCAATATTGTTCCCTGTGATGAGCGCTGCCGCAGCTGCGGTACTAAAGATGGTTTGGTTGGCTTTGAACTGTATGGTAAGACCTTCGGCGTTGTGGGCACTGGCGCTATTGGCAGCCGCGTAGCAATGCTGGCCAAAGCTTTTGGCTGCCGCGTTATTGCCAGCAGCCGTACAGAAAAACAGGAATTGAAGGACGCCGGTGTAGAATATGTACCGCTGACAACCTTGCTGCAGACAGCGGATTTTATTTCTTTGCATGTGCCGCTTACAGAAGCGACCAAGAATCTGATTGATGCTAAAGCAGTTGCGATGATGAAGCCTGGAGCTGTTCTGCTCAATACATCCCGAGGACCTGTTGTGGACAGTGCGGCTGTAGCCGCAGCACTTAATGAAGGCCGTTTGGCAGGCGCCGGTATTGATGTATTTGAAAACGAGCCTCCTATTGCCGCTGAGCATCCGCTGTGCGGTGCAAAAAACGCTGTACTTACGCCTCATATTGCTTTTGCCAGCCGTGAAGCGCTGGAAAAGCGTGCGGAAATAGTATTTGCTAATATCAGATGCTGGATGGATGGTAACCCGCAAAATATTGTAAAATAAAACAGAAAAGCCTGTCAGCTTAACTGACAGGCTTTTTTATTATAATACTTTCTGCAGCAGATTCAGCACATTGCGATGAGTAATCTTAGCGATGGTTTCATCACTGTAATTTTTGCTTTGCAGATATTCTATCAGCGGGCGATAATCCTGTACGCCTTTGATATTATAGGGAGGATGGCTGATACCATCAAAATCGCTGCCGAAGCCGATATGTTCGTCATTGCCCATAAGATTCAGCATATAGTCGATATGGCGGTAAACACTGTCGATGCAGGCATCGTTATAGTCCTCTTCGAGGAATTGTCCGGCGAAGGTAATGCCAATTAAACCATTATTTTTGTTGATAGCGGCAATTTGCTTATCATCCAGGTTGCGGGGGTGGGAGCAAAGGCTCTTAGCATTGGAATGAGTAGCGATAATAGGCTTGCTGCTGGTTTCGATAACATCCCAGAAGCCTGCAGGAGCAATATGGGAAACGTCTACCAGCATACCTAAACGGTTCATCTCCTGTACTACCTGACGCCCAAAAACGGTAAGACCGCCGCCGGTTGCTGCTTCATTGATGCCGTCAGCAATATCGTTGCGATTGCTCCAGGTAAGTGTCATAGCGCGTACGCCAAGATCATACAGGCAGCGCAGTGCTTCCAGACTGCCGTCGATAGCGCCGCCTTCTTCAATGGCAAGCAGAGTAGCGGCTTTATGATTTAAAGCATCAGCAGCATCTGCCTTAGTGAGAACCGGCAGCACATCGATGCCGTCAGCCTGCAATTTTTTTATTTCCTGTCTGTATTTATCCAACAGGCAGAGGGTATAGCGCAGACCGCCGTAGTAACGGAATTCATGGGTAGGAACAAAGATAGCGCAGAATTGCAGGCCGCCGCCCAGCTCAATCTGGCGTTTAATATCAAAATGTTGGTCATTGCTGTATAAAGAAGTTTGTTTTTTATACAGCTCTGTGAGAGTATCACAATGGCAGTCGCAAATGAACATAAGAATCAATCCTTTCCAATCTAAATAAAAACAGCTGACTGCTTTGGCAGCCAGCTGTCAGTAAGTTAATCAATAACCGGAATAGTAGTAGAAGAAGGTCATGCCAATGGTTACGATCATAGCACCTGCCATAGGGATAGCAGTACGTTTTACCAGGTCAAAGGGAGATACACCGCCCATGCCGGAGGAAACAACGATAACAGCTGTGATCGGGGAGCAGTTACGCATGATGGAAGCTGCAAAGTGCATTGGCAGCAGCATCAGTACGGGATGCAGACCGGTGTGAGCTGCAACAGCCGGGGTAAGTGCAGCGAAAGCAAAGAACGGAGCGTTGCCGCTGCCCATTACTACTGCAGATACGGCGATGATAGCAACCATAACCAGCATCATAGCCATAGGACCGAAGCCTAAGTCTTTACTGCCTTCAATAAGGGTGTTGATGGTACCCATAGCAATCAAGCCTTGTGCGAAGGTTTGACCAGCGATAATCAGGGTGATAACGTTAGCCATCTGCATACCGAGACCATCAAAGAAAGCTTGAATATCGCCGAAGACTTTCTTTGCATCACGCCATCTGATGTATTCACAGCACATGCCGATGAAGAGACCGATAAACATAGCCATAACAATGTTCATTTTAACGGTAGTAATCCAAAGAGAACTGAAAGAAAGAATCAAAGCCAGCGGAATTACCGGCAGAATAGCGTAAATCATCGGTGCGGTATCTGCTTCGTCCTTAACGGTTTCAACTTCCATAGGAGTAACTACGTGTCCAGCGCGTTTATCCATATATTTCTGAGTGAAATAGTGGAGTGCGCCTACAACTACGAATGCCACAGCAACGATAGGAACCTGATAATGGCTCCAGTAGAATACCGGGTTTACGCCGGCAGTTTCAGCAGAAAGGATGGTGCCGGTATCGCTGGGGCTCCAGTCAAAGCAGAGTGTGGTAGCAACTGCGGCAGTAGCGGACAGACGGCTTACGCCAAGGCCAATCAGGATTGGAAACATGGTAACCATGAGCAGCATTGCAAGACCGGAAGCACTGTTAATGCACAAACCAATCAGCATACCTACAATCCAGGTACCGGACATTACCAGATAAGGAGATTTCAGCGCTAAAAGCGGTTTAATAGTTAAACGTACCAGAGCGCGGGAAGCGCCGATTTTATCCATATAACGAGCAAATGCGCCTACAGACATAATGTTCAGACCTAATTTGCCTACGTTAGAGCTCATAGCAGAACGCATAAATTCAAAAGCATCAAAGAATACGGAACCGGTTCTGGCTTTTTCTCCCAAAATCTGGCCGTAACCTAAGATAACAGCAAGATACATCAGGATCATACCGCCGAGGAAAAGCACCGGCTGCGGCTTGTATTTCTTATAGATCAGATAACCAACCCAGAAGGTAACAAGAGCCGAAATAACAACACCCATTTGCAACACCCTTTCAAAATAAAAATAGATTTTAAGTAGGTAAAGTATATCATTTTCAGAATACTTTGGCAACGTAAAAATATTTACATAAAGTAAATGCTTTGATTTTTAAAAGGAAAAATGTTGCTGTACAATGTAAAGGTTATTGGTTTTTGTTGAAAAGTAATGCTTTTAAAGCATGTTGAACATAGAGTGCCTGGATAGCTTTATTACGGCCAAGTCCATACAGATGACCGCAGGTTGCTATGCCAAGTTGTTCAATACGTGTTTTCCAGCTGTCTGCATCATCGCCGTACATATCATTGGCAGCATGGTCACCGGCAACAACCATCAGCGGATACATGTGTACTTTTGTATATTTACGCTGCTGCAGCTGCTGGAGGACAGCATCAAAATTAGGGCTGTCCTCATCCTCGACTGTACCTACGAGGACCGGCAGATTCATGGAGTCAAAGTTTTTCTGCAGACGTACATAGGTCTGACCAAAAGCTTTGTTGTTACGGCGGGGAGTACCGTGACCCATGAGGATAATACCTTCCGAGGGAGCAAGCTGCGGAAATTGAGCAGCGATAGCAGCCGCAACTAAAGGATAGTCTTCATCTACAGTTATTAACGGCGTACTAATAATAAAGGAATCAAAGGAGGCTGCGAATTTATCCTTTAATGTCAGAATTTTTTGTTCAAATTCTTCGCCGTGCAGTAAGTGTGTAGGCTGCAGCAGAATATGGCGGAAACCTGCTTCCAGCAGTTTCTGTAAAGCAGTTTCCGGATCATCAACGAAAATATTTTCTTTCGCCAAATGACGACGCACTATGGCAGAGGTGTAGGCGCGGCAATGATGGTAGTTGGGAAAAGCTTCCTGTAGGGTCTGTTCAATGCCGCCGATATCTTTTTGACGTGATTCGGCAAATGTAGAGCCGAAGCTGAGAGTAAGGAAAGCAGAAGTGTTTTGCATACTAAGACCTCGTAATTATAAGATTTAAAAGTAATATATGACTGCAGTTTAAAAAATCCCTGCCTTATGGCAGGGATTTTGACATATTTTTTATTTGCTATTTTGCAAAGCTTCCCAGGATTGTTCCGCTTTATCAACAAATAATTTCTGAATAGCAGGATTTTCACCCAAACCGTGGATGTAAGGAGTTACTTTAAAGCCTTCTTTTTCCAGGATGGATTTATGAGAATCTTCTTCACTGCCTGCCATATCGTTGTTAGCGTGGTCACCTGCAACCATCATCAGCGGCATGATGGTAAGGTTTTTAATTTTCTTAGCTTTCAGCTGCGGAATAACGGTTTCCAGATGCGGCCAGCCTTCTACGGAATAGATGAAGACATTATCATAACCGAGCTCATTCAGACGGTCCTGCATTACTGCGTAATAAGCATTTGCCGGATGCGGAGTGCCGTGTGCCATAATCAGTACGCCGTCTTTTTTGCCCAGTTTCGGGAATTGAGTAGACAGTGCCTGCATGGTTGCGGTAATATCGTCATCCTGACCTTCCTGGCCTTGCCAGTACATCAGCGGAGTACCTATAGTCATTTTCTTAAAGTCGTTTTTGTGCAGATTATATACTGCTTCTTTATAGGCATATTCCATGCCGGGAATGATATCCAGAGAAGTCAGAGCCACACGGGTATAACCTTCTTTTTTCAGCTGCTCTAAAGCCTGTTCAGGGGTAGGATATTCAATGCCCTCATTAGCTTTAATGCGGTCGATAATGATGTGAGAGGTGAAGGCAACCATAACCTTGGTATCAGGATGCTTTGCCTGGATAGCTTTAACAGTAGCGTCGATAGTTTTTTCGCGGGTGTCTTTAAAGGTAGTGCCAAAGCTCATTACCAGGATGGCATCTTTGTTGGGGAGCTGCTGCAGAGCGGCAGTTTCGTGGGTACGTACACCGATTTGAGTAGCCTGCAGCAAGGCAGGGGTAGGAGCTTTAACTTCTTCACTGAGGCTGTAAGCTGCTTCTGCTGCGGGGATAGTACCAAGCAAAGCTGCGCAGGTAAAGGTCATTACGGCTAATTTCTTCATACTGGATTTCATAGTATAAACACTCCTTTTTTATTGGCTGAATACAAATCAGAGGAATAAAAAAACCTTGCCGATTCAGCAAGGGAAAAATATTTCTGTACTTTCCTCCCTATCGCTCGTAGATCAACGGTAAATATGGTTATGCAGGCCGGCTGTAAGCCGTTGGCGGCGGGACCGCGTCGCAAAGGACTTGATATTCTAAAAAGAACCTGCTTCGTATTCAGCTTTAGATATTAAAATTATAACATTTTTTATTGATAAGTCAATAAAGATGATAATAGATTTTAATAATGAAAAAGAGCATATAAAAACAGCTCTGCTTTAGCAGAGCTGTAAAATAGTTTATTTGCCTTTTTTGATGTTTTTCAGTAAGTCTTTAGTGGAGCGCTCCAGCATGCCAGTAGTATCGTAAGTTCCGCCACGTTCCCTAGAATCACGGCTGGTGAAAATCATTGTATCATTTGCAGGATCATAAAGATTATAAATGATTTCTACATGAGCAGTATAATATGTTGTTTCTGGTATATATACTTGATGAGTGACTGGGACGCTGACTTCGTTATAATTTCCGTGACTATCTTTGACTTTAGTTTTTACATAATCGACTTGATTGTCAAAATGTGCTGGAATCACAGTGGAAGAATATCCAAGTTTGTTGACTGTAATTTGCAAATTAACAGTTTTTGGAGTATTACGTGTTTTTTTTAAATAGGAAGTTTGACTATTATCAGCAGTATTTTGTTCAATATTTACATTTTCAGTAATTAAAAGATTTTGTTTTGAGGCAGCAGCATAAAGTGCTGACATAATATTTTGCTGAGCATTTTTTTCAACAGTGTAATTACCAGATGATTGGGTGTTATTTTCAAAATGTGTAACATTAATAGTGGTAATTTGTGTTAAATCATATTCTGGATGTACCCAGTGACTAGGAGAAGCATTCGCGGTAATAGTAAATGCGCATAATGATAATAAACAGATTACCATAAGAATTAATTTTTTCATTAGCATACACCTCTTTCGTAATTTTATTTTAATAGATTTTTTATACCGTTAAAGGTTTCAGGGCTGATAATATGTTCAATGCGACAGGCATCTTTTTCAGCAATTTCCTTGGGAACTTTAAGGTATTCGTTGATAAAACGGGTTAATGTAACATGTCTGTCGAGCACAGAGGAAGCTTTCTGCATGCCTGCTTCGGTAAGGTTAATTCTGCCGTCAGCTTCCATAGTGATATAGTTATCACGTTTTAAAATACTCATGGCACGGCTGACGCTGGCTTTGGTAAAATTCATTTCTGTAGCGATATCAATAGAACGGACATTGCCGTTACGTTGTTTAAGAATAAGTATTGTTTCCAGATAGTTTTCACCGGATTCTAGCAAGGGCATGATAAGACCTCCGTACAAATTGTTGTAATTATATTTTAGCATAAGAAAAGAGATTGATAAAGCAGTATCAGCGATAGGCAGTGATAGTGTATAATGAAATGGAAGAAGCGGAGGTTATTATGCTGAATTTTATTAAGGAAAAAAGCGATGTCTGGAGTAAACTGCTGGCAGCACGTAAGCCTATTATTTTATATGGTATGGGCAATGGTGCTGATAAAATACTGGACTGGTGCGAAAAAAACGGAGTAAAAATAAGCGGAATTTTTGCCAGTGATGGTTTTGTTCGTTATCAGCAATTCAGAGGCTTTACTGTATGCAGTTATCAGAATATTATAGAACGATTTGGCGAAGATGTTCTGATAGTGATTGCCTTTGCCAGCGAGATTCCGGAGGTACTGGCAAAGTTTAAAGAGCTTGCCGAGAAGCACGAGGTACTGGCGCCGCATTTAGCTCTTTTTGCAGAGGAAGAAACAGTAAGCTGTCAGTGGCTGGAAAAATATGAACAGCAGCTGCAGTATGTGTACGACAGATTAGCAGATGAAAAGTCACGTGAAGTATTTGCTGCTGCCTTAAACTATAAATTGAGCGGCGATATAAGATATCTGCTGGCCTGTGAAACAGACAGAAAAGCAGACCTTAAGGAATTGTTTGCCTGGGGCAAGCAGGAGATATATCTTGATTTGGGAGCTTATAACGGC
The DNA here is from genome assembly GCA_900541915.1 of uncultured Phascolarctobacterium sp. GTDB lineage: Bacteria > Bacillota > Negativicutes > Acidaminococcales > Acidaminococcaceae > URXU01. The sequence continues at coordinate 124,408 of UQLS01000003.1, read as the reverse complement.
GATACTGTACAGGAATTTTTGGAGCTTACTGACGGAAGTTATCGTAAAATTGTTGCGGTAGAGCCTGACAGACGTAATTTTAAGAAGCTGGAAAAATTACATGAAACCTTGCGGGACAATTTTGTTACCTGCCAGAAGGGAATCTGGTCTCAGAGTGAAGAAAAAGGCTTTTCTGACAGCGGCGGCAGACAGTCAACACTAATGGCAGGACAGAAAAATATTATACCGGTCGATACTATTGATAATATCTGCGGCGATGACCCGGTAACATATATTAAGATGGATGTAGAAGGGGCAGAAAAAGAAGCGCTGAATGGCGGCAGAGCAGTTATTTCTAAGTACCGCCCCAAGATTTTGGCAGCTGCTTACCATTATGATGCGGATATCTTTTTGTTGCCGCTGCTGTTATGGCAGATTGTGCCTGAGTATAAAGTATATCTGCGTAAGCATCCTTATATACCTGCCTGGGAATTAAATTTTTTTGCTGCTATCTAGCGGGACGCAAAAAGTCCAAGAAGGACAAAAAGCGTCAAATGTAATATAGTGGTGGAATGTCTTTTTTTGAAACGTAAAAGTGACAGAAATTTTCAAAAAAGTGCAAAGAATTTGTAAACTGTAAGCAGGAAAACGCAAGAATTGAAGAGAATTTAAAAAAGGAAAGTACGTGTAGTGTGAGTTTATGATGATAAATTTATTAAAAAGAAGGAGTGTTAACAATGAAAAAATCTAAATGGATGTTAGGTGCTGCCGCTTTATTAGCTTTGTCCGTAGCAGTTGCAGGTTGCGGCGGTGACGACAAAAAAGCTGATAGCGGCAAAGGCGGTTTGTCCGGTGAAGTAATGGTTTATACCTCTATTTATCCGGATATTATCGACAATATGTGCAAACCTAATGTTGCCAAAGCTTTCCCCGATATGAAAGTAAACTGGTTCCAGGGCGGTACTGAAAAAGTTATCACTAAGATTACCGGTGAAATTAAAGCTAAAAAAATTGCTGCTGATGCATTGATGGTAGCAGATCCTTCCTATTATCTGAAACTTGACGAACAGAAATTACTGCTTCCGTATGTTTCTCCGGAAGCTAAAAATGTTATCAGTGAAAAAGATAAAGAAGGCGCATGGACTGCAGTACGTATCAGCAACATGATCATTGCCTACAATTCCGATAAACTGAAACCGGAAGATGCTCCGAAAACCTGGGAAGATCTGACCGACCCGAAATGGAAAGGCAAAATTGCTATGCCTAACCCGATGCTGTCCGGTACTGCTTATGTTGCAGTAGGTGCATTGGCTGACAAATATGGCTGGGAATACTTTGATAAACTGAAAGCAAACGGTATCCGTGTTGAAGAAGGCAACTCTGCTATCCAAAATAAACTGTTGACCGGCGAATATGCTGCAGCTATGATTTTGGAAGAAAATATTCTGAAACTTGCTAATACCAAGAACGAGCCTTTGAAAGTATCCTATCCTGAAGACGGCGTAGTAATGGTTCCGTCTCCGATTGCTATTTTCAACACCACTAAGAATCCGGAAGGTGCTAAGGCACTGGTTGACTGGTGGCTGTCCAAAGAAGGTCAGGAAGCAGTTGTTAAAGGCTGGATGCACTCTGTTCGCGGAGATGTACCGGCTCCGAAAGGTGCTCCTGAAACCAAGAAACTGGTAGAAGGCGCAATCAAGGTTGACTGGAAGAAACTTGCTGACAACAATGCTGAAATCAAGGAAGAATTCCGTAAGAGAGTTATGGAATAAGCTGCCGAAAATTATAAAAATTAGGTAGTATGGCGAAAAACAGGGGCGTTTATACGTTCCCTGTTTTTCCTGCGTTATAAAAGTATCTATTTTTCTCCGGTTTTTATATGCAGAAAGGAGTATTTTTTACTTTATGGGAAGAATTAACAGCAAATTCTTAGTCATTGCGTTTTCTGTATTGATGCTGATATATTTTGTAATATTCCCGATGGGTGTGCTGCTTTATGACAGCATTATCTATAATGGCAGCATCAATTTTGAAAACTATCGTAACGTATACAGTCAGGATGTTAACTGGCGTGCTTTGACCAATACTATCAATCTGTCTTTGTTGGTTATGGTTGCCAGCGTTATTATTACATTCCCGCTGGCCTGGCTGGTTGGCCGTACTGATATGCCCGGCAAGAAGGCTTATCGTACCCTTTTGGTTTCCAGCTATATGATTCCGCCCTATGTAGGTGCTATTGCGTGGGTACAGCTGCTTAATCCCAGTGTTGGCTATATGAACAATATTTTCAAGTGGATGTTTGGCTTGCAGCAGGCTCCTTTTGATATTTATACTACTGGCGGCTTAGCATGGGTATTAACATTATTTTATTCTCCCTTTGCGTTTATCACTATTTCCCGCGCAATGGAGAAAATGGACCCGACTTTGGAGGAAGCTGCCAGAGTTTCCGGTGCTTCACCGCTGCGCACTCTGCTTGATGTTACCCTGCCTTTGATGGCTCCCAGTATTTTTGCCGGTGGACTCCTGGTATTTATTGCCGCAGGCAGCTGCTTCGGTATTCCTGCTATCGTTGGTATGCCTGGTAACATAGAAGTTATGACTACCCGTATCGTAACTTATATTTACATGGGTGACGTTGATGGTGTCCGCGATGCTACTGCTTTGGCTGCATCTCTGATGTTCTTAGCAAACTTCCTGCTGTTCTTCATGACCTGGATTGTAGGACGTAAGGACTATACTACTATCAGCGGCAAGAGCACTCGTCCTAATATTGTTGAGCTGGGAAAATGGAAATGGCCTGCTTTCTGCGCCGTAGGTGCTTACAGCATGATTTCTGTAATTATTCCTTTAGGCTCTATCGTCATTACCTCTCTGATTAAGAGTATGTCTAAACCGATTACTCTTTCCAACCTGGGTTTTGATGCCTGGATTCCTGTTATCAGCAGCTCTCAGTACATGGAAAGCATTTGGAACTCCGTTATTTATGCAGTTATTGCTGCTACTATCGGTACTTTGCTTTCTCTGTTCGTTGCGTATCTGGCGGTTAAGACTCATGTTAAAGGACGCAGCATTCCTGACCTGCTGACTGTTATCGGCGGCAGTACTCCTAGTATCGTTATTGCTCTGGCATTGGTTGTTACTTTCTCCGGCAACTTCGGTCTGAACCTGTATTCAACTATGTGGATACTGGTAGTCAGCTATCTGGTAAAATATATGACTATGTCCGTACGTACCATTGCTGCTTCTCTGAGTCAGGTTCATATTTCCCTGGAAGAAGCGGCGCTTAATTCTGGTGCTAACTGGCTGAGATGCTGCAAGGACATTATTATGCCGCTTATTGCTCCGTCAATTATTGCCGGCTGGTTCCTGATTTTTATGCCGTCTTTCTACGAACTGACCATGTCATTGCTTCTGTACGGCAGTGATACCAAGACTATCGGTGTATTGCTGTATGAACTGCAGACCTATGCTGATACTCAGAATGCTTCCGTACTGTCGGTAATTATTTTGGCTATCGTATTGATTGGCAATCTGATTCTTAATAAACTGAGTAAGGGTAATGTTGGTATTTAACGAAGGAGTGTAATCAATGTCTGAAGTACGTATTGAACATGTTTATAAAAGATTTGGCAAAGTAACTGCTGTTAATGATTTTCACCTGGTTGTAAAAGATGGTGAATTTGTTTCCATCCTTGGTCCTTCCGGCTGCGGCAAGACTACTACTCTGCGTATGATTGCCGGCTTTGAACGTGCAACGGAAGGTGAAATCTATATTGGTGATGCCTGTGTAAGCTCTTCCATCAAAGGCAGCTTCACTCCGCCGGAAAAACGCGATATCGGCATGGTATTCCAATCCTATGCAGTATGGCCGCATATGACAGTAGAAGAAAACGTAGCCTATCCGCTGAAAATCCAGAAAGTTCCCAAAGAAGAAAGAATGCAGCGTGTGCAGGAAATGTTGGAACTGGTGCATTTGGGTGAATATGGCAAACGTTATCCGCATCAGCTTTCCGGCGGTCAGCAGCAGCGTGTTGCATTGGCACGTGCGCTGGTAGCTCAGCCTGGACTGCTCTTGCTTGACGAACCTTTGTCTAACCTGGATGCTAAGCTGCGTGAAAGCATGCGTTTTGAAATTCTGTCCATTCAGAAAAAGCTTGGTATTACCGTTGTCTATGTAACCCATGACCAGAGCGAAGCCATGGCAATGAGCGACCGTGTCGTGGTTATGAGCAAAGGCGTTGTACAGCAGATTGGTGCTCCCCATGAAATTTATACTACTCCGGCTAATAAGATGGTAGCAGACTTTATCGGTCTGGTTAACTTCATGGACGGTGAAGCTAAAGGTGATCGTGTATTTATTAAAGGTACGGACATTTCCTTTGCTAACTCTGCTAATGTCAGCGGCGATGCAATTATTGCCGTTCGTCCGGAAAATATCACTATGTCTCTGAGCGGCGGTCTGATTAAAGGTGTACTTACCCATCGTTTCTATCTGGGTGACGCTGTTGATTATCGTATTCAGGTGGGAGACCATAACGTACGCGTTATTGAAAAAGGCGCTGATCTGCATAAATTCAAAGATGGAGATACCGTATATCTGGACTTTGAACAGGTTATGGTTTTTGACCGTGATTAATGATTAATAAAAAATCCGTCAAGATATTAAAATATCTTGACGGATTTTTTTAATCTGCCTGTTTAGTTTTGGCAATAACGATTTCACGTATGCAGACTTCCTGCGGCATTTGGTAAGCAAAAAGAGCACAATCGGCAATTTTATCAGCATCAAGTCCGCCGTTAATGGTTTCTTTCCACTGATTGTAATCGCTTTTTATTCCTTCATCGCTGGTATGGCTTAAAAGCGGTGTTTCCACTACGCCGGGAGCCAGTACAATAAGACGTACGTTTTTATCGGCAATTTCTTTGCGCATATTTTCTGTAATAGCATGTACAGCAAATTTAGTGCCGCAGTAAACAGCATGATTATCAAAGGTTTTGCGTCCCGCTATGGAGCTGATATTGATAATCGTGCCATGATTGCGTTCCAGCATGTCCGGCAGTACAGCCTGCGTACTAGTGAGGATGCCTTTGATGTTGACGTCAATCATCTGCTCCCATTCAGTATACAGCTGGCGGTCAGGATGTCCTAAAAGCATAACTCCGGCACAGTTGATGAGTAAGTCTGTTTTGCCGTATTCTGCTTCCGCCTGGCGGATAGCATTCGTTACAGCTTCAGGATTGGTAACATCTGCAGAAATGCAGATACTGTTAGGCAAATTGAGTTCCTTCATAGGCTTCAGTCTTCTTGCCAGCAAAAGCAAAGGATGTCCGGCTGCGGAAAAACGACGGGCTAATTGACTGCCGATACCGGAGCTGGCGCCTGTAATAACTACTAATTCTTTAAGCATCTTATAACCTTCTTTCTTATTTTACAAAAATTAGTACAGGATTTATAATCTCTATATAATTATAATTATTACAGAAGGCTGTACAAGAACGCAGTTTTTTGGCTGTAAGTGAAAAAAAGTGCACTTAGGAGGATAAAATGGAGAAAATTAAGGTAATCTGCGAAATGGAAGTAACCATTAAGCTTATTGGCGGAAAATATAAGCCTTTGCTGCTTGCCTCTCTTTTAGCTGCACCGGGAAAAAGATTTAATGAGCTGCAGCGTGAAATAGGGACAGTTTCTCAGCGTACCTTGACTAATCAGCTGCGTGAGCTGGAAGCAGACGGACTTATTGAACGTAAAGTATATGCTCAGGTACCTCCCAAAGTAGAATACTACTTAACGGAAAAGGGTAAAAGCCTGGAGCCGTTATTGGAAATGATGTGCAGCTGGGGCAGTGAGCATATGGATGACAGATTTGAACTGACTAATCCTTTATGCGAATAATGTTGCAGCAAGCAGTTGCATCTTAATATGCTATAATGAAAGCAGAAAGGTGGAAGAAGATGCACAGAGTTTTTATAGCAGTAATCCTGCTTATGAGCTTATTGCTTTCCGGCTGCCAACAGCAGCAGAAGCAGAAAGCAGAGATAACTGTCTGCAGCAGTATGGAAAGTAAGGCTACTGCTGTTTTAGCAGATGATTTTACAAATAAGACGGGTATTAAGGTTAAGATAATACGTTTGCCTGCCGGTTCCTTTAACGAACGTATAGAGTTTATAAGAAAGAATAATGTAGATTGTTGGCTTGGCGGTACTGTGGAAGAATATTATCTTGCCAGCCAGCAAAATTTACTGCAGCCGTATCTTACTAAGGAAGCTTATAAAGTACCGGCAGCTATGCGCAGCAAAGAGGGATACTGGACCAGTTTGTATCTTGAATACGTTGCTTTTATCAGCAATAAGGACAGACTGCATGAACTGGGATTGTATGCACCTGATACCTGCACAGAGCTTTTAAAGCCGCAGCTGCGCGGTGAAATAGTTATTCCTGATTATATCTATGGCGGTGCAAGCTACGGACTGTTAACTTCTATCTGGCAGCTGCGCGGACGTCAGCAGGCGCTGCAATATGCTGCTGAGCTTAATAAGCAGCAGGTTACATATACCGACCATATCAGTGATGCGGTGGATATGGTTTATACGGGCCGCAAGACTGTAGCGGTTTTGCCGCTGCGCTATGCATTAAAATTGGAAGAGCGTTATAATCACCTGTTTGCTACTGTAGTAGAAGATGCTAACAGAAATCTGCTCACCGGTGCTGCAGTTATTAACGGCAGCAAACAGCAGCAGGAGGCTTGCCGCTTTATAGATTATTTAATGAGTGATGACAGCCTGCAGGTGCTGAATAATAATGGCTACCAGTATTTATGGCATGTAAAGGATTATCCGCATAATAATCTGCGGAAAGAGCTTTTAGGAAATGTACGGGTACCGGTTGATGATTTAAGCTGGACAGCAATAGAGAAAAATGAAATTATCAGGCAGTGGCTAAGTGCAGGTGCAGAGGAGGCTGGCTAATGAAAAAGTTTGGAATATTGGCATTTCTGGCAATGTTGGCAATGAATGCTGTGACTGCAGAAGCAGCAGAAAAAGACAACTTTTACTGGCTGGGACAGATTAATAAGGCTACAGCAGTTATAAATACGCAGCAAGGTCTGCTGACTAAAGAACAGGGGCAAGGCTTTGCCAAAAGTATTGCACAGGTTTTGCAGGACGGAGATAATGGCGGTGCACGCCCTAATTTGGTAATTACTTTTGAACCCTTGCTGATTAAGACTTATGGCAGCGAAGAAATTACCATGCTGCATGCAGGACGTTCCAGTCAGGATATGCTGAGCACAGTGAATTTTGCCATGAGCCGCGAGCAGGCTCTGGAGCTTGCGGCAGCGCTGGACGATATGCAGACAACTTTATTGAAACTTGCTGCTCAGCAGCAAGCGACTATTATTCCCAACTATACCAATGGTGTGGCAGCACAGCCTAACAGCCTGGGACATTATCTGCTCGGCTATGCGTATGCATTTGGGCGTGATGCGCAAAGATTACAGCAATATTATGGCAGACTTAATCGTTCGCCGATGGGAGCTACAGTACTGAACGGCACCGGCTGGCCGCTTGACAGGGATAGAATAGCAGGTTATCTGGGCTTTGACAGTATTGCCTATAATACTTACGATGCTGGACAGATTTATACTTCTGAAAATGCGGCGGATGCAGCTGCGGTAACAAATAATATCGCGCTGCATATCGGCAGTTTTATTGAAGAAATTATGCAGCAATATGCGCAGCCGCGTCCATGGATAATTTTGCGTGAGGGCGGCGGCAACACTTATGTTTCCAGTGCCATGCCGCAAAAACGTAATCCTGGTATTTTAAATAATGCAAGAAGAGATGCTTCCATGCTGTTGGGAGATGGAACAACGGTATTGTTCAGAGCTCATAATATTCCGGCTGGCATGCCGGATGGCAGGACCGGGGCGGAAACATTATTGAAGGATGCAGCTAAGCTTGTGCGTGATTTTGATCATATTTTACAGGCTTTGGTTATTGATCCTGAGCGCAGCCTGGCAGAACTTAATCTGGACTGGACCTGTTCACAGGAAATTGCCGATTTGATGATGCGTAAATATCAGATTCCTTTCCGAACTGGACATCACTTTGCTTCTGAAATAGTAACTTATGCCCGTAAGAATAATATCCCGCCTTCAGATTTTTCTTACGAAGAGGCACAGAAGATATATCTGCAGCTGGCGGCTAAGGATAAAAGCTTGCCGGCGATGCTGCCTCTGACTAGAGCTGAATTTAAAGCAGCTCTTGATCCTGCGGCTATTGTGGCTGCCAGAGCGGTTAAGGGAGGACCGCAGCCGGCAGAAATGGCTAAAATGCTGCAGCAGTGTGATAAAGAGCTGCAGCGTAATAAGGCCTGGACAGAAGCGGCTGTTAAACGTCAGCAGGAGGCAGAGAATAAACTGAATAAAGATTTTGCTGCCTTGTTAAACGAGAATAAATAAGAAAAGCTCTTCTGACTGATGTCAGAAGAGCTTTTTGTTTACTCTACTTTATGCTTAACGTGGTCAAGTGCCTGATCGAAGAGTGTTAATACATGCTCATCATCCAACGAGTAAATAACTTCTTTGCCGTCCTTGGTATATTTTACCAGATTGGCAGAGCGCAGCAGACGCAGCTGATGAGAAATAGCAGAATGAGTCATGTTCAGTGCTTCGGCGATACAGCTGACGCAGAGTTCCTGATGTGCTAAAAGCGCCAGAATGCGAATGCGTGTAGGGTCGCTGAGCACTTTAAAGATGGCTGCCATGGGAAGAATATATTTTTCATTTTCGTGTCCCGGCAGGGGAAGAGTTGTATTATGCTGATGAGAAGTAGTCATGGGTTTCACCTGTTTTTAATATATGTTCTGTAGCCCTGCGAGAAAAAGTAAATCAGTATTGCACAGTAGAAAAAGCCTCCGATAGGAGTGCGGGTGATAAACCAGGCAGGAAAAATAAAAAAGCTGACCAGCAAAAATAAAATCTGGGGCAGTGTTGTTATTAATCCGCTCAGACCGGAGGCAGCAAGGCGTTCCTTAATTCTCAGACAGGAAAGTACGCTGTAGCGGGAAGCAAAGATGCCGAAGCAGAAGCCGCTCAGCGCGTAAAGAATATAATTTATCAGTATGCCGATGTCCATATTATTTATCCGTTCCGCCGCTCAGACGGCTTTGTTTAAGAATACCGCTCTTAATAAGCAGACCGGCAATAATACTGCCACCGACAGTGCTTACAAGAAAGGGCGGAATAAAGAACCAGGCTGCAGCATTGCTGCCAAGCACGACAGAAGCTATTATCCAGGCTACAAATCCGCCCAGCAGGCCGGTGCCGATTATTTCTCCTGCCATTGCTGCAGCAATATTACGGTAACGGGCAAAAGCCAGTCCTGCAAGCAATGCGCCTATCATACTACCGGGAAAGGCTAACAGTGAACCAGTGCCCAGCATATTGCGCAGGCAGGAAATAATGAAAGCTATAGCAGTACTGTAAAAAGGGCCCAGAATAACTGCAGCCAAAACATTTATAGCATGCTGCACGGGAAAGCATTTGGAAACTCCGGCGGGGATATAGACCAGATGAGCGCTTAAAGTACCTATGGCAATCAGCAGTGCCGCCGTAGTAAGTTTACGTACCTGCATGGACAGACCTCGTTTCATATTAGTAAAAGATAGTTTAACTTTTATTATAAGCATTAGCTGGCAGGGGTGCAATAAAAAATTGCAGGTGAAAAAGATTTTCTGTAGAATTTAAAAAGAAACACTTTTAATTGGCGAGGTACAGATTATGCAGGCTTTAGAAGGTATTAAGGTTATAGATTTTTCCAAGTGGCTGCCCGGACAATATTGCGGGATGCTGCTGGGTGATTATGGGGCGGAAGTTATCAAGGTGGAGGATGTAAAGGGAGACAGTACGAGAAACTTCTTTCCGGAAAAAGCTCCTGGGATGAGCTATTGGCATCTGATGCTGAACAGAAATAAACGCGGGCTTGCTGTAGATATCCGTCAAAAGCAGGGTCAGGAAATACTCTTAAAACTTTTGCAGGATGCGGATGTATTTTTAGAGGGTTTCAGACCCGGATATCTGGCGCGTTATGGCCTTGATTATGAAACAGTGCATGCACTTAATCCACGCTTAGTCTATTGCTCTATCACGGGTTTTGGACAGCATTGTCATAAGCCTGCGCATGATCTTAATGTAGTGGGGCTGGCAGGGCTTAACTCTTTGGATGATACCGGCGGAGCCTGTGTGCCGGAGGTACAGGTTTCTGCCATAGGCAGCGGCTTGAATGCTTTAAGTGCTGTATGTATGGCTTTATTAGCCCGTGAACGTACAGGCAGTGGTCAACATCTTGATGTCAGCCTTTTTGCTACGGCGCTAAGCATGCAGGTAACAGGCATCAGCAGCCGTTGGGGCAGCGAAGAAACTGGAGCAGCTGAATTTGGCCGTACCGCACATTATTATAATATTTATCGTACGAAAGATAATCGTTACCTAACAGTTGGAACTATTGAACCGAAATTTTGGCAGCGCTTCTGCAGTTTGATTGGGTGCGAGGAGCTTACAGAAAGACAGTATGACTTTGCCCATGAGCAGGAAATGAAACAAATTATTGCCGCTAAAATAGCAGAGCATACTCAGCAGGAATGGCTGCAGCTTATTGGCGATGAAGAATTTTGCGTAACACCGGTATGTTCCTTGCAGGAGGCACTGCAAAGCGAATTAACCGAGCAGCAGAAGCTGTTGATAGAGGAAGACAGCGATTTAGGCAGCATAAGATATGTAGGGGCTCCTGTTAAATTTTCAGAGCAGCAGGCTTCGGTACGGCGCCGTGCTCCCTTATTAGGTGAGCATACCAAAGAAATACTGACTGAACTTGGTTATAATGAGAAGGAAATTGCTGAATTTTTCGAGCAGAAGATTATCTAGTAAGGAGGCATTATGAAAAAGATATTTTTAACTGTATTATTTGTCTGCTGCCTGCTTTTAGGATTTGCACCGTCTACTGAAGCCGGCATCATTAGCCAGCAGCAGGAAATTGAAATGGGACGCGAAACAGCTATGCAGCTGGAAGCTCAGTATGGGGTAGTACAGGATGAAGAGTTGCAGGCAAGGGTGAACAGGATAGGGCAGAAGCTGGTAAGTGTCTGCGGACGGCAGGATATTGAGTATTCCTTTAAAGTTTTGAACAGCAACGAAGTTAATGCTTTAGCCTGCCCGGGCGGATTTATCTATGTGTTTAAAGGTTTGACTGACTACATGCCGACTGATGCAGAACTGGCAGGTGTTTTGGGCCATGAAATAGGTCACGTAGTGGAAAAGCATACGGTCCATCAGATAGAAAAACAGATGCTGACTACGCTTGTACTGCTGGCAGTAACACGCGGAGAGGCGCTTGGTCTGGTACAGATGGCCCAGCAGGCTTTGTTTGCGGGCTACAGCCGTACAGATGAACGCGGCGCAGATAAAGAAGGTTTTTATAATACTGTTAAAGCAGGTTACAATCCCTACAGCATGATTATTACCTTAAATAAGCTGGATGATTTGGCTGCTCAGCAGGGAAATCCCGGCTATGGCCTTTTTTCCAGCCACCCGGAGCCGGAAGAACGTGTAAAAAGAGTAATGAAGCTTATTGATAAGCTTGATGTACATCCTGATGTAGTTATTGAGGATGATGACCATGCCTATGTATGTGAAGGGGACTGGCGCTTTAATATCAGCCGCAGCATCGGCAGCAATAAAGCTAAATACCGCGCTTACTTGCTTGCCGGAAGTTTATGGACTGTGCGGCAGCGCGGCGTTGTCAATCCCGACTATTTTGTAGTATATGATAACGGCAGTTATGCTCATATCTACTATGACGATATTCAGCTGCTGACTGTATACAGCCAAGAAGCAGGAGCTTTTGGTACTGCCGGAAATTATGCGGCAGCCTGCACAGATTTATTAAGACAATGGGCAGCTGTGGCTAATGCTAACGATGCTAATGCCAAAGCTAAAAAGAAAAAATAATTATAAATGAAAAACAAAAACTCCGTCATCTTCAAGATGACGGAGTTTTTAGTTAAGGATTTATTATGCGAAATAGCGTTTCAGCAGACCTTCGAATGCTTTGCCGTGACGAGCTTCGTCGCGAGCCATTTCATGAACGGTGTCATGGATTGCATCCAGGTTGAGAGCTTTAGCGCGTTTTGCCAGATCAGCTTTACCAGCGGTTGCACCGTTTTCAGCTTCTACACGCATTTCAAGGTTCTTTTTGGTAGACGGGGTTACAACTTCACCCAGCAGTTCAGCGAATTTAGCTGCATGTTCTGCTTCTTCAAAAGCAGCTTTTTCCCAGTACAGGCCGATTTCAGGATAGCCTTCACGGAAAGCAACACGGCTCATAGCCAGGTACATACCAACTTCGCTGCATTCGCCGTTGAAGTTAGCGCGCAGGTCAGCTTTGATATCTTCAGGAACGTCAGCTGCAATACCTACTACGTGTTCAGCAGCCCAGCTCATTTCGCCGGACATTTCGGTGAATTTGGAAGCAGGAGCTTTACATTGCGGGCAGTATTCCGGAGCTGCTTCGCCTTCATATACATAACCACATACTTGACAAACGAATTTTTTCATTGAGTATCCCTCCATATTATTATCTTAATATTTGAATTTTAATTGCACATCTTAGTTGATGTATCCTTGACATTTCATATAATAGCATACTTCAAATGATTCGTCAACAATAATTATTATTTATTACAAAAAATAAAAATAAAACACGTGCCGTTTGGCACGTGCTGTAATTTTATTAGAATTTTACGGTTACGCCCATGTTGACGCCTCTGGCTTTCATATCGCCGTCATCGCCAAGAGCTTCCTGGAATTTGTGGTCATAATAGGAGAGATTCAATTCTACATTATTAAGGATGGGTTTGCTTACACCGATTTCATAGGATTTGTTTTTATCGCCGTAACCAACATTGCCCCATACTGTGAAGAGCAGCGGCAATTCAAACTGAGCCTGTAAACCAATCTGACCGGAATTGTTGTTGTGTCCGCCCATATGGTCAGTGCTGGTATCAGCATTCAGATAGCCTGCATACGCAGAAAGATTGGGAAGCAGTTTATACATGAGGTTCAGCTGCTGGGTACGGGTTTTGCCTTCGTCAGCTTTGAAATTATCCCATCTGTAGTTAAGAGCAGTATTGCTGCCCAGACCTACGGTGGCGCCCAGATAGGTGCTGTCAGATTTGCTCATTTTGTAATTGTCGCCTTCAATGCTGGAAGGAAGAGTGATACCAGCATCAATAGCTACTTTGCCTGGCTCGTAGCTTTTCAGCGGAGAAGCGTAGGCGGCGGTAGATAGACCTGCTGTAATAACAGCGCTGGCAAGGAGTACTGCATAAATTTTCTTCATAGTTTTCATTCCTTTACTTTAAATATTTCGTTTTTTATTTTAACATACTAAAAATTTTATGCAAGAATAATAAGTGTCAGTTATTTTACAAAAGCTTTAAAATACTTGTAAAAAGATGTGAAAAATAGGATAATATCTATGTATATCTAAATTTAAAGGCGGATTATATGAGCGAGACTACGGCTAATAATGATAATAAAAAATTTCTCAAGGGAACGCTGATTCTTACTGCTTCCAGTATTGTGGTAAAAGTAATCGGTTCATTAAACTGGATTATCTTATCACGTGTTTTAGGCGGTGAGGGCATTGGCCTGTATCAGATGGGTTTTCCCATTTATCTGATGGCAATTACTGTTTCTTCTGCAGGCATACCGGTAGCTATTTCTATTATTACGGCTGAAAAGCTGGCTAATAAGGATTATCGCGGTGCCAAGCGGGTATTCAGTGTTTCTTTGCGGCTATTGCTGGTCAGCGGTCTGATTTTTTCTTCGGCCCTGTTCTTTGGTGCCGGCTGGTTAATTGATAATAATTTTATTCGCGACGGACGTGCTTATTACTCTATTATTGCACTGGCGCCGGCTGTATTTTTTGTAACCTTCCTGGCCAGCTTCCGTGGTTATTTGCAGGGTTGGCAGATTATGACGCCGACCGCAGTTTCGGAAATAGTAGAGCAGCTGATGCGCGTTTTCACTATGCTGATTTTTGCAGATTTGCTGCTGCCTTATGGTTTGGCTTATGCAGCAGGCGGTGCAAGCATGGGTGCCGGTGTAGGTGCCTTCTGTGCTCTGCTGGTGCTGATGTGGTTTTACAGACGGCTTAAACGCAAACTGCATGCGGAAATTGCGGCGCAGGATGATACTGCTGAGGTTGAGGGTGCCTGGCATATTATTAAAAGAATGCTGCGTCTGGCACTGCCTGTATCGCTTTCAAGCTTAATGCTGCCCATTGGTGCTAATCTTGACCTTTTAATTGTGCCGCAGCGTTTGGAGGCAGCCGGCTTCAGCGTCAGAACGGCAACGGAACTTTTCGGCTATCTTACTGGCATGGCAGTGCCGCTGGTTAATCTTGCAGCAATCTTTACCGCAGCTATGACGATCAGCTTGGTTCCTTCTATTTCTGAATCAAGAGCTCTCGGTAACTTGGAGGCTATTCGAGAAAAGATTAAAATTGCGTTTAGGGTTGCCATGATTATTACCTGTCCATGTTTTATGGGCCTGTATTTCCTGGCAGAAAAAGTAGCAGCGCTGATTTATAATGCGCCGGGTGCTGCAGCTGCTATTCAGACAATGAGTGTGGGCATCTTGTTTTTAGGTCTGCATCAGATCAGTACAGGTATTCTGCAGGGGCTTGGCAAAACTTCCATACCGGTAATCAATATGATTTTAGCCGGTGTAGTTAAGGTAGTTTTGAGCTGGACCTTGACTGCGGTACCGTCTTTAGGCGTTAAAGGTGCTTCTATGGCGACGGTGGCAGATTTTGCTGTAGCTGCGATTATCAATATGTGTTTTATTTATAAATTTACCGGTTATCATCTGTCAGCTGGTAATTTATTAAAACCTTTGGCTGCATCCGGTGTAATGGGGGCAGTTATTTATGGCGTTCTGTATTTCTGCGGCGGCTGGGGTGCCTGGGCTATTTTAGTTGCCATGATAGCGGCTGTGCCGTCTTATGCGTTGGCGCTGATTGCCTGCGGTGGCCTGCATCAGGAGGATATGGAGAATATTCCTTTTGTAGGTGCAAGAATGCTGCGTTTAGGACAACGCTTCGGGTATTTTAAAGGATAAGAAAATGGAAACAGAAAAGAAAGATATCAAAAAAGAACAATGTGAAAGCTGCAGGATAGTTCTGCCCGGCAATAAGGTGCTTTCCTGCAGTGCAGGAAGTTTTAAATGGCTGGTTGTGCTGGGGGCTGTGATTATTCTGGCTTCTGTATCAGCAGCAGGTTATTTTGGCTATCGTCTTTATCAGTTCTGCAGTGAACAAAGTGCGTTTGCCGAATATCAGCAGCATAAGGAGCAGGAGCAGGCAGCACTGCAAAAAATGCTCAATGACAATGAAAAAATGCTGCGTGATATGGCAGAGCTTTCCAATTTGGAAAAGAAGCTGCGCCGTACGCTGATTCGTGATGTAGATAACAGTAAATTATCTGGCGGTACTGATGAAGCTGCAGAAACCACAGAATCTGGACGTTATCTTGGTCAGGGCGGACCTAAAGAAAAACTTGGCACCAGTGAACTTAAAGCCATGCTTGAAGTGCAGAATCAAAATATCAGCCAGATGATTGCAGAAAGAAAAAGCTCCGTTTCAGAGCTGTTGCAGGTGATTGGCGGACAAAGCGGTACTATGGCAGCCTTTCCGGATAAATGGCCTGTTCAGGGCGGCGAGATAAGCTCTCCGTACGGCAGCCGAGTTGGTCCTATTGAAGGCGGCTACGAATGGCATCAGGGCATAGATATTGCTGTTGATTTTGGTGCGCCTGTATATGCCAGTGCTGCAGGCAAGATAGAGCAGGCTGGCTGGAACGGCGGCTACGGACGTTATGTCAGAATAAATCATGGCAATGGCTATGAAAGTGCTTACGGTCACATGAGCAGTCTTGCTGTAGAAGCAGGGCAGCAGGTTGCTAAAGGCGAGATTATCGGCTTCGTGGGCAGCAGCGGTTACAGTACCGGTCCGCACATACATTATGAGGTGCTGGTAGATGGTCAGGCTGTAGACCCTTATTATATGCTGAAAAGCAGAGAATAAATAAAAAAGCAGTTATATCCTTTTGGATATAACTGCTTTTACTTTTACGAAAAATTATTTGCCAAGGATGATTTTGGTCAGATCCATCGGGTCAACAATTTTGCCGTCTTTGTAAACGCGCATGTTGCCGCTGGCAATTTCGTCGATGAGGATTACTTCATCGTTATTGTAGCCAAATTCAAATTTGATATCATACAGATCCAGACCTTTTTTAGCCAGGTCAGCTGCAACGATATGGGTGATTTTCAAAGTTTGTGCTTTCATGCTTTCGAACATTTCGCGAGTCATGATGTGCAATGCTTCCAGACCTTCGCAGGTAACCAGCGGATCGCCTTTAGCATCGTCTTTGAAAGTGGTTTCAACATAACCGCCGGGCAGTTCGGTGCCGTCAGCAATGTAGTCGCCATAACGGCGGATGAAGCTGCCGGTTGCTTTCAGGCGGCAGATAACTTCGAGGCCTTTGCCGAATACTTTAGCAGGAAGTACTTCCATGGTTGCTTCGTCAACGTTAGCGGATACATAATGGGTTTTGATGCCTGCTTCTTTCAGAATTTCAAAGAAGTGGATAGAGGTTTCCAGGTTTGCTTTGCCGATACCTTCAATGGTCAGGCCGATGCTGTTTTCACCCGGATCGAAAACGCCGTCTTTGCCGGTGCAGTCATCTTTAAATTTTAACAGTACATTACCGTTTTCCAGTTGATAAACGGTTTTGGTTTTACCTTCGTAAATTTTTTCCATAATAGCACCCTTTCGTTAGTAACAAGTTTATCTGAACATATTTATCCTATCACAAACTTTTTTTTTGCTCAAGAAAATTGTGAAAAATTTACTTTTTTAAATTGTGCCTGTGCTCTAAATAAAGTAATACTTTTGTGGAATAAAAGATATGCTGAAAAGTAATTTGCTATCTTACAGGCTGCTTCATATAATAAGTACTGCCGCTGATACGGAAAATTTTTATATAAAGAGTGATAGTTGTGCAGATGATATTATTGTTACGCGGATTTGTAGTTCTGGGAGTTATGCTGATGCATACAGCATGGTTTTTTAAGCAGGCACCGGGCGGGTCTTGGGAAACGCTTTCTGTGATGCTGCTGGATATAATCTCTCTCTTTGCCGTGCCCCTCTTCATGTTTATTTCCGGATATTTATTTATCAGCAGGCACAGTCACGCCGATAAATATGGCATAGGTTTCTGCAGAAAGATGTTTTTGTCCGTTCTGTCGCCATATCTTTTATTTTCACTGATGTATCTTGTGGGCGCCTGCTGGGTTAACAATGATAAATATAGTCTTGATAAGATTATTACCATGATTATTACCGGCAGTGCTGCCGTGCATTTAGGCTTTTTTAGAGCATTATTCGGTTTTTATATTTTTTATCCTCTGATAATCAGGTGCTTTAGATATTGTCAGAAGCAGAAAGTGCTGCCTTTGTATTTTGCTGCAGTAATAATTTTGCAGCTGCTGTGGAAATGCTGGAACAATTTAGTTGTACCTGGGCAGGAAGAAGCTTATTTGGTAATGGCGCTTTCGTTTTTACGTTATATAGCATATTTTTCTTTTGGCATGGCGGCTTGTCTATATCGTCGACGGCTTTTAAGCTGGACGGGAAGGCATTACGGACTGCTTAATTTGCTGCTGCTTATTTTTATACCGGCTGTTGCCGGCTGCTGGTTCACCAGGTATTACCTGCATGATTATCAGATACTGGAATTTATCTGCTTTCCGCTCAATTTGTTTTTATATACAATACTTATTGCCATGATTTTTTATTCGGCCAGCAGCTGGAGCAAGCAGAATAATTTTCGGCGGTATCTGATTGTTTATCTGGGAAATTATTCTTTTGGTATTTTTTTGCTGCATATTATTTTTATGTACTGCGGAGATGCTTTATTGACGTTGTCTGGTATTACGCCGGATACACTGATTTTTTATCCGCTGCTTTTTTGCCTGATGCTCATGATGAGCGTTGTTGCGATGGAGCTTATTATGCAGCTGCCCTTTTATCAGTATTTTATCGGCAAAACTGACAAGGTACGTATTTCAGAAAGTAAGGTGCTGGATTTACATTTTATTATAAATAAATATCTGAATGAAAAGTAAAAAGAAAGCATAAGGTTTAAACCTTATGCTTTCTTTTTTATATGAGTTCACGTCGCAGTAATTCGTCAAGATTGCATACCTGCTGAGAATTACGCTTTTGGGCGTAGAATTTTAAAAATTTTTGTGCGATAACAGAGAGCGGCCTGTCCTTTACTTTTACTACGGTTTTGAAAAGCTGAATGTCGGTGCCGGTAATTTTCTTTTTCAGCAGCTGCGAGCCAAACTTTTCATCAGGCTCTGCAGGTATAATAGCTGCAGCGGTGTTATCTATGGCCCATTGCAGGGCAGTGCTGCGCGTAGTGCTGATGCAGACGATATTTTTGAGTAAGGGAAGCTGAGAACGTTGTTTTTGCAGTGCTTCCCAACAGCCAGCCGAAATACTGACTGGAACATCAGCCAGTTCGTTTAAAGAAATTTCCTTGCGGGAATCTTTTGCCCAGATACAATCCTGGTGAAAAACGGCAGAAAGCTCTTCCTGACGGCGAAATAAGACTTCAAAGTTATCTTCATGGTTGATGGGAACGCTGAAAATTCCCAGTTCGGTAATACCGTTTAAAAGCTGCTGTACCTGTTCGGTGATACCGCCTTCATAAATTTCGTATGTTATCTGGGGATAGCGCAGGTGAAAATCTTTAAGGACATTGCTGATAAATAAGGCAGAGCGCGAATTAGCAGCACTGATGCGAAGTGTGCCCGTATAACCGCCTGTGATATTGTCTATTTCCATTTTAGCCAGGTCTTCCAGAGCACAGATATATTTTGCCTTTTGATATAGTATATGTCCTGCTTCTGTAAGAATAAGCTGGCGGCTGCCGCGCTGGGTAATGATAAGCTTCGTGCCAAAATAGTTTTCCAGTGCTTTAAGCTGTTTGCTGAGAGCTGGTTGTGCCAGATGCACACATTCTGCCGCTCCGGTAAAGCTGCCGGCCTCTATGATAGCAAGGAAATTTCTATAATTTTCTAATTCCATTTTTCCCTCCTTGCATATTGGTAAATGTTTAAAAATTTCTTTTATTTTAACATTGCTTTTATCGAATGTAAATAATCTTATTAAATAGAAGTAAATACTAATAATTATAGCTTTTATGCCAAAAGGATATTTTTATTTTAAACGAGTCTTATATATAATTTGAAGTGCCTAAAAGAAATTATTATCAATTAAAAAGGAGTGAACTTTATGGCTGGAGGAACAACAAACGGTAAGAATTTATCACCTGATAAACAGATTGGTATTTTAGCTTATCTGTGCAGAAAGAGGAAGCTTGCTGCTAAAGTATTTCCTCATTGTGGTGAACGTGGCTACAGCTTCAGCAGATTTGTGCAGGGTCAGCGACTTAGCCTGTCTGCTCTGAAAGCATTGAAAAGATTTTAATCAGATAATAGCCAGCTGGATTATTTTATAAAATCATTTAAAAGTTATATTTAGATATGAATGGATCTTTTGACACTAAGCTTAGTATATGTATTAATTGGTTCTTTTGTTTTTAGTATCTGTATGATTTTTTTGTATAAACAGCATGCAGCTGCTGTTTACTTTAAAGGAGGAGCGTGATATGGATAAAACTGTTACCGCTGCGGAATATATGGATGAGCAGAGGGAATTGCTGAAGATAAAAAGATTGCTGAGAAAAGCTGACAGTTCTTTTTATCATAAGATGATTCAGTACCGCAGATTAAAAGGCAACATACTTACGCATCCTTTGGAACAAAAATATTTTTTTCTTCATTCATTGCAATATTTGAACTTATCTAATAAGAAAAGAGGGTAATAAACAGATGACACCTGCTATTAAATGTTTATTTTTATTGGGAGTAGTAGCACTGCTGTTTGTAACTGAACTCATCCCGCTGGCAGTGACTGCAGTGGGAGCGGCAGTAAGCTGCTGGTTATTAGGTCTTATACCTGTAGAACAAATCTTTGTTGGTTTAGCTGATCCTACTGTGGTATTGTTTGGTGGAATGTTTGTTGTAGGGGCAGCCATGTTTTATACCGGTCTGGCGCAGCAAATCGGCAGTACGGTAGTAAAAATGTGCGGTACGGGAGAAAACCGGCTGATGTTTGGAATCATGGCTGTGGCAGCCTTAATGTCCGCATTTTTGTCTAATACAGGTACAACAGCCTGTTTGATTCCGGTAGTTTTGGCTATTTGCGCCAATGCGAGGATTTCTGCGTCCAGAGAATTGATGCCGCTGGCTTTTGCTGCGGGACTGGGAGGAACTATTACTTTAATCGGAACACCGCCGAATATTTTGGCAAATGTGGCGCTGAAGGCGGCGGGTATGGCTGAATTGCAGTTTGGCTTTTTTGAATATGCCTATATAGGGATTCCAATTACCGTGGCGGGAATTTTTTACATGATGTTTATAGGCAAATATTTATTGCCTAAAGAAATGCAGGAATTGGAACCATTGGAAATTGAACAGGAAATAACGGCTGAAACGGCTAGCAGAAGCAAGCAGATTATTTGCGGTCTGATTATGGCCGGAGTTATTTTAACCATGGCGGTTGATATTGTACCGCTGGAAGTTGCTGCTGTCACCGGTGCGCTGTTATGCGTACTGACAGGCTGTCTTACAGAGAAACAGGCTTATAATTCTATTGACTGGATAACTATTTTTCTGTTTGCCGGAATGATTCCTGTGGCTTCGGCAATGAATACTACGGGAGCAGGCAAGCTGATTGCTGAAGCGACTGTAAAGATGCTGGGAGGTAATCCTTCACCTTATCTAGTAACTGCCGTACTTTTCTGTTTAGCTGTTTTACTGACTCAGTTTATGTCTAATACCGCTTCTAAAGCACTTTTGTGTCCCGTAGGCATTGCGCTATCTGCTCAGATGGGAGCCTCACCTAAAGCTGTCTTGATGGCAATTTTGATTGCATCCAGCTGCGCTTTTGCTTCTCCTGTAGGTACGCCGCCAAATACGCTGGTTTTAGGGCCTGGCAACTACAAATTTCTTGATTATGTAAAAGCCGGTTCCGGGTTGGTATTTGTTTGTCTGATAGTATCTATTATCGTCATTCCTGTAGTCTGGCCGTTTTTCCCGCAGAGTTAATCGGCCCAGAGACGCTTAGTTGCAAGGTTCTGGCGGGTGTGTTATAATACGGGAAAATAAAGGCTTAAATTGCGGGTATAGCTCAGTGGTAGAGCAGTGGCTTCCCAAGCCTCGTGTCACGAGTTCGAATCTCGCTACCCGCTCCAAAAAAACTACGTCCTCCGAAAATCGGAGGACGTTTTTTTATTGCTGTAATAAGACTTCTGCAGTGCTGCCGGCAGGAATATCTTCTGGTTTTGCTTCGGAAAAAATAGTTACAGTTGTTTTATCAACTGACTGAATATAACCGGGAAAGGCTGGGTAATCATTAACATGGATAGTAACAGGCTGCTGAGGCTGCAACTTTGCTGCTAAAGCTGCATCGACATTAAGTGTTATAGTACAGGTGTCAGTTGCTGTTATGGATAGTATTTTTTGACCGGCTTGTGCATTGGAATTGTTCTCAGCTAATTTTTCTGTGATGATACCGGTACATGGACTTGCAGCTTCATTTTGCAGCTGTTTTTCACGCAATGCTTTTTGCTCAGATTGCAGCTGTGCTACTAATTGCTTCTGTGAGTTTATTGCTTCCGGGGAGGAAGGTCTGAGCAGTATATTATGCTGACTGGCGGACTGCAAAGCCGCCTGAGCTGCGGCTAATTCTGCCTGAGCTGCCTGTGCCTGGCGGCGTGGAATAGCGCCTTGCGCCAGCAGCTTATTCATTTTATCTGCTTTTTGTCTAGCTGCTTCGTAATTAGCCTGTGCTGTAGATAAATCTCCGGGTGATGCTCCTGCTGCAGCAGGTTCCTCCATACTTTTTAAATCAGCTTTAGCTTTGGCAAGCTTGGTGGTAACAGCTTCTTCCTGTTTGTCAGTAACTTCATCGTTAATGGCAAATAACGGCTGTCCTTTGCTGATACGCTCACCTTGCTCACTGATCAGGCCAAGGATGGTACCTGAGGCAGGGGATTCAATAGTATATGTAGGAATGTCTATCTTTCCGCTGCCGAGTTTTTGACCGGCAGGACTATTATTGCTGCTGCAGCCGCAGATAGCCAAGACGGCAATAAGCAGCAGAGTTAAAATTACTTTTTGCATATTATTCATTCTCCTTGCATTAAATATAGCACAGCTGCAAAGAAAATTGAACTATGGGACAAATGTTTTATACAGAAATTCCTGCTGGCGTTTGAAAAAGACAAGAATATTTTACAATATAGAAGAAAAAGTAAAAATCACTGTATCAAAAGTAACAAAAAGTTCACTCAAGGGGAGTTACAAAAAAATAAAATTTTAGTATAATAGATTGTAGAAAAATAAATTTACTTTTCTGTAAATCGGCGCTGATTTATTTACTGTTAATAAAATATACAGTATTTTGTTTTTTAATGATTTTTTATAGGAGTTTAGATATGTTTTTTGATACCTATGATACACCGGTTTTCAGACCACCAAGTGAAGCGCGCAGCTTTATTTTAAGAGTTACCAGAGGCTGTGCTCATAATAAATGTACGTATTGTAACATGTACAGGGGTGTTCCCTTTCAGATTTTATCTGATGAAGAAATTTCCAGACAGATTGCTCTTGCCGTACATTATGGCAAGGAGTCTGTGCGTCGTGTTTTCTTAGCTGACGGTGATGCGTTAGTACTGCCGACAGCTAAGCTGTTAAAAATATTGCAGGCTTTGCGGGAGAATTTCCCTAAACTGCAGCGTGTTGCTTCCTATGCTGCGCCTAAAGATATCCTGCGTAAAAGCGAAGAGGAGCTGCGTCAGCTGAAAGAAGCAGGACTGCAGCTGCTGTATTATGGCATGGAAACCGGCGATGATATTACGCTGAAAGCTGTCAATAAAGGCGTTAATGCTGCTGAAGCTATCGAAGCCGGCAGACGTGTAACTGCAAGTGGTATGAAACTTTCGCTGATGGTTATTCTCGGTTTGGCCGGTAAAGAAGGTTCTCAGCGTCATGCTCTGGAAACAGCCAAGGCTATCAATATTATTCAGCCTACTATGTTAAGTGCTTTATGCCTGATGCTGTATCGCGGCAGCGAGCTGCTGGACCAGTTTGAAAATGGCGAGTTTAATCCTTTGTCTCCCCAGGGACTTATGGAAGAACTGCATTTAATGATGCAGAATATTGATTTGCCGCAGGATAAGCATTGCTTGTTCCGCAGCAATCATGTTTCCAATTATGTGCAGTTGGCTGGAACTCTGCCTAAGGATAAAGACAGACTGCTGAGAGAGATTGCTTACAGCGCACAGCAGTTAGGCAAACTGAAAAGCTGGGACGTTTATAATAATACTGAATATTAATCTCTGACGGAAGGTGAGTATTTTGCTGAAAAAGTGGCTGGCTTTCATAGCTGTAGCAAGTATATTTGCCCTGCCTCTGTCTGCGGATGCCAAAACCTATACCAAAGGAGATCATGATTGGAAAATCAAGGTGGCACAGCAGAAGTTGCAGACATTGGGCTATTTAAAAGAAAAGCCCAGCGGTAATCTGACTGCTGCTACCGAAGATGGTTTAAAGAAGTTTCAGAAAAATAATAAATTAAAAGCTAATGGTAAGCTGGATGACAAAACCTATCAGAAGCTGAACTGGGCAGCCTTTACCAGAGAGGGGATTCAGAAGGTAAAGGGAAAAGACATTGTTAAAACAGCTGCCAAGTTTAAGGGTGTGCCCTATAAATTTGGCGGAACTACGCCGAAAGGCTTTGACTGCTCCGGTTATGTGCAGTATGTATTTAAAAAACAGGATGCAGAATTGCCGCGCAGTGCTGATGTACAGGTGCTTGAAGGTATCTTTGTCCTGCAGAAGGATTTGAAGCCGGGAGATTTGGTGTTCTTTTCTACCTATGCTCCGGGGGCTTCTCATGTAGGTATTTATGCCGGCAGCGGTAAGTTCTGGAGTGCATCCACATCTAAAGGCGTAGTACTGTCATCGTTGCAGGACAGCTATTGGAAGTCAAGATATTATGGTGCTCGTCGTGTGCTGATAGAAAACGGCGAAGCGTAAATTTATAAAGATGATGAAGAGCATGGTATTTGAGGAGGGTTTTATTTATGATTCGTGAACGGCGTAATAAGGAAAAGCTTGCTTCCTATTACAAAAAATTTATGGAAGAGGGGATTATCGACCCTAATGTACATCCGTGGGTAGCTGAATCCTGGCAGCGCTGCCGGGCAATGAATCTGCCTCATGAAACAATGCCGAAGATTAACAAGCTCAGCAGGGAAGAAATTATTGAGCATCAGAAAACTCACGAATTTATTGTTAAATATGTTGATGGACTGTATGAACAGAGTAAGCAGCATTTTAATATTCATAATCTGAGTATGCTGCTGATTGATGAAGGCGGCTATGTAATTAAAAACTATGCCCTGCCTTTCTTTCAGCGTGTAATTGAAGATATTCAGGGTATGCGCGTTCTGGAAGAAGATGTGGGAACTTCCAGTATCAGCATTGCCCGTGAACACAATGTTCCGTTCTTAATGTTTGGACCGGAAATGTGGATTAAAGACAGTCATTCCGGTGATGCCTGCAGTGCGCCTATTTATGTAAACGGTAAAATCAGATACATTATTTCTTTCTTTTCCTTGGATCAGAATGACTTGCCCTATGATTTGCTGCTGAGTCTTTTGATGACGATGAAATATTCCATTGAGCAGCATCTTTCCATGCTGGAAAGCTGGAGCATTAACCAGATTATGATGGAACAGCTGCCTATTTCTGTATATTGGATTGGCAAAAATGCCAAGATTAAATACTGCAACGAAAACGGCAGAAAACGTCTGGACGGCAAGGAAGAATTGGAAGATGTTTTCCTGAATTATGAACATATCCCCATTAAAAAGGCTTTACAGGGTGTTCCTACCTATCGCCGTGAAATTACCTGGATAACTCAGGACCGTACCTATGAAGATATTACTACCGTTATGCCTATTAAAGTAGGCAGCGAGGTAGAAAGTGCTTTAGTACTTTCCATGTCTATTGAGGACTTGAAAACAACTATTGCCCATGCTACTGGCTACAGCTCTCGTTATAGTCTGTACAGCATGGTTGGCGAAACCAGCGAATTCTTAGCGCTGCAGCATAAGGCAACCCGTGTAGCGCGTACTGACCATAATATTCTGCTGCAGGGTGAACCTGGTACTGGTAAGCAGCGCCTTGCTCATGGTATTCATCAGGCCAGCTCCCGTGCTGCTGCACCGCTTATCGTAGTAAAATGCTCCAATGCACCGCTAGAAGAATTGGAAGAAGAATTTTTCGGACGCATGGATGGGGATCAGCCATTGGCAGGCAAGCTAGAGCTTTCCCTTGGCGGGACTCTGTTCCTGGATGAGGTTGAAAAGCTGCCGGTAGAAATGGGGGATAAGCTGGCTGATGCGCTTACTCACGGCATCGTTAATAAAAAGACAGGCATTACCAAGAAATTTAACGTACGTGTCATTGCTGCCTGCGATTCTAACTTGAAACGTCTGGCAGATAAGGGACTGTTCTCCCGTAAGCTGTATGAGCTGGTGCTGGATACTACTATGCGTGTACCGCCGCTGCGCGAACGTGTGAAGGATATCGAGGTTATCGCTACCCATATTCTTGCGGAAATGTCTGCGCAGCACAATCTGCCGCCTAAGAAATTGTCCCAGGAGGCTGTGGGCATGCTCCTGAGCTGCAGCTGGCCCGGCAATATCAAGCAGCTGCAGGGCGTTATCGAGCAGGCATTCTTCCATACTCCCGGCAGCATTATCGAAGCAGAAAATATTAAGCTGCCCGGTGACCGTACTTTGGAAAAATCCTGGAAATATGATAAAGAATCCTTTATTGCGGCCTGGAAATCTGCCGGCGGCAATATCAGCAAGTTGGCTAATATGCTGGATGTAAGCCGTGTAACCTTATATCGTTATCTGAAAAAATACGGCTTGGGACCAAAGCATAAGGAAGATTAAGCCGAAATTTAAAACTGCTGTAAACATTATGTTTACAGCAGTTTTTTTCTGCAGCAGCTGCAGCACGATGTTGCATAATCTTTAAAATTATTTTCCAACGTTAGAAAAATTTGACGAATAATCTGTTCCGTTTTACAATAAAAAGGATTGATTAAAATTTGTAATGTAGTTTATTGTAGGAGTGCATTGGATGACGACAGAAAAAGTGAAGAATTTTTATAGGAAGATTAATGAGCTTTGGCGTAAAAATCATTATTTTACCTTCTGGTTTATTCCCGGCAACGGACAGAATATTGCCAGAAAAAATATTGAGAAAAAACGCCTGAAATATGTACTTTCCAGCGTGGTTGTTCTTGGTGCTTGTTTTCTGGCCAGCTTTGGTGTTATGGCGCATATTGCTTACCAGAGCTATGTACAGCAGCAGGAGCTGAAGGAATTCCAGCAGACGAAGCAGCAGCAGGAGAAAAAGCTGCAGGAGCTGGCTGCTATGGCAGAGGAAAATCAGAAAGAGTTGGCTTATTTGGGCAGTCTGGAGGAACAGCTGCGTCAGCAGATGGAAAAAAGCGGTGCGCTGTTGCCTCCTAAAGACAGCAAAGCTGCTTACGGCGGTAAAGGCGGCCCGATGAACGGACAGGAAGTTTCTCAGCTTAATGTAATGCTGGAGCAGGAGAAAAACCTGCAGGCAGAAATGCAGGCTCAAAAGAAAAATATGGAAAATCTGCTGCGTGTGATTCAGGATGAAAATTACCGCAGAGAATTTACTCCGAATTTATGGCCGACGGACAGTTATGATATTACTTCCAGCTTTGGCGGCAGAGTAAATCCTTTTGATAATTACAGTGCTGACTGGCATCCCGGCATTGATATAGCCAATTATTATGGCGCGCCTGTTTATGCCAGTGCTTCCGGCGTGGTGGAAAGAGCCGGCTGGTATGGCGGTTATGGACGCTATATCAAGGTTGAGCATGATTACGGCTATAAAACGGCTTATGGTCATTTGAGCAGTATTGCTGTAAGTGCCGGTGAGTATGTGGAAAAAGGCCAGCTTATCGGACGTGTGGGCAGCAGCGGTTACAGTACAGGTCCTCATCTGCATTTTGAGGTTATTAAATACGGCGAACAGGTTAATCCTTCCGAAGTAATATAAAAGAATGAGAGGTTATTATGCGTTTAAGAAAGAAACCCTGGATTGAAGAAGCTATTAAGGAACTGCAGGACGAGTATGTCTATATGCATGATTTGGAAAAATTTAAGGGTAAATGGCAGGAGATATTTCCCGGCAAGAAACTGTGTCTGGAAATAGGCTGCGGCAAAGGACGTTTTACAATCGGCATGGCCGAGCTTAATCCCGATAAAGCTTTCATCGGCGTAGAAACTCAGCAGGATGTGGCGTATTATCCGGCTAAAGCGGCTAAAGAAAAGCAGCTGGATAATGTCAGAATCATCTGTGCTAATGCAGAGAATATTACCGACTGGTTCGAACCTGGTGAAATCAAGGAATTGTACCTTAATTTCAGCGATCCCTGGCCAAAGGCTCGTCATGCTAAGAGAAGGCTGACTCATCGCAACTTTTTGGCAAAGTACAGTCAGCTTTTAGGTAAGGGCGGACATCTGCGTTTTAAAACTGATAATCGTGGCTTATTTGATTTTTCTGTGGAAGAATTTAAAGAGTTTGGTCTGGAAATTATTGCGTTGAGCTATGATTTACATCATTCTGAATATGACAATCCTGTACAGACGGAGTATGAACAGAAATTCAGTGCTTTAGGTACGCCTATCAATTTCTGTGAGGTAGTATTCTAAAGCCATTGTCAAGCAATAAGGAAGAAAATGTTTGCATTACTGAATAATCCTAAGAAGTTAATATATTTTCTGGTAATTATTCTGATAAGTATTGGTGCTATCAACGTACTGAGTGCCAGCTATCTGGAAAGCGGTTATGCTTATTTTATCAGGCATTTTGCCTATGGCATTATCGGTTTTGCTGTTATGTACTATATCAGTAAGAAGGATTACCGGTTCTTTTTGCGGAGTAATATACTGCAGCTGGCTTATGTTGGTGTGTTAGGACTCTTGTTGTTGGTAGATGCTATCGGTGCAGTCAACAAAGGTGCGCAGCGTTGGCTTTATCTGGGTCCTATTTCCATTCAGCCGTCAGAACTGGCGAAGCTGGTTGTCATCATGTTTTCTGCTAAACTGTTAGGCAATATGCTGCAGAAAGGTGAATACATCAGTCTGATCAGCGGTAAAGGCAGCAAGGGATTTTTAGCGGCAGTTATATTGTCAGCACTGGTATATGTGCAGCCTGACCTTGGTACAGCAGCAATTATTTTTGCGCTGATGCTGTGTGTTTATATTGTGGCAGGCATTTCCTACAAAGAAATCTTTACTATCCTTGGCGTCGGTATGGCGGGTGCGGTGCTCTTTACTTTATCGACCCCATACAGACTTGAACGTATTAAGGTATGGTTTGATCCCTGGCTGGACGAAGTAGGGGCCGGCTATCAGATGGTACTTTCCTTGCTGACTAT
Source organism: uncultured Phascolarctobacterium sp. (assembly GCA_900541915.1). GTDB lineage: Bacteria > Bacillota > Negativicutes > Acidaminococcales > Acidaminococcaceae > URXU01. The sequence goes on along the minus strand of UQLS01000003.1, from coordinate 95,671 downwards.
CGGCAGCGGCGGACTTTTTGGCGCTGATTGGGGCCAGGGCAGCGGTAAATATCTGTATCTGCCGGAATCACATACTGACTTTGCCTTTGCCGTATTTTGTCAGGAAAATGGCTTTCTCGGAGCCGCTGTGCTGATTATTCTTTTCCTGCTGATGGGATGTGCCTTTTTTAAAATTGCTGTAAGCACGAGAGATAAACGCGGTTTTCTGCTGGTAACTGGCGTCAGCTTTCTGATTGTGGGGCAGGCTGTTGCCAATATGGCTATGGTGTGCGGAATTTTTCCGGTTATCGGTGTGCCGCTGGTATTTATAAGTTACGGCGGCACGGCGATGCTGGTTTCCATGGCAGGTATAGGACTTGCTTTGTCTGTATACAATGAAGAGATGAAACAGCGTCAGCAGCAGGAAACGGAACAACTTTCACCGCAGACAAGACGTTCAGATTTGCGGGTTGTAGGCAGGAGGTAACGGCAGATGAGAAAACGCTTTCATGTAAATCCTGTTGGCCGTTACGCGATTCTGTCATTAGTACTGGTTACGCTGGCGGTATTGGTTGTGGGACGTTTGGGCTGGCTGCAGCTGGTCAAAGCGCAGGAATTATCGCAGAAAGCTGCAGATAAGCTTACTGCCAGCGGAATGCAGAAAAATCCCCGTGGCAAGATTGTGGACCGTAATGGTGAAGAGCTTGCTGTCAGCATTATGACGGGAACACTGTATGCAGACCCGTTAGCGATGGAAGATTCCGAGGAAGACCGTAAAAACAAGCCTGGCCGCGATGTACGGAAGTTGAGCGCAGAGCTTTTGGCCCCGGTACTGAAAATGGATGCGGCGCAGCTGTATAAAGATTTTAATGAGCAACTGCATTTTATTTATATAAAAAGGGCTATGGAGCCCAAAGAGTATGAAGCCGTGCAGAAGATTATCAAAGATAACAAGCTGCCGGGGCTCCATTTCCTAAAGGAAAGCAAGCGTTACTATACCAAGCAGCATGCTGCGGCGCAGGTTATCGGTTTTGTAGGCACTGATGATAAGGGCCTGAGCGGTATTGAGCTGCAGCTGGATTCGGTGTTGCAGGGTAAAGAAACAAAATATAAAGCCTTTTATGATTTGGCCGGGAATAAAATATTGGGGCGCGATTATGAAAAGGGTGAGCAAAAGAGCAATCTTTCTACTGTATATTTAACTTTGGACAGTAAGATGCAGTATGTGCTGGAAGATGCCATGGATGATGCTATTAAACGCACTAAGGCGAAAGGTGCCGCAGCCATCATCATGGACCCGTATACAGGTGAAATACTTGGTATGGCCAGCCGTCCTACCTTTGACCCTAATGTTTTTTATAAATATCCGCCTGCCAGCTGGAATAATAAGGCTGTATCCATGATTTATGAGCCTGGCTCCGTATTTAAGCCAATTGTTGGCTGCATGGGCCTGACGGAAGGTGTAATTACTCCTGAAACGTTGATTCAGGATAACGGCAGCATCAAGATTGCCGACCGTATTATCCATAACTGGGATGGCGAGGGTATGGGATTAGTGCCCTTTACAGAGGTTATCAAGTTCTCCATCAATACCGGTATGGTTCAGCTGGGCATGAAGCTGGGTGCGGAACGTTTGATTGAATACAGTAAGAAATTCGGCTTTGGCAAGCCGACGGGCGTTGACTTGCCGGGTGAGGAATCAGGCATTCTTTATCGCCCAGAAGATATGTATGAACCTGATATAGCTACTATGGCGATTGGTCAGGGTATTGCCGTAACACCTCTGCAGATGCTGCGTGCTATCTGTGCCATTGCCAATGGCGGTGAACTGCTGCAGCCGTATATTGTTAAAGAAATTGTGGATGCAGATGGTAATATCGTCCAGAAGGGCGAAAAGAAAATTGTCAGCCGTGTGATTACCGAGCAGGTAGCTGCTCAGATGCGCGGGATGATGAAAAAGGTAGTAAGTGAAGGCGGCGGTAAACCGGCTGCTATTCGCGGCTATCGTATTGCCGGTAAAACCGGTACTGCTGAAAAGCTGGCTGAAGGCGGCGGTTATGCAGCTGGCGAATACATTGCGTCTTTTGTAGGTTTTGTGCCTGCAGATAAACCTAAGTATGCTATGCTGGTAATGCTTGATACGCCACAGGGAGCTTTCTATGGTTCGCAGGTTTCTGCACCTATCTTCCGTGATACGCTGCAGCAGATTCTTGTGGCCAAGGGTATACAGCCGGCAAGCAGTGAAGGCTTACCTTCTTTTAACGAGATGAATCAGCAGCAGAACGCCTTGGCTAAAGCACCGCAGAAGATGCCCGAAATGCAGATTTTGCCTAATGGTAAGGTTAAGCTGCCTGATTTTTCCGGTATCAATATGCGTAAGGCTGCGGAACTTTTGCAATATGGCAAGCTGCGCCTGCAGCCTTATGGCAGTGGTACGGCTTATCAGCAGAAGCCAACTGCCGGAACTGAGGTTGACGAGGGTACAGTGGTTGAAATCTGGTTTAAATAGGAAAATGTTTTGCTGCTGGCAGGAAAAAGCTGCCTTAGTACAGAAGTATCAATAATTACGGATTTATAAAATATTGGAGGAGGGTTCATTATGTTGTCTGATATTGAAATTGCTCAGCAGGCTAAAATGCTGAAAATTACCGAGGTTGCTGCTAAACTTGGCATCAGCGAAGATGATATTGAAATGTATGGACGTTACAAAGCTAAATTATCCATGGATCTTATCCGCTCTTTGGAAGTTAAGCAGGCAGGTAAGCTGATTCTGGTAACTGCTATTACACCTACTCCCGCAGGTGAAGGCAAGTCTACTACTACTGTAGGCCTGGCTCAGGGATTGGCAAAGCTGGATAAAAAGGTAATTGTAGCATTGCGTGAGCCTTCTCTTGGTCCCTGCATGGGTATTAAAGGCGGCGCTGCAGGCGGCGGTTATTCTCAGGTAGTACCGATGGAAGATATCAATCTCCATTTTACCGGTGACTTCCATGCTATCACTTCTGCTCATATGCTGCTGAGTGCTATGCTGGATAACCATATTCAGCAGGGTAACACTTTAAATATTGACCCGCGCCGTATCGTATGGAAACGCGTTGTTGATATGAATGACCGTGAACTGCGCAATATTGTTGTTGGTTTAGGCGGCAAGGCACATGGTGTTCCGCGTCAGGATGGTTTTGATATTACTGTTGCTTCTGAAGTAATGGCTATTCTCTGCCTGGCTACAGATCTTCATGACCTTAAAGAACGTCTCAGCAAAATTATTGTTGCGTATGATTATAGCGGCAAACCGGTTACTGCCGGACAGCTTAAAGCACATGGTGCTATGGCAGCTCTTCTGAAAGATGCTGTTAAACCTAATATGGTACAGACACTGGAAAACGTACCTGCTATTATTCACGGCGGTCCTTTCGCTAATATTGCTCACGGCTGCAACAGCGTTATGGCTACTAAGACAGCTATGAAACTGGCTGATTATACCATTACCGAAGCTGGTTTTGGCGCAGACCTGGGCGCAGAAAAATTCTTTGATATTAAATGCCGTTATGCAGGACTGAAACCTGATGCGGTAGTATTGGTGGCAACTGTACGCGCATTGAAGATGCACGGCGGCGTGCCTAAAACAGAACTTGCTGTTCCTAATGTGGAAGCAGTTAAAAAAGGTATCGTAAATCTGGAAAAACATATTGAAAATGTTAAGAAATTCGGTGTACCTCTGGTTGTTGCTATCAACATCTTTGCTCAGGATACTCCGGAAGAATTGGAAGCAGTACGTGAACACTGTGCAAAACATGGCGTCAACGTTGCTCTGTCCGATGTATTTGCCCGCGGCGGCGAAGGCGGTATTGACTTAGCTAAAGAAGTAATTGCTCTGGCTGAAAGCGGTGCTGCTGATTTCCATCCGCTGTACGACAGCGAACTGTCTTTGAAAGAAAAGATTGAAACTATTGCCAAAGAAATTTATGGCGCAGATGGCGTTAATTACAGCAAGGATGCAGATAAAGCACTGAAAGAATTTGAAGAAATGGGCTATGGCTCTCTGCCTGTATGCATGGCTAAAACCCAGTATTCTTTCTCTGACGATCCTGCCTTGTTAGGTCGTCCCAGCGGTTTTAAAATTACTATTAAAAACTGCCGCATTGCGGCAGGTGCCGGTTTTGTAGTAGTACTCACCGGTGATATTATGACTATGCCCGGATTACCGAAAGTTCCTGCAGCTGAAAAAATCGATGTCAGTGACGAAGGTGTAATCAGTGGTTTGTTCTAAGGAGTAAAGATATGGAAGCACTGTTGATGAAAGGCAAGCCGGTTGCCGATGTTTACCGGGAAAATATTGCTGCCAGCATAGTAGCAGCTAAAGAAAGCGGCAATAAGCCTACGCTGGTTATTTTGCTGGTAGGTGATGATCCGGCTTCCTGTGTGTACACAGAAAGACTGGCCAAGCTTACGGAGAGCCTGGGCGCTACGGCAAAAGTTGTGCGTATGCCGGCAGAAACTGCGGAGGAGGAAGTTATTACCCTTATCCGTAAGATGAACCGTAACAGATATATTACCGGTATTCTTCCTATGATGCCCATGCCTAAGCATATCAACAGTGATGCAGTAGGTGCAGCGGTAACCAAGCATAAAGATGTAGACTGTCTGAATCCTACCAATGCAGGGGAGCTTTATCTGGGACGCAGAAGCTGGGCTCCCTGTACTGCAAGAGCTTGCATGGCGGCACTGGAGCATTATAAGATTGATTTAAAAGGCAAGCACGCCGTAGTTATCGGACGCAGTAATGTTATTGGCAAGCCGGTAGCTTTGCTGCTGCTGCAGAAGCATGCAACTGTAACTATCTGCCATTCTAAAACGGAGAATTTGGCTGATATTACCAGAAAGGCAGATATTATCATAGCGGCTGTTGGCAAAGCTGGTTTTGTGACTGCTGATATGGTAAAAGAAGGTGCTGTCCTTGTTGATGTAGGCATTAATGAGGTTGACGGCAAGCTTGTCGGTGACATTGCGCCGGAAGCTACAGCTAAGGCTTCTGCTTTTACACCGGTGCCTGGTGGTATTGGTGTTATCAGTAATATGATGGTTATGGAATGCCTGGCTGCTTACGCAAAATAAGGAGAAAATCATGCAGAAGGTTTTGTGGGTAATTCTCTTGGCAGCTTTTACCATGCTGATTTTCTTGAGTTCTTCGCTGCCCATGTCAGAATCCGGCAGGCTGAGTTCGATGGCTGCTGCGTTTTTAGGTCAGCTTTTAGACATAGCGGGAATTTCTGTGGATGGCAATCTGGAGCATTTAATAAGAAAGCTGGCACATTTTACTGCTTTTGCTGTGCAGGGCGGCTTGCTGTGCCGTACTTTCAGCGAATTCAGAATTGCCAACAGATCAGCTAATGGCTATGTACTTTTTTATGGATTGCTGACAGCAGTTGCAGATGAATATATCCAGAGCTTTTCAGCTGGACGTACTTCTGCAGTTAATGATGTGTTGCTTGATTTCAGCGGTACCTTGTCCATGTGGCTGGCTTATCGCATCTGGCAGTGGAGCAGGCATTAACTATTGATGAAAAATAAACTAAACTCTGCTTTTCAATATAATTGAAAAGCAGAGTTTTTTGTTACAAAACTTATAAAAATAAATCTGTCTGCAAAAAAATATAAAAATATCCGCGCAGCGTTGACCGTGGCTGGATTGAATGTTATACTCGAAAATAGTATCTAAGAATATTATTGTGAGGCGTTACAAATGGATGAAAAGAAAAAGGATATTCCTCAGCTGATAGAAATAGAACCATTGCAGGATGGATACCGCTGGGTAGCAATTACAGCTATGCTCCTGGCTATTGGTATTATCCTGCATACAGTAAGTCCTAATGTTGGCGGTGTTACTCCTAACTGGACGATTGCTATGTATTCCATCGTTATTAATTTGACTAATCCCAAGCTGTCTCAGGCACTTGGCATAGGCTTTATTGCCGGCTTGACACTGGTGCCTTCTTCTAAATCGGCCTTTCCACTGGGAAATCTAGCCAGTGAGATTGCAGGTGCTACGGTTTGCTGTATCCTGGTAAAAGCTATGTTTGCTGCCGGTATTGGCAGCTGGAGACTGCGTCCGTTTATTACCGGTTTTGTAGCTACTATCGTCAGCGGCGGTCTTTTTACCTTTATTTTGAAAATTGTTTTGGGCTTGCCTTTGAACGTGTGGATTTATGCTATGCTGCCGGTTGTGGCGGTAATAGGTGTGCTGAATGCGCTGATAACTTTCCTGTTATATGCGCCCGTACGTAAACTTTTTTTTGTACAGGAGGATGAACGATAATGGAAAGTGCTATTCAGCTGCAGGATTTTTATTTTGCCTATAAAAAATCAGATATTGTTCTGCAGGACATTAATCTTAATGTACGCAAAGGCAGCTTCACTGTATTGGCTGGCCCCAGCGGCGCCGGCAAGACTACTCTGTGCAAAGCTATGACAGGTATTGTGCCTTATTACATGGGCGGTCGTTACAGCGGCGATGTCAAAGTACTGGGCGAATCTACTAAGGGTCGCCGTGTATCGGATATTGCCATGCGTGTAGGCTTTATTATGGAAGATTACGAAAGCCAGCTTGTTTCTCTGACTGCGGGGGAAGAAATTGCGTTCAGTCTTTTGAATCATGGATTTTCTGCCAAAGAAGTAGCAGAACGTACCAGAAAAGCTCTGGAAGATGTAGGCCTGCCGGGAAGAGAAAGCTATCAATTGGATGAGCTGAGCGGCGGACAGCGCCAAAGGCTGCTTTTAGCGGCTACACTGGCAGTACATCCTGAAATCATTGTACTTGATGAGCCTGTTTCGGCAATGGACCCGGATGGAGCTATTTCCTTATATAAACTGGTATATGATATTCATAAAACCTATGGCACTACTATTGTGGCGGTAGAGCATCGCACAGATTATTTATTGCCCTATGTCACAGACCTGATTGCGTTGAAAGAAGGCAGAGTTATTGCTAGTGACAGCTTTGAAGCAGCTGCGCCGAAAATGTATGCGGATCCGGAACTGCGTTGCTTATTGCCTTCTTTATGGCAGGTTAAGCTTGGCCTGGAAGAAAAATTTGGTGTCGACTTGGGCGATTGGCGCAGTGAGCAGGATGCTCTGGCTGATTTGAAAACCTATAAATTTGAGAGGAGGGCTGACTGATGCTGGAAGCTAAAGAGGTAAACTTTGCCTATCTGCGCGGGCAGCCTGTAATCAATGATATGGATATCCGTATTGAAGACGGAGAATTTGTTGCTCTGCTCGGGCATAACGGCAGCGGTAAGACTACTTTGAGCCGCCTTTTTATGGCACTTTGCCATCCGCGCAGTGGTCAGATTTTGATTGACGGAGAGGACATAGTTAAAAAAGAGCCTGCTGATTTGGCAGATAAAATTGGTTATGTTTTTCAGAATCCCGATTTACAGATTCTGGAAGATACCGTATATGATGAAGTAGCCTACGGGCCGCGCGCAAAGAAGCTGACGGAAGAAACTATCGACCGACAAGTCCTGGAAGCACTGGAAGCTATGGGTTTGACGGAGCTGCGCGAAGAGTATCCACGTCTGCTTTCTTTTGGGCAGAAACGCAGACTTGGCGTAGCAGCAGCTTTGGCTTTGAATCCGCGTACTTTGATTCTGGATGAGATTACTAACGGACAGGATGCGTTGGAAAAAGTACGCATGATGGAATATCTGCAGGCCATCAATACTAAACGTGGTATGACTATCGTGCTTATTTCTCATGATATGGAAATTGTGCGTCGGTATGCCCGCAGGGTACTGGTACTGCATCATGGCAACCTTGTTTTTGATGGTACGCCAAAAGAGCTGTTTAACGGTAATTATCCCGTAGAGCGTTGGGGGCTGCACAGACCGGTAGTAGCATCGCTGGCAGCAGCTTTGGGTATTGATGCTGCGCAGCCGGAAGAATTCTGTGAGGCAGTATGCATAAAAGAAGGTGGCCGGAAATGAAACTTACAGCTTTTACACAAATCATAGTGACAATTGCGGTTACTGCCTGGGTATTTATTCTGCCGGTAGAAGCGGTGGCAACTATCCTTGTAACAGAACTGGCGCTGCTTTTGTATATTAAGCATGACAGGATGACGATGGCTGCCATTGGCGGACTTGCAGTATTTACCGGTACCATGGTGCTGCTGCAGCTTCTGTTCGGTACGCCGCTGGAGCAGTCTTTGATCGGCGGTCTGCGTATGCTGGTTATGACCATGGCCTTTTTATGTATGCTGGCTGCAACAAGGATACAGGATATTGCTAAAGCATTGGTAGACAGATTTCATCTTCCCTGTGAATATGCTTTTATGCTTACTACCGCACTGCGTTTTGTACCTAATTTTCTGACTGACAGTGCTATTACCCTTGATGCCCAAAGCTGCCGTGGCTATTCTAATCGCGGCAATATCATTAAGCGTTTTCTTGCTTACCTGGTTGTTATTCGTCCGCTGGTTATGCGTGCTGTGGCCAAGTCGGAAACTTTGGCACTCAGTATGGAACTGAAGGGCTTTGGCGGCAATACTTACAAGAATATGCCTTCAGAGCCGCTGAGAGCTGCTGATTATCTGGTGCTGCTTTTGGTTGTTATTTTAAGTACCTATCCGTTCTGGATTGAACATGTATAAAAAATTAAGGCTTCTGCAATTAAGTTTGCAGAAGCCTTTTTTATTAAGTTAAGAGGGGGAAGTGTTGATTATTATTTAGCTGCAGTATCGGCAGCAGTATTCAAGGGGCAATCTGCGGGCGGAGCCATACGGAAGTGTTTGCCGTGATGCTTGAAGCCGGGACCGTAGGCACGCAGGGCCTGACGTTGTTCCGGAGTCAGTTTTTGGATGCGTTCGCGCATGGACTGACGCTGCTGATCGCGTTCCTGGATAATTTGTTCTACTTCCTGACGCTGTTCGTCAGTAAGCTTGCTGAGGCATTCTTCTCTGTATTTAGCCCGTTCAGCCTGCCATTTTTCACGTGCTTCCTGACGTTGTTCCGGGGTCATTTTTGCCCATTCGGCACGTTTTTCCTGCCATTGCTGTCTTTGTTCATCAGTAAGGCGATAGTTTCTGTGGTGTCTGTAACCGTAGTCACCATTATCACGGCAGTGCATCATGGTTGCCGGGCAGGCAGTATTATCAGCCGGGGTTTGTACTGCATCGGCAGCGAAGACTGCTCCTGCGCAGAGAGAAGTTAATACAGCGGCGGTAAGTAAAGTTTTTTTGAAGTTTAATTTCAACATATTTATCACTCCTTATGTTTATTGGTAGGTTCCTTTGTTTGATTTTATTGTAACGGTGATTTATGACAAAATAATGTTTTTTTGCTTTTGTTTTGAAAAATTTTTTCTGTCCTGCTGACAAGTTTCTGCCATATTTTAGGGTTATAATCTATAATAATATTGATAGAAAATAATTCAGTAGCCGGAGGTGCTGGTATGAATAAAATATTGATTGCAGATGATAATAAGCAGATTACTTCTATTTTGGCAGGCTATGCCAGAAAAGAAGGTCTGGAGCCTGTCATTGCTCTTGACGGGAAAGAAGCTCTGGATGCTTTTGCAAAATATGGTGATGAGATTGTCATGATTCTGCTGGACGTGATGATGCCTGAGGTAGACGGCTTTGAAGTCTGCCGCCGTCTGCGCAAGGAGTCCATGGTGCCTATCATTATGGTTACTGCCCGCGGTGAAGATTATGATAAGATTATGGGCCTTGATATTGGTGCTGATGATTATATCCTTAAACCGTTTTCAGCCAATGAGGTTATGGCCAGAGTGCGTGCAGTACTGCGCCGCATCCAGGTACAGGAGCAGCAGAAGCAGAATGTTTATCAGACGGGCAGTTTATTTATTGATTTAGATAGATATATGGTAAAAATAAATGATGAAGAAGTACCACTGACTAAAAAAGAAATTGAGCTTTTGTGGACGCTGGCAAAAAATAAGACGAAGGTATTCAGCCGTGAAAATTTACTGGACAGTATCTGGGGTTATGATTATTATGGCGACAGCAGAACGGTAGATTCGCATATCAAACGCTTGCGGGCAAAGCTTGATAAATATGAACATATAGGCTGGGAGATTAAGACTATCTGGGGTGTAGGCTACAGATTTGAGGAGAAGCAGGATGAATAACAGGATTGCCTGGAAACTGACAGCGTATTTTGCTGTGGTGCTGATATTTTTTGCTATGGCAGTAGGTATCGCTTTTACCCATCTGTTTAAGCAGCATACGATAGATATTAAGAAAAAAGAAATGCAGGTACGTGCTGTCAGAATTGCGGAAGTTATCAGTGATAATATGAACTTTATCCAGAAGCGTACTGGCGGCAGTATTGCCGGCAGCCGATTTATCAGTTATCTGGATAATGTGACTATGGAAGACGTCTGGGTGGTAGATGCTCAGCGTAATCTGAATATGCCGGCAGCGGCCAGCCATCATCTGCAGGTAAAGCAGCAGGGCAGGAAGCATCATCGCATGCAGCTAGAGAATAATCCGCGCGCTGCTTATGATGCACTTTCTGATGCAGCTAAAAGTCATATAGATGAGGTTTTCCAGGGAAAGACTTTTACGATTGAAGAATTTAATCCGGTTCTGGAGGATATTGTCGTTACCGTAGGTGTGCCTGTTTATGACCAGGATGGCCAGGTCAGAGCAGCTGTGCTGCTTAATTCCTCGGTACAGGGAATGCGTGAGGCTGCCTGGGAAGGCATAAGGCTTCTTTTAATCAGCGGTATTATCGCAATGCTGCTGGTTATTGTACTTAGTATTATGTTCTCGTGGCATTTTACCAGACCTCTGAATATTATGAAGGATATTGCCAGTCGTTTAGCTGACCGCGATTATACGGCAAGATGCAATATTGTACGTGATGATGAGATTGGTGCACTGGCTAAAACCTTGGATGAACTTTCCGGCAGGCTGCAGACGGCTGACGAAGAAAGCCAGAAGCTGGAAAAGCTGCGGCGGGAATTTATTGCCAATATCTCCCATGAATTGAGAACGCCGGTAACAGTTATCCGCGGCAGTCTGGAGGCGCTGCAGGATGGTGTGGTTACTGATGCTGCAGAGGTAAAATACTATTATGAGCAGATGCATAGGGAAAGCATATTCCTGCAGCGACTGATTAACGATTTGCTTGATTTATCGCGTTTACAGAATGTGGATTTTCCTATAGAAAAAGAGCTGCTGAATCTTTGCGATGTAGTGCAGGATGTACTGCGCAGCGGCAGGCAGCTGGGAGCGGAGAAAAAACTGCAGATTATTGCAGATATGGATACCGATGTTTATGTAGTAAATGGCGATTATGGCAGACTGCGGCAAATGCTGATGATTTTTGTGCAGAACAGTATTAAGTTTTCTGCTGAAGGCGGCAGCATTGAGATTGCTTTGCATGGCAATAAACTTACCGTTACCGATCATGGCTGCGGCATTAAGCAGGAAGATTTACTGCATGCGTTTGATCGTTTTTATAAAGCGCGCAATGAGCGTAACAAGTCAGGAAGCGGTTTAGGTCTTGCTATTGCCAAGCAGATAGCTTTGCGTCATAATATGCAGTTGGCTTTAGACAGTAAAGAACAGGTATATACGCAGGTGACGGTTACTTTGCCGCCTAAGGAAAAAGTATAATCGGGAGGAAGAACATGAAAGGGTATGGTTGTGAAGGACTGCATGTTGTTATCAGCGGCGGTACTTCCGGAATAGGACTTGCTGCAGCGGAAAAAATGCTGTTGGACGGAGCAGCTTCGGTCTGCATTTTAGGGCGCAGTCAAGCAAGAGGCGAAGCAGCAGTAAAATTTCTTTTGGAAAAAACAGGTAAAGAAGCGCTGTATCTGCCATGTGATGTTTCTCGTCAGGAGGATTGCGTTAAGGCATTTAAGCAGTTGGGAGTTCAGCAGGATATTTTGATTGCTTCCGCAGGTATTTATGTTGAAGAACGTTTAGAACAGATTAGTGAGCAAAGCTTTACTCTTTTAGATACAAATGTGAAAGGGACTGTTTATTTCCTGCAGGCAGGATTACCTTATCTTAAAGAAGGCGGAAGTATTGTGACTGTTGCTTCTGATGCAGGTGTAAGCGGCAATTATGGCTGCCCACTGTACTGTGCGTCCAAGGGAGCTGTGGTTGCTTTGACCAGAGCATTGGCGCTTGATTTGGCTCCGGCGGTAAGAGTTAATTGCGTTTGTCCTGCTGATGTTGATACTCCGCTGCTGCAAAAGCAGCTGGAACAATGCGGCGGAAGTTATGGCATAGAAGATATGAGTTCGGTATATCCGCTGCAGCGTATTGCTCAGGCGGAAGAAATTGCACATGTAATCTGCTCAGTGGCATCGCCGCTGAACAGCTTTATGACCGGCAGTATCATTACAGTTGATGGTGGTCTAACAGCTAAATAATAAAGAAAAAGCTCTGCTAAAAGGCAGAGCTTTTTTTACCTAAAAAATCAAGGCGTGCTATAATATAGGCAGTAATATTTATGTATTGTGAGGGGAATTTTTATGAATAAGGAATTACCAATAGGCGTTATAGATTCCGGAGTGGGCGGATTATCGGTGCTTAAATGTCTGCGTCAGACTTTGCCTGACGAACAGTTTATTTATATTGGAGATACTGCGCGTACTCCCTATGGTTCACGCAGTGAAGCTGAGGTGCGCGCATTTGTAGAAGAAATACTTTCCTGGCTGGATAGACAACAGATAAAAATGGCAGTAATTGCCTGCAATACGATTACTGTTTTAGGGACGGATACTTTACAGCAACAGCATAAATTTCCGCTTATTGGTATGTCTAAAGGTGAAGATCTTGTTCTTAAAGCCAGTGCAAATAAAAAAATAGGCGTTATGGCAACACCTTTTACAGTAAGTACACGTGCACATGAGAAGGTGATCATGGCTAAAGATCCGCAGGCACAGGTTTATTTACAGCCATGTCCTGACTTTGTACCTTTAATTGAAAAGGAAATATTATCAGGGCTGGAAGTACAGCAGGCTGTGGCAAAATATGCAGCACCTTTAAAAGCTGCCGGTGTAGACACAGTTATCCTTTCCTGTACGCATTATCCTTTTATTAAGAATGTTATCCGAGATGAATTTGGTGCGCAGGTTACCGTGATAGATCCGGCGGAGGCAACAGCAGCCTTAACTAAGGATTTATTGGCAGACAAAGATTTATTGCGTACTTCTCCAGCCGCTGAGAGTATTATCTGCAGCACGGCTGATGTCGCAAGAGTTAGACGTTTAGCTGAAAAAATGCTGCCACAGGATAATTACTTATACCGGCAGGTAAGTCTTGCAGAAAAATAACAAAAGTTATTTACAATTTTTTTACATAATTGTAAAAAAAGCAGGAATTTAAGGATTTTTGTCTAATACATAAAAAGTATTGAAGGAGGTTAGAAGAGAAGATGACCTCCAATGCAACATAACTGCAGACCGTAGTCAAAGCAAGTAGATGCCGGTTTCACAATAAAGAATTGTGAAGCTGGTATTCTGTTTGATTTTATAATTATTTTGAATGCGGTTTAAGATAATCTTTTGGAAGAAAGGTGGTAACCGTGGAAAAACAGAGTGTTTTGCGTGATAAAAGTATAGTCGGTTCCCCAGTAGTGCATTTAGTAGGTATGGCGGTGGTTTTATTCGCGTTTTGGATGATTCTTGCCGGTCGTACAGAAGTTAAGTTTATAGTTTATGGTATTTTAACAAGTGTAGTTACTGCCTGGATAACATATCCTCTGCTTTTAGTATCCAGTAAAGACGGCAGTAAGAAGTTTTTTGTTTTCGGTATTTCTATATTTAAGATGCTGCGCTATTCGCTGTGGCTTCTGTGGCAGTTGGTGCTGGCTAATATTGATGTTGCCAAAGCTACTACAAGTCAGAATCTTGACATCAATCCGCAGATAGTACGTTTTTATTTCCGGTCAGAAAATCCCATGGCTGCCGTAGTACTGGCGGATTCCATCACTCTGACTCCCGGTACTGTAACCATCAATGTTACTGATGATGGACTTTTTGAAATTCATGCGCTTACTGACGGTGCTGCTGCCGGAGTACTTGACGGAAGCATGCAGAAGCAGGTTGCTAAATTGTTTGGTGAAAAGCTTGATTTTGCGGTTGCAGAAGGTGAGGACTGATTATGAATATTATTTTTGCTATCCTTATGATTTCTATTATCTTCGTCATCGCCATGATGCTGCAGCGTGTATTTCAGGGCCCGACTATTTATGACCGCATGAATGGTTTGGGTGTTATCGGTGCAGATACAATCCTGCTCTTGGTTTTGTTTGGCTATATTGACCAGCGTCCTGATATGTATGTGGATATTGCTATCTCCTATGCCATGTTAGGCTTTGTTGGTTCTGTAATCGTAGCTAAGTATTTGGGAGGTAAGAACATATGATTTTTGATTTTACCGCCAGAGAATTTTTAGCAGCGCTTTTTATGCTGGGCGGAGCAATTTTCTTTTTGGCTTCTGCAATCGGTATGATGCGCCTGCCGGATTTTTACAGCAGAATTCATGCTTCCGGCAACAGTGAAACCCTTGGCTGTATGCTTTCTTTTATCGGCCTGATGATTTATGAGGGGGCTACACTGACTACTGTGAAGATGGCTTTAGTATTCCTTATCGTATTCTTGGCCAATCCTATTGGCTCACATATTCTCAGTAAAGCTGCCTATAAGTCCGGACATAAGGTTTGGACTTTGCAAGATTTAAAAAAGGAGGAAGATGAAAATGCAGATTTACATCATTGAAGCAGTTCTGCTTATTTTCCTCATCCTGATTACCTGTGCGGTGATTTTCTGTAAGGATATCCTCAGTGCAGCTATTATTTACAGTGCCTTCAGTTTCTGTGCTGTGCTTCTCTATTTGATGATGGGTGCTCCTGACGTGGCTTTTACAGAGGCTGTAATTGGTACTATCTCGACCATCTTTTTTGTAGCTTCGCTGAAGAAAATTGATAGGTGGTGTAAATAATGCGTGGATTAGTAGCTGTACTGCTGGCTGTTATTACCAGCATGTTCTGTACCGTTGTGACCTATCTGCCGGAAATCGGTGATGCTGATACTGCTCCGAATCAGCATGTTACTCCTACATATATTTCCCGCAGTGCTGAAGATACTGGTTCTCCTAATATCGTTACCGGTGTAATTATTGATTACAGGGGGTTTGATACCATGTGGGAAACCTCGGTAATGTTTTTGGCAGGCCTTACTACAGTATTGGTGCTGACCAGCAATACTGTGGGCAGACGCCCTGAAGAAGAACCGGAGGATCCGGATGAAGGGGAGGTAATCAAATGAGAGAGCCTTTTGGTGGTTTGATTTTAAACATTGCCTTCCGTATGCTGGTGCCATTTACTATAGTTTATGGTATCTATGTATTGTGCTTGGGCGAATTTTCTCCCGGCGGCGGTTTCCAGGCAGGCGCTTTGCTTTCTGTCGGTGTTTTATTGTCGCGTATGATTATGGGAGAAAAAGCAAAGTTTAATGTGTCCGGCAAAACTTCGGTAGTTTTGGCAGGTGTAGGGACTTTCCTTTATACCTTTACCGGCTGGCTGACACTTTTTGGCGGTGGCAGATTTCTGGAATATGATTTTATGCCAATCCATATGGAACCGGCACATGAGATGCATGCCATGGCAATATTTATGATTGAAATAGGTGTTGCGGTATGCGTTATGATGACCATCATCAACCTGATGGACGCAATCATTAAAAGGGGGGACGAAGATGGAAGTAGTAAATGAATTTTTGAAAACTAAAGGCATCTATTCCCTGGTTATGATTCTGTTTTTCCTGGGTGTTTATGGTATGGTTCTCAGTAAGAACTATATGAAAAAGCTGATGGCCATGAATGTTATGCAGGTTGCCGTTATTTATTTTTATCTGTGCTTTGCCCAGAAAGATGGTGGTATGATACCTATTTTAAATGGAGCTACCACTAATCCTGATGCCTATATCAATCCTTTGCCACATGGCCTGATGCTGACGGCTATCGTTGTAAGTCTTGGTACTACTGGCGTAGCTATTGCTTTGCTTATGCGTATTAAGGAAATCTACGGTTCTGTAGAAGAGGTAGAGGTTTTAAGGAGGGCTAGCAAATGATGCAGCATGCTCCTGTAATGATTGTCCTGCTGCCAGTATCGGCTGCGCTGCTCTGTATGTTATTCAGCAGAATCAGCAAAAATCTTGGCTCCTGGATTGTCATTGCTTCTATTTTTGGTGCTTTTCTCAGTGCAGTTACGGCTTTACAGCAGGTAATTGCCAGAAACGGTGCGCCTATACATTACTGGATGGGTGGCTGGCAGCCGCCTATAGGTATTGAGTTTGTTATTGACCCCTTAAGTGGGATCTTAGCAGTGCTTATTACCTTTATTTCGCTAATGGTTGCTATTTATAGCAGACCATTTGTTAAAGATGAAGACTGGCTGCACATAGGCGGCTATTATACGTTGTTCGGTTTGATGACTGTCGGTATGTGCGGTATGGTTATTACCGGCGACGTATTCAATCTGTATGTATATCTGGAAGTAATGTCCTTGTCCGGCTATGGCTTGATAGCTCTGGGCGGCAAGAAGTCTATGCTGGCTGCTTTCAGATATCTTTTAATCGGCACTATCGGCGCTTCTTTATACTTGCTGGGTGTCGGTTATATGTATGCCATGACTGGTACCTTGAATATGGCTGACATGGCTGCTTTGGCAGCGGGTCATCTGCATTCTCCGCTTTTTGCGATGGCTGTCGGATGCTTTGTTATCGGCTTTGGTATCAAGATGGCGCTTTTCCCCTTGCATGGCTGGCAGCCTGATGCCTATACCTATGCGCATCCTGGTGCAGCAGCACTTATTGCAGGTATCATGAGCAAGATTCCGTCTTACGCAATGATCAGATTTTTATTCTATATGTTTAAAGTAGATAACCCTGTAGTAAGCAGTGCGCTGAATGTGTTAGGTATTATGGGTGTAGCAGGTATCCTGATTGGTTCCATAATGGCTTTGGCTCAATATGACTTCCGCCGTATGCTGGCATATTCCAGTGTGGCACAGATTGGTTATATAGCTATTGGCCTGGCTATGGGCAATATGTACGGCTTTATTGGTGCTGTGCTGCATATTATCAATCATGCTTTTATGAAATGTGCTCTGTTCCTGGTTATTGGTGGCATAGAATATCGCTTCGGTGAGGTTAATCTGTATCGTTTAGGCGGTTTAAATAAAAAGATGACCATCAGTACGATTACAGTTACCTTTGCGGCACTTTCTATGATTGGTTTACCGCCGACAGCAGGCTTTTTCAGTAAATGGTATCTGCTGCTTGGTGCTTATACCGGTGCACAGTATTTTTACATTGCTGTGCTGGTAATCAGCAGCTTGCTGAATGCGATTTACTTCTTCCGTATTCTTGAGCAGATGTTTATTCAGCGTGAAGCTTCTCTTACAGAAGTACACAGACATAAAGGTAAACTGGGTCTGCCGGTAGAAATGGCGATTCCTATTTTTGTTGTAGGTATCGGCATTATGGCGCTTGGCTTCTACAGTGTGGATATTGTTACTGATATAATTAAACTTGGGTTGCCGGAGGTGTTTCTGAGATGACTATTATAGACTGCAGACCATTTCTGGCGGTTGGTGTATCTTTTCTGGCAGCTGTTTTAATTGCTTTCAGCCGTAAATATCCAAACCTGCGTGAAACTTGGAGTGCTATTGCTTCAGTTGTTAAATTTGGTATTATCCTTTCCATGCTGCCGGCTGTATTAGATGGGAATTATTATGAATGGACACTGTGCCAGATTACTGATACTGTTGGACTTACGCTGCGCACAGACCCGGCTGGCATGATTTTCGCTGTGCTGGCTTCCATGTTATGGGTACCGATGAATTTCTATTCCATCGGTTATATGCGCTGCAACAATGAAAAAGAACAGACTGGTTATTTTGCTGCTTTTGCTATCTGCATGAGCTCTGTCATGGGTATCGCCATGGCAGCAAACCTGCTGACTTTTTTCATGTTCTACGAATTACTGACCTTGGCAAGTTATCCTCTGGTATTACATAAGCGTAATGAAGAAGCGCTTATGGCCAGCCGTAAATATTTAATTTACACATTGATTTCTGGTCAGCTGTTCCTGGCAGGTATCGTAGCAGTTTACTGTATTTCCGGTACTATGGACTTTACCCCCGGTGGTTTCCTGACAACCGAGATGGCTCCGCGCTGGGTATTGCAGGCTATCTTCGTACTGATGATTTTGGCTGGTTCCGTAAAAGCTGCGGTAATGCCTCTGCATGGCTGGCTGCCTGCAGCAATGATTGCACCGACTCCTGTCAGTGCATTGCTCCATGCTGTAGCTGTTGTTAAAACCGGTGTTTTCTGCGTGCTGCGCGTCATCGGCTTTGTCTTCGGTCCGAAACTGCTGGCAGAGATAGGTACTGTTGATGCACTCGCCTGGGCGGCTGCTTCCAGTATCTTGATTTCTTCACTTATTGCCTTGCGTCAGGATCATTTAAAACGACGCCTTGCTTTTTCCACTATCGGACAGCTTTCCTATATTGTCTTAGGTGCGGCACTGCTTTCTCCTTTGAGCATTAAAGGTGCGTATCTGCATCTTGTTGCTCATGCGGTAATGAAGATTACCCTCTTTATGTGTGCCGGTTTGATAATTGCCCGTACCCACCGCAATAATATCAGTGAATTGTATGGCATAGGCAAAAAGCTGCCTGTCACTATGGCCTGCTTTACCATTGCTTCGCTGGGTATTGCCGGTATGCCGTTTTTGGTAGGTTTTATCAGTAAATGGAATTTAGCTTTGGGTGCTTTGCAGGCAGGCAAGCCGTTGTATGTACTGGTATGGGTTGCCAGTGCTCTTTTAGCAGCTGCTTATTTGCTGCCGGTATGCCAGATGGCTTATCTGAAAAAGGATCCCCACGAAGCTATCCGTGAATATGGTGCAGTAAGCTACAGGATGCTGATACCTATCTGTATTACTACTGCAATGGCTGTTATTCTTGGTATTATGCCTGATATTTATCCGCATTTCTATGAATTGGCAACAATGGCTTCTGAGGCTATTTGTGCCGGATGGACGGGAGGATGGCTGTAATGACTGAAAAATCGGTTTATATTTTAGTTGCCGTTATTCTTCTGATTTCTGCAGCTGCAGAATTATTTGGCATACATCTGCACAGTCCGTCTTGGTGGCCTTTGCCGTTTGGGTACAATATTTTCTTTGGCTTTGTTGGCTGCTGGGTGCTGATAATTGTTGCTAAGCTCTTGATGGCGCCGCTTTTGCAGCGTGATGAAAATTATTATGATGACAGAGGTGACGATAATGATTGACGGAATTCTTCACCCAGGTCTGATTCTAATATGTGTAGGCTTTTTGGCAATGCTTGTTCCTAAAGCGCTGCGAAAAGTATTTTTAGCCTGCGGTCCGCTGTTTGCTCTGTATGCTGTTTGGCAGCTGCCTGTTGGTACAGATATCAGTTTGAGCTTTGTTAATGACTATAAGCTTGGCGTAATTTTTGTCGATAAGCTTAGCTGGATTTTTACCTTTATCTTTGCTTTAATGGCTGCTATCGGCGGTATTTATTCTGCTCATAATGAAAACAGGATGGAAGCTCTTTGCTCTATGTCGTATGCTGGTTGTGCCATAGGTGTAACTTTAGCAAAAGATTGGCTGACCATGATTTTCTTCTGGGAAATGCTGGCAATTACTTCCCTGTTTTTAATCTGGTGCCGTAAGACTCCTGCGTCCCGCAGAGCAGGTTTCAGATATCTTTTAGTGCATATGTTTGGCGGCAATATGCTGCTGGCCGGTATCTTCTTAAAATTAAGTGACGGTGAAGCGCTCATCAGTAATCTGGCCAGTGGTGCACATGATTATGCGTTTTGGCTCATCCTTATTGGTGTAGCAGTTAATGCTGCAATTCCGCCTCTTAATGCTTGGTTGGTAGATGCTTATCCGGAAGGTACGATTACCGGCAGTGTATTTTTAAGCTCATTTACCACTAAGGTTGCTGTATATTGTCTGATTCGTATTTTTGCCGGTGAATATTTCCTCATGGGTATTGGTGCTTTCATGGCGCTGTACGGAGCTTGCTATGCAGTAATGGAAAATGATATGCGCCGCCTGCTTGGTTACCATATCATCAGCCAGGTAGGCTTTATGGTAGCTGGTGCTGGTATTGGTACGGCTATGGCACTTAATGGTGCAACAGCACATGCTTTTTCTCATATTCTGTATAAATCACTGCTCTTTATGTGTGCAGGTGCTATTATTTATGCAACTGGTATCAGAAAAATTAATCAAATTGGCGGACTTGCCAAAAAAATGCCGTTCGTAACTGTATGCTTCTTTATTGCAGCGTTCTCCATTTCCGGTATACCGTTTTTCAACGGTTTTATCAGTAAGACCATCACTGTAAGCGCAGCGCAGCTGGCTGGGCACGATGCAATCTTTAATCTGCTGGAGCTTGCCAGTGTCGGTACTTTCTTGTCCATAACACTCAAGATGGGTTATTTTATCTTCCTGCGAAAAACTGATAAAGAAGTGGAAATCAAGCAGGAACTGCCGAAGAATATGTATGTTGGTATGGGTCTGGGTGCTTTCTTCTGCTTTATGTATGGCGTTTATCCCGACTTTTTATACCGTTATCTGCCCTTTGATGCGCCGGCTTATCATCCGTTTACAGCAGAACATATTCTGCAGTACGTGCAGATGCTGGGCATGACGATGATTCCGTTTATGATGTATCTGCCTAAGATGGAGCCGCATACAGCGCTTTCTTTGGATACCGACTGGTTTTATCGCAAACCTTTCAGCGGTGTTATTCGTGAGTGCAGTTTCATTTTCTGCGCGCTTTGCAGTGCGCTTGGTTCAGCCTGGAATATTCTTTACGAGAAATTTATGGAGCTTACCTCCAATCCTATGGAGTTCTTAGATGCGCGGCCTTTCCGTGTAAATAAGAAATATAATCCGGAAAACTACCGCACTTCCATTGCTGATCCGATGATGATTACGCTGACGGTACTCACTTTTGCTATTGGCTATTTTGTAACTTCCATGTAGGAAGCAAAAATACGGCTGTCTTTTCAGGCAGCCGTTTATTTGTCTTTAGATATTTTATGCTTTACGAAAAAATTTATGACAGGAGAAGCAAAAATAATGAAGCAAAGATTTTTGCGCGGAGTATTATTGATTGT
Source organism: uncultured Phascolarctobacterium sp. (assembly GCA_900541915.1). GTDB lineage: Bacteria > Bacillota > Negativicutes > Acidaminococcales > Acidaminococcaceae > URXU01. The sequence continues at coordinate 74,482 of UQLS01000003.1, read as the reverse complement.
AGCTGCTGCAACTGCCTGGGGTATGGGCGGTGTGGCAGGTCAGTATCTTTTTCAGAACTACCATGCGGATGCTGTCTGGCTGGTAATGGTGCGCCAGATTATTGCCGGATTTTTATTCTTGCTGTTTGCCAAGCTGATGCAGAAGCAGGATGTATTTCGCATTTTGCGTGAAGACTTAAAAGCAATAGTCGCTTTTTCTTTTATCGGTGTACTGGGGGCACAGCTGGGATTTTATCATACTATTTCTCTGTGCAATGCGGCGACAGCTACGGTGCTGCAGTATATGGCTCCCGTATTTGTTATGCTGTGGATGTCTATAAAGAAAAAATCTCTGCCGGAAGGCCGAGAATTTCTTGGTATCTTTTTTGCTGTAGCAGGCGTATTTCTGATTTCTACCCATGGAAATCTTGATAAGGTAGTTCTGTCGCCGGCAGCTTTGGCAGTGGGTATTTACTCAGCAATAGCTTATGCTTACTATACGGTGATGCCGGCAGAGCTTTTAAAAAAATATCCGTCTACGGTAGTTATCGGCTGGGGTCAGCTTTTGTCAGGCTTGGGCCTGGTATTTTTCCGCAATCCTGTTGCACTGCCGACAGGTTGGGATAATCATGCTGTACTGGCGTTTTTATATCTGCTTTTTGGTGCGACCATTGCCAGCTACAGCTTGTATCTGGCAGGACTGAAAATAGTAGGGCCGACTAAAGCCAGCCTTATTTCCTGTGCAGAACCGCTGGCATCTATTATTGCTGTAGTTGTGCTTTTGGGAACAGTATTGACTATGGAAGACTTAATTGGCATGGGCTGCATTATCTTTACGGTACTGATGCTTTCGCTGCCGAAAAAATAGCAACTCCCCAAACAGGAGGCTTTGTGCTAAAATAAAATTAGCAAGAAGTTTATGGGGGTGTTAAAATGACACGAGCAGATTATTCCTATAAATACGGACATGGCTACAAGGATTTTTCCTTGGAGCAGGAAAAAGTTATGGCAGAAATCAAGGTAGCAGAAATGGCGCCGCTGACTGATTTAAAACAGGCTGTTTTGGATGCTATCTATCATCCGATTGACAGTAAGCCGCTCAATGAATTGCTGCAGCCGGGGCAGAAGGTTGCTTTTATTTGTAACGACCCTACCCGTGTTGCCAACAGTCATGACTTTATGCCCATCTTGGTGGAAGAGCTTAATAAAATGGGCATCAAAGATGAAGATATGCGTATTGTTTTTGCTCTTGGCACGCACCGCAAGATGACGCAGGAGGAAATGATTGAAGCCGTAGGAGAAGACGTTGCTAAAAGACTGCCCATGTATAACAGCGACTGCAATAAGCAGGAGAATTTTGAATATTTTGGAGAAACTTCTTTTGGCACGCCCGTATGGCTTAATAAGCTGATTTGTGATGTAGACCTTGTTATTATGACTGGAACTATCGTGCATCACTTCTTCAGTGGTTTTGGCGGCGGACGCAAAGCTGTTTTGCCGGGTGTGGCTGCGATGGAAACCATCAGACGCAACCACAGCTTGATGATGAGCCCCGATGCACAGCTGGGTAAATTGCACGGAAATCCTGTTTATGAAGACCAAATGGAAGGTGTGCGCCTTTTTGCCAAAGAGCACAGAATGTTCCTGTTTAACGCTATACTTGACGCTAAAAAACAGTTTTTGAAGATTTTCGCCGGTGATTGGGAAAAAGCGCATCTGGAAGCCTGCAAGTTTGTTGATAAGGTATATGGTGTAGAAATTGATGCTCCGGCTGATATCGTTATCGCCAGCTGCGGCGGTTATCCTAAAGACATCAATGTTTATCAGCTGCAGAAAACTATGGACAATGCCTGGTGTGCAGTAAAAGATGGCGGCGTAGTTATTATCATCGGCGAATGTGAGGAAGGCAGCGGCAGTGCAGCTTTGGAGAAAGCTCTGCAGGAACATCCGTCGCCGGATGCTATTAAAGCGCAGCTGGAAAAGAACTTCGTTATCGGTGCGCATAAGGCTTTTGCCATTACCAGGCTGATGAAGAAGGCAAAGTTTATTCTTGTTTCTGCCTTAAATAAAAAGATTGCCAGTGATCTGCTCTTTGAAGCAGTGGATAATGTTGACGAAGCTATTAAGCTGGCAGAAAAATATGTAGGCAGCGATTACAAGATTATCCTTATGCCGCAAGGCAGTTTAACCGTACCGCTGCTGAGAAAATAAATTATCTGCAATGTATAAATTACCCAAGTTAAGCCCTTGCCTTAAATAAGTTTTTCGGATATAATATCTAATACTGACGTGTATTGCACTGGGTTTATGTGCAGTATATAAGGTGATTGAAGGAGAGGGTTTAGTGAAGATGGATATTGATTATAAGGCTATAGGTGTGAGGATAAAGGCGGCACGTACGCGTAAAGGTGTAACCCAGGGCAGCATTGCCAGGATTACCGGATTGTCTACGCCGCATATCAGCAACATCGAAACCGGCAATACCAAATTAGGTCTGCCGACCATTATCCATTTAGCTAATGTTTTAGATGTATCTGTGGATGAACTGCTGTGTGATAATATTCATCGCAGCGAAAAGATTTTCCACAATGAGCTTTCTGAGCTTTTGCAGGACTGCACTGTAGATGAACTGCATATTATTGCAGAGCTGGCTAAGGTGATTAAAAAGTCCGGCATTAACAGCGTCAAGAAAGTAAGAACTAAAAAAGCTAAAGCATAATAGGTCTATGTGCTACTGTAGCTCAGTTGGTAGAGCAGCTGATTCGTAATCAGCAGGTCGCAGGTTCGAGTCCCGTCAGTAGCTCCAGATAAAGGAACAGCGCCGCAGTTAATCTGCGGCGTTTTTGTTTGGATAGTTATATTTGTAAGATGAATATTTAAAGTGCTATAATATACGCAAATTTATGCGAGAATGAGGGGATAGCATGAAACAAATAGATACTTTATATTTTGTTATGCTGCAGTATTTTGCCGGTGATGCTAAGCGCTGCCAGCATTTTATCAAGGTACACAGTCTGGCATCACTGATTGGCCGAGCAGAAGGGCTGGATGAACATACGCAGACTTTGCTGGAAGCAGCGGCACTGGTGCATGACTGCGGCATTAAGCTGGGAGAAGCTAAATATGGACGCAATGACGGCAAGATTCAGGAGCAGGAAGGTCCGCAGGCAGCGGAGAAATTATTGCTTGACGTCGGTTTTGCCAAAGAAGACAGAGAACGTATCTGTTATTTAGTGGGACACCATCACACCTATAATAATATTAATGGGCTGGATTATCAGATTTTAGTTGAAGCAGATTTTCTGGTAAACTTTTATGAAGACCAACTGCCGCGAGAAAATATCAAAATATGTACAGGTAAAATTTTTAAGACTGCTACAGGTATTAAAATGGCGCAGTCTATGTTTGGAATATAGGGAGGAAGAATAATGCGGCCGAAAATTAAGCTTACTATTATTGAGCAGAAGGGCTGCCGTGGCTGTCATCGCGGTCATAAAGTTGGCGATACTTTTGATTTTGATACGCAGCGCGGTGAAATTTGTCCCATGGCTTTGCATGCCGGTTTTCCTTATATAGATATTCTGCGCTATGGCGGCAGCATTCCCGGCGAAGCAGCAGGAACAGCACGCTTTTGCTGTCCTGACCCCGATACTATCAATGTATTTAAGGCAGAGATAGTTAATAACCATAGTTGACGGTTTGCTGCAAGTATGTATAATATATTTATTGATAAATGCATAAGACAGTTCGTAACCATCCTGTCTTAAAACAAAACTACGGATTTGAAGGGTGCCGTAGTGCGCCCTTTTTGCTTTGGAGGTAAAAGCATGGGAACAGTTCCTTTTGAATGCAGATATGCCTGCATAGATGAAAAAAATTCCCGGGAAATAGTATTGCTGCGCGGCAGCGGCTGCAAATGGCGGCGCTGTCGTTTTTGTGACTATCATCTTGATTTTTCTTTAAATGAAGCGGAGAATTTTTGCTTGAACAGCAGAGTACTGCAGCAGGTAACAGGTAAATACGGACGCTTGGAGGTTATTAACTCCGGTAGTTTTTGTGATTTAGATGCGGAAACTATTAAGCTGCTGCTTGATATTTGTCATCAACGTCAAATTACGATTTTGTATTTTGAAAGCCACTGGCTGCACAGAGAACTTATTGCTGCATGGCGTCAGCGTTTTGCCGACGAGGGTATTATAGTTAAGATGAAGATTGGCGTGGAAACATTTGATAGTCTGTTCCGTGAAAGCTATCTGGATAAGGGAATGGGAATGGCTGCGCCGCAGGAAATTGCCGAGTATTTTGACCAGGTATGTCTGCTGCAGGGGCTGCCGGGACAGACAAAGGAAAGTATGCTGCGGGATATTGAGCTTGGTTTGCAATATTTTGAAAGAGTCTGCGTTAATATTATGGTAGCCAATACTAAGCCTATTTTGCCGGATGCTGGTGTCAGAAATATCTTTATCAAAGAGATATATCCTTTGTATAAGGATAATGAGCGAGTAGATATTCTGCTCAATAATACTGACTTTGGAGTAGGTGTATGATGCAGAATGAATATTTGCTGCTGTTAAATTTAGCAGTTGTATACGGCGGTGTATTGTTGTGGCAGGTGTTTTTTAAGGATAAGGGGCTGTACTGCTGGACGGTGCTGGCAACTATTGCCGCCAATATCGAGGTTATGATTTTGATTAAGGCTTTTGGTATGCAGCAGACCTTGGGTAATATTTTATTTGCTTCTACCTTTTTGGTAACGGATATTCTAAGCGAGCTGTATGGCAGAAAACAGGCCGACCGAGCAGTTAATATGGGTATTGCCGCTTCAATAAGTTTTATCGTGCTGTCGCAGTTTTGGCTGCATTACCAGCCGGATAGTGCCGATACGGTATTCCCGCATATCACAGCAGTTTTTACTAATACGCCGCGTATAATGCTGACAGGCCTTGTTGTTTACGGCGTGGTACAGAAGTTTGATGTATGGCTGTATCATTGGTGGTGGGAATTTACCAGAAAGAAGTATGGAGATGCAGAACGCTTTCTCTGGCTGCGTAATAATGGTTCCACACTTATCTCTCAGTTTCTGAATACGGTGCTTTTTACTTTGGGTGCTTTTTACGGTGTATATGAGCAGGCTGTATTGATTGATATTATTTTATTCAGTTATATTATCTTTATTGTTACAAGTATTGCAGATACGCCGGTTGTTTATCTGGCGCGCTATCTGCATAAAAAATATAATATGGCAGAAGAAAAATAAAACCGCTCTTATGAGCGGTTTTTGTTTTACATAAGATTATTATTGTTGTCGTTACTGTCATCCTGCAGCAGGCTGTCCAGCATCTCTCTATGAAGAGAAGATTGAATATGTGACTGAGCTTCAACAATAGCTCTTTTCAGCGGCAGAGTAAGGTAATGGTAAGGCCAATCACGCAGTACGTGGTAAGCCATACCAATCAGCATTTCGTTTTGCGATTGCAGCAGACGCAGCAGGATGCTTTCGCCCTTGCCAGGGTTTTCCTGCAGATAAGCCAAGGGGGTAAGCAGCGTCAGCGGATAGAACATATAGTAGTCAAGATGCTGCTCAATAACAGCAAGGACTTCTGCGGTCTGTTCTTCACTTCCTCCCAGCAGGTAGGGCAAAAGGTCATTATCTTCGTAATGGTCAGTAAAATATTCAAACACTGGCTGCCAGATATCCAGGTCCAGATACTTGGCGAAGTCGCAGAGCAGATGATTTATTTTGCCGTTTTCGTCAAATAATTGTGCCTGCACTTCTGCGCTCCAGTCTTTCTGATAGATGATACTGTCACAGGCGGCAACGAAAGCGTGACATTGATTGGCTGAAAGGTGTAACCAGCTGCCGTTGTCAATCAGCTGCTGCAGCTGCTCACTGATAAAGATGATGGGCAGCAGTGTTTCGGGAGAAACTGCATGACAGCGGGCGTGTCTGAGAAATTCATGCAGCAGCGGCGGTGAATCTACCTTGCTGACGGGGAAGAACTTTTCCAGCTTTTGCAGGTCATAGGACGTGAGCAGTTCCAAAAAATTAAGGATAGCAGAAGCTGCGCCGTTATAAATAGGATAGCTGACGGCAGCGGCGGTCAGTTCTTTGGTAAGTTCACATTCCAAGATAATCTTTACTGATAAAGGAGGATAGTCAGCCTGAGTATCTAAAGCGTTTTCTATGCACCAAAGTTTGTGTTCATGGGTAGTGACAATTGCCTCTTCCAGAGCAAAGACACGTCCCCAGTTTTTAGTGTGATAGATAATCTCCCACAGTTCTTCTTGCAGTTCCGGCAGGTCGGACTTGGCGGCAAGGATGAAGAAATAGGTGAATTCTTCACAGCGTGCTGCCAGCAGCAAATCTTGCCACAGTTCGGTATTATTTTTTTTGATATTTGTTAAGCCGTAGCAGGAAAAGAGCAGGTAGGCAAGTTTGAGTGCCTGACGGCAGCTAGAATTATAGAACAGTTCCTGCGCCAGGATAAGGATATTATTATTATAGTCTTCGTTAGTAAATTTTTGAGAAAAGCTGTAAAGAATTTCAATCATGATGAGATTAGAAAGCGTGTTTTCAATCTGCTGACGATTTTCCTCTGTGGGAAAAGCCGCGTATTGGCGCAGTTCTGCCAAAAGCTGATCGGCGCTGTCTCTATCTTTGGGGATGCCGGTAGTGAAATAATGGCCTTCCTCATCACCAAGCAGATAGGAGATTTCCGGTTCAGGTTCATCAGGAAGTACCGGTGAAGCGAAAAAACCGTCATTTCCCATATGTGTTTTTATATATTCAAAAATACTGATTTTTTTCATAGATACATTTCCTTATACTGATTTATAATACAGAATATTATAGCATATCTGCTGCTTTTTGCCTGAACAGAGCTTATCATAATTGTGAATTTTTACGCATAAATAAAAAAAGCCCTTTTTAAAAGGGCTTTTCTATTAGCTGTTTAAGCAAGGGGAGTTATTTCCATTAAGCAGTCGCCGCTGTCGACACGCTCACCTGCAGCAACATGTATAACACTGACAGTACCGTCGATAGGAGCGGAAAGAGTAGTTTCCATCTTCATAGCTTCGGTTACAATCAGCGGTGTTCCTTTTGTTACCTGCTGACCTTGTTCTACCAGTACCTTAACTACGGAACCGGACAGAGATGCACCGATTTGTCCGCTGACAGTTTTATCGGCTTTCTTGCGGCTGACATTGGTTGTTTTAGCATTACGGTCTTTGATTTCGATTTCGCGGGGCAGACCGTTAAATTCAAAGGAAACGGTACGCATACCATTGGCATTAGCTTCGGAAATGTGGTCAAGTTTGATGATGAGCACTTTACCTTGTTCTATTTCTACACGAATTTCTTCGCCGGGCTTCATGCCAAAGAAGAAGGTAGGCGTATCAAGCACGGAAACATCACCGAATTTATTGTAGCGTTCTACCCAGTCAGTGAAAACTTTCGGGTAGAGGCAGTAGGAGCTTACAGCTTCATCAGTAGTAGGAGCGCCGATTTCTGCCAGTTTGGTGCGTACTTCAGCAAAATCTACCGGAGGCAGAACTGCACCGGGGCGTACAGTAATAGTGGGACGGCCTTTGAGAATGATCTTTTGCAGTTTTTCGGGGAAGCCCTGATAAGGTACACCGATACGTCCTTCAAAGAATTCTACAACAGAAGCCGGGAAGTCCAGCACATCGCCTTTAGCATATACGTCTTCTTCGGTCAAATCATTTTGTACCATAAAGAGTGCCATATCGCCGACAATCTTGGAAGAAGGAGTTACTTTGATTAAATCGCCGAACATCATGGAAACGCGATGGTACATATCCTTTACTTCTTCCCAGCGATGAATAAGGCCAAGCGCCTGCGCCTGCTGTTTCAGGTTGGTATACTGTCCGCCGGGCATTTCATGTACATAAACCTCCGGATTGGGGAAGTTTTCAGTTTTGTCTGCTGCTTTGTAGTAAGGACGGACAGTTTCCCAATAACGGGACAGTTCGTTCATAGCATCTACATCCAGATGCGGCTGACGCGGATGACCGCTGAGTGCATAGTAGAGACTGCTGCCGCTGGGCTGAGAAGTGCCGCTGCTCATAGCGCTCATGGCAGTATCGACGATATCTACGCCTGCATCGATTGCGCGGGCATAAGTATAGATTGCATTGCCGCTGCCTTCATGAGTATGCAGGTGGATAGGTACGCCAACATAGGATTTTAAACTGCTTACCAGACGGAAGGCCGCTTCCGGTTTTAAAAGACCGGCCATATCTTTGATAGCGATAATGTTGGCACCGGCTTTTTCCAGTTCCTGTGCCATATTTACATAGTATTTAAGGTCATATTTATCACGGCTGGGGTCAAGAATATCGCCGGTGTAGCAGAGCGCTGCTTCGGCTACCTTGCCGGTTTCGCGTACAGTATCGATAGAAAGACGCATGTTGTCCAGACCGTTGAGGCTGTCAAAGATACGGAAGATATCAATACCGTTTTTCGCAGCCAGCTTGATGAATTCTTTGACTACGTTATCCGGGTAGCTGGTATAACCTACAGCGTTAGCACCGCGCAGCAGCATTTGCAGCATGATATTGGGAGCTGCTTCTCTGAACTGTGCCAGACGCTGCCAGGGACTTTCATCCAGGAAGCGGTAAGCAACGTCGAAGGTAGCGCCGCCCCAGCATTCAAAGGAGAACAGGTTGGGCAGCTTGCCAGCTGTATCACGCATAACTTTCAGCATATCGTTAGTGCGCAGGCGGGTAGCAAATAAGGATTGATGTGCATCGCGGAAGGTTGTATCGGTAATGAGAACTTCCTTCTGGTCCATTACCCAGTCGGCAAGACCTTCTGCGCCGCGTGCGTCCAAAATATGTTTAGCGCCTAATGCCGGACTACCCGTAAAAGGCTTAGGCATATTCAGCGGAGCAAAATCCGGTTTAGGCTGTACGCCTACATTGGAGTAACCGTTGACAGTGATATCGGCAATATAGCTTAAAAGCTTAGTGCCGCGGTCTAAGGTTTTGGGGAAGATAAATAATTCTGTATTTTCATCTACAAAATTTGTAGAATAATCGCCGTTGGCAAAATGCTCGTTTTGCAGTACATTTTCCAAAAATTGGATATTGGTTTTAACGCCGCGGATGCGGAATTCTTTCAGGCAGCGCAGCATTTTGGTAATAGCAATCTGATGGGTAAGACCCCAGGTAGTTGCTTTAACCAGCAGGGAATCATAATAAGGAGTGATGACGGAGCCGGTGAAAGCATTGCCGCCGTCCAGACGGATACCGAAGCCGCCGCCGCTGCGGTAAGCAATTAGTTTGCCGGTGTCGGGCATAAAGTTATTAGCGGGATCTTCTGTAGTAATACGGCATTGGATAGCGTGGCCATGATAATGAATATCTTCTTGGTGCGGAATAGCAATTTCAGGATCATGGAGAGCATAGCCTTCAGCAATCTTGATTTGTGATTGGACAATATCAATACCGGTTATTTCTTCGGTAACGGTATGTTCTACCTGGATGCGTGGGTTAACTTCGATGAAATAGAATTTACCGTCGCCGGTTGCCAAAAACTCTACAGTTCCGGCGCTGATATAGTTGACATTCTTCATCAGTTTTACTGCTGCGTTGCAGATAGCCTGACGCTGTTCAACAGGCAGAGAGAAAGCAGGAGCAATTTCTACCAGTTTTTGATGACGACGCTGCACGGAGCAGTCGCGTTCGAAAAGATGTACCAGATTGCCGTATTGGTCGCCGATAATCTGTACTTCAATATGTTTGGGGTCTTCCAGATATTTTTCCAGATAAATTTCATCGCTGCCGAAAGCTTTTTTTGCTTCGCTGCGGGCCATGTCGTAGGCAGAGGGAACTTCTTCAGCACTGCGTACTACGCGCATACCGCGTCCGCCACCGCCGTTAACAGCTTTAATAATGATAGGATAGCCATATTGTTCGCCGAAACTTAATACTTCTTCGACAGATTCGACATTGCCGTTGCTGCCGGGAATCATGGGGATTTCGGCAAGTTTAGCCTGACGGCGTGCATTCAGTTTGTCGCCGAACATGATAAGGTGTTCCAGGCGCGGGCCGATGAAAACAAAGCCTTCTTCTTCACAACGGCGGGCAAGATTGCTGTTTTCGGAAAGGAAGCCGTAGCCGGGATGGATAGCGTCTACATCATGTTCCTTGGCAATTTTTAAAATGCCTTCGATATCAAGATAAGCTTCGGTAGGACTTTTGCCTTCGCCTACCAGATAAGCTTCGTCTGCTTTATTGCGGTGCAGGGACATGGTATCTTCTTTGGAATATATAGCAACGGTACGTATACCTAATTCATTGCAGGCACGGAAAACACGGATAGCAATTTCGCCGCGGTTAGCAACTAAGACAGTTTTTATTTTTTGCATGATTATACCTCCTTCAGGGTTACAAAATCATTGTATATAAAAGTTTATGCCTTTGCAATAATAGAAAGGAATGTATACATAATTCTTATTTATGTCTGTACACTGTATACACAGAAAAGAGTTTACAGGTTTTTCACTTGCATGTTTTTAAAGTTCGGTTTAATATTATACTGAATTAATTGATATAGATAACATATTTACCAAGGAGATGAATATTTTGGGAGACAGTAAGAAACCGCAAAGACCAATGATCTATTATTATGCGATGACGCTGCTGTTTATACTTTTACTGAATACAGTGATTTTACCGACCTTTTTCAGTCCGAAAGTAAACGAGATTTCCTATGGCAATTTCCTGCAGATGGTTGATGAAGGCAGGGTGTCCAAGGTAGAAATTACGGATAATAAGATTGCGTCAATCTGCAAAGATGACGGTGAAAGCAAGATTTATGTAACTGGCCGTGTGGAAGATCCGCAGCTGGTAGACCGTCTGATTAAGAGCAAAGTAGAGTTTTCACAGGTTATTCCGAAAGAAAATTCTCCTATTGTTAATTTCTTTCTGAACTGGATTATGCCAATCCTGATTTTCTTTGCGCTGGGGCAATTATTCATGCGCTACATGGGCAACAGGATGGGCGGCAATGCCATGACCTTTGGCAAAAGCAATGCCAAGATTTATGTAGAGGCCCAGACAGGAAAAAGTTTTGACGACGTTGCCGGACAGGACGAAGCAAAAGAAGCTTTAATGGAACTGGTAGATTTTCTGCATAATCCTGATAAGTACAAGGCTATCGGCGCTAATATGCCGAAAGGCGCGCTGCTGGTAGGCCCTCCGGGTACCGGTAAGACTTTGCTGGCTAAAGCAGTGGCCGGTGAGGCAAAAGTGCCGTTCTTTTCTATCAGCGGCAGCGAATTTATTGAAATGTTTGTCGGTATGGGTGCGGCAAGAGTGCGTGATCTGTTTAAGCAGGCGCAGGAAAAGGCTCCCTGTATCGTATTTATCGACGAGATTGATGCTATTGGCAAAAAACGTGATACCGGTAAATTTGGCGGCAATGATGAACGTGAGCAGACATTGAATCAGCTGCTTTCTGAAATGGACGGCTTTGACGGCAGCAAGGGCGTAGTAATCCTGGCTGCAACTAACAGACCGGAAACATTGGATAAAGCGCTGCTGCGACCGGGTCGTTTTGACAGACGTGTTCCGGTAGAACTTCCGGATTTAAAAGGACGCGAAGCAATTTTGCGCGTACATGCTAAAAATGTAAAAATTGCCGATAATATCGATTTTAATGCGCTGGCAAGAGCTACTTCCGGTGCTTCCGGTGCAGAGCTGGCCAATATTGTCAACGAAGCTGCTTTGCGTGCTGTAAAAATGAACAGACAGTATGTGGAGCAGGGGGATTTGGAAGAATCTATTGAAGTTGTCATTGCCGGCTATCAGCGTAAGGGAGCTGTTATTTCGCCCGAGGAAAAACGTGTTATTGCTTACCATGAAATTGGACATGCATTGGTTGCAGCTATGCAGAAAAATTCTGCTCCGGTGCATAAAATAACAATTATTCCCCGTACTAACGGTGCTTTGGGCTATACTATGCAAATCAGTGAAAATGATTCTGTACTGATGAAGAAAGAAGAGCTGTTTAATAAGATTGTTACGATTACCGGCGGCCGCAGCGCCGAGGAAATTGTCTTTGGCTCTATCACTTCTGGTGCGGCTAATGACATAGAACAGGCTACTAAAATTGCCCGCAGTATGGTTACACGTCTGGGTATGACGGAAGAATTTGATATGATGGCAACCGAGATTATGAGCAATGTGTACTTGGGCGGCGATGCGTCACTGCAGTGCAGCGATGCAACAGCAGGTAAAATAGATGCCAAGGTACTGGCTATCATCAAGGAAGCTCACGAAAAGGCGCGTCAGATTCTGCTGGAAAACCGTACAAAGCTGGACGTATTGGCGCAGTTCCTGCTGGAAAAAGAAACTATTACAGGTGAAGAATTTATGGCACTGCTGCATAAAGAAGAAGCTGTTGAAAGCAGCAAGGATGAACAATAGGCATAATATTAAAGATTTGACAAAGAAAAACCACGCTTCAAAATGAAGCGTGGTTTTTAGCTTTCTGTATCTTCTGCTAATAGTTTAAGCAATAATTCTTCTGTTAAATCTTCTTCGCTGTATAGTTTATAGCCAAGCTCGGCTAAATATGCGGCAGCTACTCCCTGACCGGGCAAGGTTGTTTTACTGAAGCTGCCGTCATACACTGCATGTACACCGCAGGATGGGCTGCGTTCTTTAAGAATGACCGCTGTTATTTTATGTTTTTTTGCCAGTTTGGCACATACTATCGCGCCCTTACAAAAGTTATCCGTAACGTCAAGACCATTGCGGTCCAGAACACGGCACTTGTTTTGCCATACATCTCTGCCGGTACCGTTTTGTATTTCAGCAGGCGGACGCGGTATGGGCAGCTGCCCGGCACATTCCGGACAGATGGGAAGAAAATGGCCGCAGTCTTTATATTTGACTAATAACTGACAGGGCTTGGATTGCCCGTCAAAACGAGCAGGATTGCCTAAGAGACAGGAACTTATCAGAATCATAATGTATCTCCTTATATGTTGATTGACTGATTGCCGTACTTATGGTATCTTAATAAAACAGGGAATGAAGTTCTCCCGGGATATTTAAATCCGAACCGCTTTAAGCTGATGACTTCTGCTCTTAGCAGGAGTGTCAGCTTTTTTATTTTTTGAGGAGGGTATAACTATGGATGGAATTATCAGTATTGCTTTAGGCGGCGCTATCGGTGCCGTATGCCGCTATACAGCAGGAAATTTGGCTGTTAAATATTTGGGAGACGGACTGCCGTACGGTACCTTTATTATCAATCTTGCAGGATGCTTCTGCATGGGTCTGCTTATGACGCTTATTGTAGATAAAGGACTGCTGCCGCCAATCTGGCGCCTGTTTTTATGCGTGGGCTTTTTAGGCGGCTTCACCACTTTTTCGTCCTTTGGTTATGAAACGCTGACCTTATTGACCGAAGGTAATATTTTGATGGCTGTTTGTTACGCTGCCGGCAGTACCGTTCTTGGCCTTTTAGCAGCCGGTGTTGGCGTCTGGACGGCTAACATTTTTTGAATGCAGATTGAGGATAATAACGGAAGCGAGAATAAGCGCAATACCTGCCAGTTTTTGCCAGGTTACAGGTTCGTTGAAGCAAAGTATGCCTACGCAGGCAGCAACCAGCGGTTCTACGGTAGCAAGAATGGAAGCCTGTGTTGCTTCCACCTCCTGCAATCCGCGGTTATAAAGCAGGTAAGGGATAACGGCGCATAAGCCGCCAATACCTAATGCTGCCATTAGGGTTGTTATATTCCATTGACCGGTTTCGGCACTAAAGTCTGCCAAAGGCAAGGACGAAATGGTACTGAAATAAAAGGTATAGGCAGAAATGGTAGCGGAAGAATATTTACGGACAGCAAATTTACCGAAAATACTGTACAGAGCGTAGCCAATGCCGCTGCCCAGTCCATACAGAAAAGCTGTAAAAGAAAAGTCGGCAGCTGTGTTTAAAATACCAGTAATAAGCGCACAGCCAATAAAGGTCGTCAACAGAGCAATACCTTTAGTAATAGTAAAACGCTCGTGAAACAGTACCAGTGACATCAGCATGACGAAGATTGGCGCAGTATAGAGCAGTAGAGCAGCAGCGGCCAAGGAGCTGGCGTTGATGCAGTTAAAATAACAGTAGTTGAAAAAGGTCAGGCTGAGGATACCGGTGCCGATAAAAAGCCATAGATCCTGCAAGCGCACGCGAAAATATTCTTTGCCTAATTTGCAAAGAACTACTGTTATGCATACGGCAGAGGCCAAAGAGCGCAGGGCGACAATCTGCATGGAGGAAAATCCCTGTGATGATAAAATTTTAACGAATAAGCCAATTAGTCCCCACAAGGAGGCTGCGGCAATAATATATAGATAGGCTTTAAATTTCATAATATACTCCTGTAATGATGCTTCTAGTTCAGTTTAGCACAATCGTCTGCGAGATTCAAAGCTTATTGAGTGCAGAAAGTAAAAGGGAATACGCATGCTGCGTATTCCCTTTGTCGTTTTAGATTGTAGTAATTGAAACAGTACTGCCTGGACCTTGACGCAGCCTGTTTTTAGTAACGACTATTTTTTTTCTGATCATTTCCTTGAGGTCACTGACATGGGAAATAATACCTACCAGACGATTATTTTCCGATAAGGTATTAAGAGCACGTACAGCTTGGGTGAGAGATTCTCCGTCAAGAGAGCCAAATCCTTCATCAATAAACATGGTATCAAGCTGAATGCCTCCTGCTGCCGACTGTACTTCGTCAGAAAGACCTAATGCCAGTGATAAAGAGGCTTCAAAAGATTCGCCGCCGGAAAGAGTTTTGACACTGCGCTCACTGCCGTTGTAGTGATCGATGACGTTCAGTTCCAAGCCAGCTTTGCTGCGTTTGCTGCTGCCGTCAGCTTCTCTTTTTAGTTCATACTGTCCGTTGCTCATCGTCATGAGACGCAGATTAGCACGGCGGATGATACGGTCAAAGTAAGTCATCTGGATATAGGTTTCCAGTTCTATTTTGCGTTTGCCGGTTAAAGTGCCGTTAGCTGTATCAGATAGTGTTTTCAGCCAGCCATATTCAGTTTCTGTTTCCTGGAGCTGCTGCTTTTTAGCACTTACAGCAGCAAAAATTCTTTTATTGGCGCTGTAGGCTGCAAAGATTTCCTGCTGTTCTGCCTCCAGCTTAGCCTGCTCCTGCTGCAGCAGTTTTCGTTCTTCTTCCAGAACATTTTGCTGCAGATTATCAGCTTCGGCAAGCTGTGCTTTTTGATTAACAATGACGGAATTTAGATTATTATATTGGCTCGTAAGTTCCTGAGATTTTTCTGCTGCTGCTTTTTCGGCTTTCAGAAGAGCTTCTTTCCTTGCCTGAAGAGTAAGCAGCTGCCTATTGTTTTCTTCGTGTGTCAAAGAACCCAATTCCTGCTGTAAATTAAGCAGCTGACGATTGGTCTGCTCATGCTCTGTTGCCAATTTTGTCAGCTCAATAGCAGCAGCGGCAGAGCTTTCATTGAGATTAGCTAGAGCTTGCTCTAACTGGGGCAGCAGTTTTTCCAGCTGTTCTTTTTGCAGTATTTTATTGTAGTTATCTGCAAGCTGCTGCTTTAGCAAAGCTATATTTTTTTGCAGGAAAGTGAGATAAAGAGTGGCTGCTTCCTCTGTCTGTTGTTCAGCAGATTTTTCAGCGCCGTATTGTTGAAGTAAGCTGCTGAGCTGCAGCATTTGATCTTGTTGTTTGCTGTGCAGAACGCTTGCGGAAGTCTGGAGCTGGTGAAGAAGCTCTTCATTAGCTGCAGTTTTTTGAGTGAGCAGCTCTGCTTGCTTTTGTATATTTTCTCTATTTTGCTGTTGCTGCTGTAATTGTTTTAACTGCAGGGTATTTTTTTTCAGCAGCTGCTGCAGGCTGCTTTGTATATCAGCCGGATTTGCTGCAGTTAAGTGCAGGCTGAGAGCTGCCTGTTGAGCGGTTTTTTGCAGTTCAGAATTTAGTTTTTGTTGCTGCTCCTGGTTTAGCTGTATTCGTGTACGCAGCTTCTGCAGCTTGGTTTTATTTTCTTCCTGCTGCGATTTAAGAGCTTGCACTTTATCTTCCAATAAAGTTTTAGTTTGGATGTTTTTTTCTGCTTGCAGTAGTTGCGCTTGATAGTTATCACAATGCTGCGCAAGCTGCTTTTGCAGAGCATTAATAACCGCTGATGTGAACAGATTATCTTCAGCAGTTTGTCGATACTGTTCAATATCGGTTAAATCATTTAAATCTTCATTGCCAATAATGCGCAGCAGAATTTGCTGCTGCTGCTGGTTTTCAGCCTGGTTAAGCGCCAGTTTTTCTTTTATTGTTTGCTGTTGTTCCTGCAGCTTTTGCAGTGCTGTCTGAACTGCTTCCAGATGCTCTTTTACTTCTGGTAATGTATCCTGCAGCTTTTGAGCAGCTATTTCTTCGTACTGCATTTCAGTGCTGCGTTTTTGCAGTTCTGCTATGCGTAAGGCAGTTTGCTGCTGCTTTTGCAGAATTATTTCATCAGCAAAAAGTAAATTTTCACCTTCCAGCAGCAATTCTGTTTCTTCCTGCAGCTGTTCCTGCTGCAGGTTGGCCTGGCTGCTGAGATTTATCATCTGACTATGGCAGACATCCACCTCTGTTTTTAAAGCATCAAGTATTGTTTTTTCCGGCACCTGCTGCGGCAGCTGTGCCAGCTGCGGATGATGTGTAGAACCGCAAACAGGACATTGCTCACCTTCCTGCAGTGATGCAGCAAGAAGGCCTGCCTGTGCATCTAAAAACAGTTTTTCCTGACTGGTATAATTATTGCGCTTTTGGGTATATTCATCTGCAGCGCTGTTATACTGATGCTGGGTCTGCAATAGCTGCTGCTGCAGCTTGTTGCGTGCTTCAATTTGCTGCAGTATTTTGCTGAGCTGCTGCAGTTCGCTTTGTAAAGCTGTTTTTTCAGCTGTAATATTAGCCAAAGTAATTTGAGCATTTTCTGCTGCGGTAAGCTGAGTGCTGAGTTTATCCTGCGTTTGCTGCAGGCTGATAAGCTGCTCGATGCTGAATTTGATTTCTGTTTGTAGTTTGCCTTGCAAGGCTTGGACAGCGGCCAGTTTGCCTGCTGCTTCACTGAAATCAGATAATAAATTTTGCAGAGCAGAATATTTGTATTCCAGCGTTAGCTTGAGCTTTTCCGGTTCACCGAGGGAAGCTTTATTTATTTCGGTTTCCTGCAGATTATTTTCCACAGTGTTTTGTGCAATAGTTAAAACTTCAGCAGCTTTTGTGTCTGCTGTAATTGCTTCCGTAAGTTTTTTCAGCTCTTGTTCTTGCTGATGCAGATTGTTATATTGGGACTGCATAGCAGCTGTTTGCTGCTGTAACTGCAAGATAACTATTTCCTGTTTTTGCAGTTCATTCAGTTCTTGCTGAATGTTCTGTAACTGTTGTTTGTTAGCTACAGCGGCCTGCTCTTTCTGATAAAGGTCACGTTGTTTTTGCTGCAGCTGTTGTTTAGTGTTATCAAGCTGCAGCAGAATTTTTTTGATTTCTGCTGTTTGCTGCTGCAAACCATTTAACTGATTAGTGAGCTTTTCTTTTTCCGTATTAAGCTCACTTAGATTGTTTAAGTTTTCTTTGGTATGCAGCTGTTTTTGCTGCAGCTGCTGAATTTTTTCTTGCAGCTGTGTTTGGGCAAGATTTTTTTTCTGCAGAAACTCTGCTTCTTGCTGGTACTGCGCTTGATATTCTGTCATTTGTTGGAATTTGGCTTCTTTATCTGTGGCAATGCGAATAGCTTCGTCCAGCTGTGGGCATACGGCAGAGGCGGTTTGTGCCTGCTGGTAGGCTTGCAGTGCTGATTGTTTTTGCGAGTCAAGCTGTGCAAGCTGCTGTTGTTTTTCTTCCAGCTGTTGCTGCAGGGCAGAATAGTGACGGGCCTTGCCAAGCTGCTGGTCTTTAACCTGCAGCTGTAAAGCTAAGTTGTTTAACTGCTCTTTTTTTTGCAGCAGCAGAGAATAATCCTGCTGCAGAAGCGATTGCAATAATTCCAAGCCGCGAGCAAGCTGTCCGGCAAATTTTTGCTCTTTCAGCTGGGTAAGTTCAGCGGTCAGCTCATTAACACCAGAAAGATTGATATTTTCCATATACTGAGAGATGCTGCGGCTTAACTCTTCGTATTCAGCATTTTTTTGACTCAGTTTTGCCTTGAGCTGTGCCTGCAGTTCCTGATAAATATTAGTGTGAAAAATTTGGCGGAAGATTTCAATGCGTTCAGAAGTATCAGCCAGCAGTATTTTCTGAAAATCGCCCTGAGCAATTAAAGCAATCTGTGTAAATTGTTTATAATTAAGTCCCAGCAGGTCGATAACTGCTTTGGTGACATCTTTATATCTGGTAACTGGCTGTCTGTCATCAGGGTAAAGCAGCTCTGCGTCTGCTTTTTGCGTGGTCATACCGGTTCCGCGTTCTTTGGGACGCTGATATTCTGGTTTGCGGGTTATTTTATATTCCTGTCCGCGATATTCAAAAGTAAACTCGACAAAAGTAGGCGTAGTGGGGGCAGCATATTGACTGCGCAGCATACCTGCCTCGCGATTGCTGCCGCTGGCTTCGCCGTACAGTGCAAAAGTAATGGCGTCAAAAATAGTTGTTTTGCCGGCACCTGTATCACCGGTTATCAGATAAAGTCCGTTGGAACCAAGTTTGGTGAAATCTATTTCTGTTTTTTCAGCGTAAGGGCCGAAAGCGCTGATGATGAGTTGCTTTGGTTTCATAGTTTCATCACTTTCTGTAAGATAGGGTTAAGATGATTTCAGTACATCCAGCAGCTCTTTTACTAGTTTCTGCTGGTTATCATTCATAGGTGTATTATTCTGCAGCTCAAAAAATTCCTGGAAAAGCTCCAGCTCTGACTTTTGCACTGCCTTTTCTGTGGCAGTTATTTCACCGGCGCTGCGGGTACGGTGATTGTCATACTCCAGCTGCATTAGGTTGGGATAGATAGTACGTAATTTTTTTACAGCATCCAGTACGTCGTTTTCGTCAGTTAAGGTAATATGGTAATAATCGCTGCGATTCAGATTTTTGTAGAAATCAAGTGATGTCAGCTGCATGTAAGTTCCTTTCAGTTTTTTGAGGTCATGCAGAGGTTTTAGAGGCAGGCAGCGGATATTAAGTTCGCCTTTTTCCTTTAGCTCTACGACAGTCAGTGATTTTTCCTGGGTGGCTTCGGAAAAAGAATACTTCAGCGGTGTACCGCAGTAACGGATTTTTTCACTGCCGATGTTCTGCGGGCTGTGGATATGGCCTAAAGCTGTGTAGTCAAAATCTTTAAATAAAGCAGCGTCTACATTATCAAGCCCGCCGACAAATATTTCCTCTGAATCGCTGCGCAGCGCGCCGGTAACAAACTGATGGGCTACAAGTACGTTGCGTTCAGCAGTATTTACCTGCATATGCTCAAGTACTGTTTGCAGAGCTTCGTTAAAGTTGCTGACAGCTGCTTCTTCGAAAATACGCCTTACTGCAGAGGGTTTGATAAAAGGCAGCAGATGTATATTAACTTTGCCGTAAATATCAGTCAGCGTAAAGTGGGGAACAGTACCGTCATAAATTCCGGCGACGTGAATGTTGCTGCGGGAAAATAGTTTTGAACCAAAAGTCAGTCGTTCCGCAGAATCGTGGTTGCCGCTGATGATAAATACCGGCTGTCTTGTTTCAGCCAGTTCGGTAAGAAAACTATCCAGCAGCTGTACTGCTTCAACAGATGGAATTGCCTTGTCGTAGACATCACCGGCGATTATAATTCCGTCCGGTTTTTCTTGTCTGATAAGCTCAAGAATCTGTGTAAGGATATATTTCTGGTCTTCTAATAAAGAAAACTCATTAAGTTTTTTGCCTATATGTAAATCGGAAAGATGAATAAGTTTCATAGGTAATCTCCTTATATACTGCTATCTTTTTTATTATACCATGCAGCAGTGCAGGAAAAGAATAAAGGACAGGCTTTTAAGCCTGTCCTTTTTGTGCATGTTTTTCTGCAATATAGCGTTTGGCGTATTCTGGTCTGGGATTATGCGGACCGGATGGTTTAAGCGTAAAACCACGTCCGAAAACATCGTTAACATCATGAATAATCATAAAGGCGTTAGGATCTATTTCGCGGCACAAGGAGCGAATTTTAGCTGTCTGTGTCAGTTTGGCCACTACAAAGAGTATTTCACGGTTCTGATGAGTAAAAGCACCTTCGCCGTGCAGATAGGTAACACCGCGGCCTACTACCTTAATAATTTCTTCGGCAATATCATCAGCTTTATCACTGATAATGATAATATTTTTCTTGAAATCAAAACCTACAATGAAGGTGTTGCAGGTCTTGGTCATGACGAAGAAAGTGAGCAAAGTATATAATACCGGTTCTATACCAAAGAAAAAGGTACTGATAGTCAGCAGCATAATATTAAACATAAAGTTGGTGTTGCTGACAGTTATCGAATAATTCTTCTGGATAATAGCACCGATAATATCCGTACCGCCGCTGCTGCCGCCGGAACGATACATACAAGCCGCACCGATACCGTAAAGTACGCCGCCGGCTATACAGGATAGCATCGTATCATGGACAGGCTGGTATGTAGAAAGAAAATGGAAAAAATCCAGTGAAAAGGCAAAAAACAACATACCAAAGAGTGCGTTAAGCGTGTATTCCCTGTCCATGTATTTATAGGCGATAAAAAATAACGGAATGTTGCAGATAATACTGGTCATACCCATGGGCATGCCGGAAATATAATAGGAAAGTACGGCTACGCCGCCAATACCACCGCTGAGAAGTTTGTTGGGCATATAGAAAGTATTGAGGGCTATACCCATGATAGAGCAGCCTAAGGCGGTCATAACATAACGATACAGGATAGTTTTTGTGTACTTGTTCATGTTGGCTCCCTTTGTTTTAAATAGAGATATATTAGTATAGTAACATTTTTAACAAAAAAAGCAACTGGCAGGATTTTTCTTTTAATTAAAATTTTCTGAAAAGCAAATAAAAAAAGAGAAACTCTGTGTTAATGTTCGAAATTTAGCTTGCCGTGCAGGTTAAAGCAGTATACAATAATATTGTATACAAAAATATTTAAGGTGTGCTGAAAATGACAAAGATTATTGAAATTGCTTATGCAAAAATAAATCTGGGCCTGAAAATTTTGGGCCGCCGCAGTGACGGTTATCACGAAGTAAGTATGATTATGCAGAGCGTTGGCCTGCGTGATGAAATCATCATCGAAGAAGGCAAGGGAATCGAACTCACATGTAATATTCCCGGCCTTAGCTGTGGTGCTGATAATCTTGCCTATAAGGCTGCAAAACTGCTGGC
Source organism: uncultured Phascolarctobacterium sp. (assembly GCA_900541915.1). Classification (GTDB taxonomy): domain Bacteria; phylum Bacillota; class Negativicutes; order Acidaminococcales; family Acidaminococcaceae; genus URXU01. Next base: position 53,137 of record UQLS01000003.1, on the reverse strand, counting down.
AGACAGATATCATATAATTCCGAACGTTCATATTACTTTGAACAAAAAAATTTTTCTTGCGGCAGGGCTTGCCGGCGGCAGCAGTGATGCAGCAGCTGTACTGCGTGGTTTGAATAAGTTTTGGAAGTTGGAACTTTCTCTGCAGCAGCTGGAAAACTTGGCGGCAGAAATCGGCAGTGACGTGCCTTTCTGCATCAGCGGCGGTACAGCGCTGGCAAAAGGACGCGGTGAGATAATTATGCCGCTGAAGGATATGCCTGAAACTATTGTCGTACTGGCTAAACCGCGTGGCTTGGAAGTTTCTACAGCCTGGGTATATAAAAATTATGAACGCGGCAGAGTTGTGCAGATGCCCTGTATCTGGAATATGATGGAAAAACTTTCGCAGGGAGGACGTGCTATCGTACCTTGCATGGGTAATGTACTGGAAACAGTAACTATTCCGGCTCATCCGGAAATTGCTTCTATTAAATCTGCAATGTTGGGCGCAGGAGCGTATTATGCAATGATGAGCGGCAGCGGCCCTACTGTTTTTGCACTGGCTGATGATATGGAAACAGCAGAGCGCATAAAAGCTGCTCTGCAGAATTTTGATGTGGAAATTGCAGTGACTACTACTAAAGGAAGGGTGGAGATATAATGGCAGGACATTTACAACCGATTAAACTTGATAGTTATAAACCTCTGCGTGAGCTGGTTTGTGAAAATATCCGTCAGGCAATCATAGATGGTACTTTCAGCCCCGGTGAAAGACTGATGGAGATTCAGCTGGCAGATGAAATGGGTGTCAGCCGTACTCCGGTAAGAGAGGCTATCAGAAAGCTGGAGCTTGAGGGATTTGTAGTAATGATTCCTCGTCGCGGCACCTATGTAGCCGATATTTCTATCAGAGATATTACGGAAATCTATGAAATTCGTACCTGTCTTGACGTTTTATCAGCAGGACTTGCTGCTGAGCGTATTACTGATGAAGAATTGGAAGCACTTAACCGCCTGCTGGTAGAAATCGGTCAGTATATTGCAGAAAATAATATGGAAAAAATCGTTGAGGCAGATACCGCTTTTCATGATATTTTATATCAGGCAAGCCGTAACGAAAGACTGCGTTCCATTATCAATAACCTGCGTGAACAGCTGACAGGCATTCGTGGTCGTTCCATGAGCTATCCCGGACGTTTGGTAGAAACTATGGATGAACACAGAGCGTTAGTAGACAGCATTGCGGCCAGAGATGTGGAACGTGCACAGAATGCTGCCAGAGTACATATTGAAAATGCAGAGCATACTCTGATGAAATCTTTAACGATGGCTAAATAATTATGAAGAAGATGTATGATGCAGTTATCCTGGCAGGTGGGGATGCTCCCTGGCTGCAGGAAGTAGCCGGAACAGATATTCGCTGTCTGGCGAAATTAAATGGTAAAAGAATTCTTGATTATCTTACGGAAGCGCTAAAAAGCAGCGGACGTGTTAAGAGGATTATGCTGGCTGCTCCGGCAGGAGCAATCAGTCTGGAAGAATTGCCGGAGGGCGTAGAGCTGTGCGAGGCAGAGAAAGATATGCCGACTACGGCGCAGAAAGCGGCAAATGCACTGGAAAGTATGGAGAAGCTGCTTTTTGTCTGTGATGATATTCCTATGCTGCATGCGGCGGCAGTTAATGATTTTCTGGATAAATGTGAAGCATATCCTGACAGACAGGTATATTATCCGATTATTCCCAAAGAAGTGTGCGAAAGAGATTATCCTAAGGCACAGCGTACTTATGCTAAGCTTGCCGATGGAGTTTTTACCGGCGGCAATATAATGATTGTAGATGCTGCTATTATTCCGCAGGGATTAGCTAAGGCACGAGAGATTTTTGTCAGAAGAAAACAGCCTTTTCAGCTTTGTAAATGGTTGGGATTTGGTTTTATCCTGAAATTTTTACTGCACAGGCTTACGCTTTTAGGAGCGGAACAAAGAACAGCAGAATTATTGGAACTGCCCTGTAAAGTAGTGGTTAGCAATTATGCTGAGGTTGGCATGGATATTGATAAGCCGGCTGACTGGTGGTTAATTGCCGGTTATCTTGCTGCAGGCAGTAAATAAATTACATAATAAAAATAGAAAAGAGGGCGATTATGGGAAGGGCAAAAAGAATGGAGCGAGTTGTAGCCTTGACCAAACAGTTGACGGATCATCCGCACCAATTATTTTCATTTTCCTATTTTTGCAAAAAATTTGAAATAGCTAAATCTACTCTTAGTGAGGATGTGCTGGCTGTAAAGACTGGACTTGAGCTTTACGGATTAGGAAAAGTAGAGACCTTGGCAGGAGCTGCCGGTGGCGTACGCTTTATTCCGGGACGTTCTCCTAAAGATGATCATGATTTTCTGCAGGATTTGGCTGTGAAGCTTTCAGTACCGGACAGAATTTTGCCCGGCGGTTTGCTGTATACTACAGATTTATTGTGTATGCCCGATGTGGTAGTGCGCTTGGGTGAGATTATCATGAAGCGGATGCGTCACTTGGAGCCGGACTGCATTATGACAGTAGAAACCAGAGGCATACCTTTGGCATTATTTGTTGCCAGAGCGTTTAATGTACCGCTGGTTATGGCGCGTCACAGCAGCCAGATTACTGAAGGTTCTGCTGTAAATATCAATTATGTCAGTGGTTCCTCCAAAATGATTCAAACCATGGCTATGCCTAAGAGAGCATTGCAGCCCGGCAGCAGAGTACTGATTGTGGACGACTTTATGAAAGGCGGCGGCACTGCCAGAGGCATGGTTAATCTGGCTAAAGAAGTAGGTGCTGAAGTAGTTGGCAAGGCCTTTATGATTGTTACCGAAGAGCCGGAAAACAAGATGGTTGATGATTATACGGCTTTATTTATGCTGCACAGCGTAAATGAGCTGGAGAATAAAATATTTATTGAACCTGTACAGGTAAAGGAGTAGGCAAATGACTGAATTAAGAGCTGTAATTTTGGCTGCGGGAAAAGGTACAAGAATGCGCAGCAAGTTACCTAAAGTTTTACATAAAGTAGGCGGCAAGGCTATGCTGCAGCATGTGCTTGATGCTGCTGATGCAGCTGGTGCTGCTGAAAAAATCGTTATCGTAGGGCATGGTGCAGAGCTGGTAGAAAGCATGGTAGGCGAACAGGGAAAAATCGTCCTGCAGGCTGAACAACTGGGTACTGGTCATGCTGTAATGCAGACGAAAGAAGCATTGGCTGGTTTTACTGGTACTGCAATGATTTTGTGCGGCGATACACCGCTGTTGGATGGCGAAGAACTTAAAAAATTCTATGAGGCGCATGTGCAGTCCGGTGCTGCAGCAACCGTACTTACTGCTTTTATGGATAATCCGTTTGGCTATGGCCGTATAGTACGTGATGCTGACGGCAATGTACAGGGCATTGTGGAAGAAAAGGATGCTGATGCTCAGCAGAAGCTTATTAAAGAAATTAATACCGGTATTTACTGCCTTGAATGTCCGTTGATGTTTGATGTACTGGCAACGCTTACCTGTGATAATGCTCAGGGGGAATATTATCTGACTGATGTACTGACTAAATTAAATGAAGCAGGCAAAAAAGTTGGTGGCGTTGTTACCGAAGACAGCGATATGGTTATGGGCATTAATTCCCGCCGTCAGCTGGCAGAGGCAGAAAGCGTTATGCGCGTGCGTATTTTAAATAAACTGATGGATGAAGGCGTAACCATTATGGACCCTGCAAGCACCTTTATTGAAGGCAGTGTAAAAATAGGCCGTGATACTGTTATTTATCCTTTTACCTGGCTGGAAGGAAGCACTGAGATCGGCGAAGATTGTGAAATTGGCCCTAACGTACGTCTGACCAATGTAGAAGTAGGCAACGGTACTCATCTGCAGTTTGTTTATGGACATGACTGCAAAGTATGTGATGAAGTAACTGCTGGTCCGTATGTACATCTGCGTCCGGATACTGTTATCGGCAATAAGGTAAAGATTGGTAACTTCGTTGAAGTGAAAAATTCAAATGTAGGCACTGGAACCAAGCTGCCGCATCTTATCTACATTGGTGACAGCGATATCGGCAGCGGTGTTAATATGGGCTGCGGCTGCATTACCGTAAATTATGACGGTAAGAAAAAGCATCGCACTGTTATTGAAGACAATGCTTTTGTTGGCTGCAACACCAATCTGGTAGCGCCGGTAACAGTAAAAGCTGGCTGCTATATTGGAGCAGGCTCTACTATTACCAAAGAAGTACCGGAAAACAGCTTAGGTATTGCCAGAGCTAAGCAGAAAAATATTGAAGGCTGGGCTGAAAAGTATCGTAATCAGTAAGCAAATGTAAAAGAGTTTACAAAAAACTTGTTAAAGGTTTACTTTTTAGGTATAATTAAACAGAGAATTAAATATTGACCAACAAGGTACAATTTGGAGGGATTGGGACATGTTGTCAGATGAAAATAAGTTTAGAATTTTTGCAGGTAATGCCAACCCGGATTTAGCGCGTGAAATCGCTGCTTATCTTGGCACTACTGTAGGCGATGCTGTTATTAACCGTTTTAACAATGGTGAAGTACAGGTTATGATTAACGAAAGCGTACGCGGTAAAGATATCTTTATTGTACAGCCGACCTGCGGACCGATTGTTAATGATAATGTAATGGAACTGCTGATTATGGCAGACGCTTTTAAACGTGCATCCGCTCAGCATATTACTGCTGTTATTCCTTACTATGGTTATGCTCGTCAAGACCGCAAAGCTCGCGGCCGTGAGCCTATTACAGCTAAACTTATGGCTGATCTTCTGGAAACTGCAGGTATTACCCGTGTAGTTACCATTGATTTGCATGCTGCACAAATCCAGGGCTTCTTCAATATTCCTTTTGACCATATGCCTGGCGGCCCGATTCTGGCTGAATATATTAAGAGCAAAAAATTGGATGATATGGTAGTTGTATCTCCTGACCTCGGCGGTGTAGGCCGTGCACGCGGCTTTGCTGAAATGCTGCAATGTCCGCTGGCTATTATTGATAAACGCCGTCCGGAACCTGGCGTAGCTGAGGTTATGAACCTTATCGGTGATGTAGAAGGCAAAACTGCCATCATGGTTGACGACATGGTAGATACTGCTGGCTCCCTGACTGAAGGTGCACGCGCACTGAAAAAACTGGGTGCTAAAGAAATCTATGCATGCTGCACCCATCCTATTCTGACTGATCCGGCATTGTCCCGCATTGCTCAGTCCGATATTACCGAGCTGGTAGTTACTAATACCATTCCGCTGCCGCCGAACAAAAAACATCCGAAAATCAAGGTGCTGTCCATAGCTCCGATTTTGGCAGAAACTGTTCTGCGTATTTACAATGACTGGTCTGTAAGCCAATTATTTGATACTCATAAATAAAACATAAAAGGCTTGCCTTGATGGCAGGCCTTTTTCTTTAGAAAGCAATGGTTGCTGAAAATGAGATTGATTTATATTATTGCCTGCTGCGGTGTTTTAGGTATGCTGGCGCTGTGGCTGGGAAAATTTAAGCTGATTCAAAAAAAGCTGGCGGTATTTATCGCCGCTGTCGGGGTTTTATTCGCCGGAGTGCTGACTTTACTGGCAGTTTTACCGCAGAATAATTTTTATGGGCAGGTTGTTGCCAGTGTACCAACGCAGAAAAAGCTGGTGGCACTGACCTATGATGACGGACCTTACCTGCCTTATACTTTGGAACTGCTTAAGGTACTGCAGGAAAAGCAGGTAAAGGCTACTTTTTTTATGGTGGGAGAAAATGCCTTTCAAAAACAGGAAGCAGTACGAGCTGTAAGCAGACAAGGACACGAAATAGCGCTGCATGCCGGAAGTCACAGGGATTTACTTAAGCTCAACCCAGAAGCGGTTGCGGCAAATATTGACAGCGGTAAGGTAACCTTGGAATGGCTGAGCGGTAAGCCTGTAAAGTATATGCGTCCGCCTCATGGCTTCCGTGACTGGGCGGTAATGGAAGAGATACACCAGGCTGGTTTAACTGCTGTGAACTGGAGTGTAATACCGCGTGACTGGACTAATCCTGGTACGGATGTTATTGTAGACAGAGTCTGCAGTAAAGTATTTCCCGGTGCTATTATTCTGCTGCACGACGGCGACAGCCCTAAAAATGCTGCTTCAAGGCAGCAGACTGTAGAAGCAACTGCAGCTATTATTGAGAGACTGCGCTCGGAAGGATATGAATTTGTGACTGTCAGCCAGCTTATGGCTGCAAAGGAGGAAAAATAAAGTTTATGAAACTGATTGTTGGATTAGGCAATATTGGCAGAGAATATGCTAATACACGTCATAATATCGGCTTCATGGTTGTAGATGAACTGGCAAAACGTTGGGGTGTGTCTTTTGATAGGACGGACCGCGACGCCATGTATGCCGAATATAGATTGCCTGAAAAGGTGCTGCTTTTGAAGCCGACTACCTATATGAATTTAAGCGGAGTGGCAGTAGGTGCTTATGCTGATTTTTATAATATCGAGCCGGAAGATATTGCCGTAATTCAGGATGATATGGATATGCCTTGCGGTCAGCTGCGTATTCGTCGCAAAGGCAGTGCCGGAGGACATAATGGCATCAAATCTGTGCAGCAGCATCTGGGTACAGGTGAGTTTCCGCGCTTTAAGATTGGTATAGGACATCCTGAACGCAGCAGCCAGGCTGTGGTAAACCACGTGCTGCACGCATTTCAAAATGAAGAAAAGCAGCTTATTGAGCAGGCTGTGCAGGAAATGGCAGATGCTGTGGAATGCTGGCTCAAAGAAGATATTGAAGCAGCTATGCAGAAATATAATAAAAAGCCTGCAAAAAAATAATAAAAAAGCACTTCTTAATGAAGTGCTTTTGGTTTTTTAACTGTTTAATTTCTGCAGTAAATTTTGTAAATCGGAAATAGTTTCTGCGTAGTAATCTGCTCCTGCTTTTTCCAGCTCGCTGCGGCTGCCGAAGCCATAGCCGATACCGATACATTTTATGCCGTTATCGTGAGCTGCAAAAACATCTTCCTGACGGTCGCCGATGAGCAGTACATGAGGTTTTTCTTCTAAAGCATTACAGTTAAGACGGCGCAAGGCTTCGGCAATAACCAAAGCTTTGTTATCCATATGTCCGTCCAGACTGCTGCCTACAATTGTCTGCATATAGGGAGCAAAACCAAAGCGCTGAGCTATAGGGATAGCATAGACTTCCGGTTTGCCTGTGGCAATGGCCATAGTGATTTTGGCGTCGTGCTGTATATGGATAAGGTCTAAGATGCCGGGATAGGCTTCATTTTCATAAATGCCGATATTATGATATCTTTCCCGATATTTTTGGGTAGCTTTTTCTGCCTGCTGCGGTGTAAAACCATAATATTTTTCAAAAGATGCTCTGAGGGGCGGGCCGATGAATTTACAAAGCTTATTAAGGTCTGGCTCTTCAATACCAGCATCCTGCAAAGCGTATTGGACACATTTAGTGATGCCTTCAGCAGAATTAGTAAGGGTTCCGTCAAGGTCAAAAAGTAAAGTATGATACATTATTTTCTCCTGTTGCAAGTAATTTGTTAAAACTTTTTCTGATTATAACATAATGCCGATGAAAGTGATACAATATTCTTATTTTGAGGGGGGATTATTTATGACAGAAAAATTATATGAAAATAATGTTTTGCTGAAAAGCTGTACCAGCAAGGTACTTGCTTGCCAGGAAAAGGATGGCCGTTATTTAGTAGAGCTGGATAAAACCGTATTTTTCCCGGAGGGCGGCGGCCAGCTGAGTGATAAGGGAACTTTGGGCGGCATAAAAGTAGAACATGTATGTGAAAAAGAAGGGCATATCCTGCATGAATGTGTGCAGCCTTTGGAGATTGGCAGTACTGTAGAAGCTGTCCTGGACTGGAAAGTACGTCTGGACAGAATGCAGCAGCATTTGGGAGAACACTTACTTTCCTATGCCTGCTGGAAGCTATTTGGCGCTAACAATGTTGGTTTCCATATGAGTGAAGAGCTGGTTGCCATAGATCTTGATAAAGAACTTACCGCTGAAGAATTGCAACAGGCAGAACTTTTCACCAATGAGATTATCTGGGATAATCGTCCGGTAAAGATAAGTTATGTGGACAGCGACGAAGCGGCAAAACTGCCGATGCGCAAATTTAACAGTAAGTTGAAAGGCTTGCTGCGTATAGTTTCTGTTGAGGGTGCTGATTCCTGTACCTGCTGTGGGACTCATCCTCCTTATACAGGTATGGTAGGACTGGTTAAAGTTATTCGCAGCGATAAGCATAAGCAGGGTGTGAGAGTAGAGTTTGCCTGCGGCAGAAGGGCTTTGCTTGATGCTGATGCCAAAAATGCAGTGCTGCTGCAGACAGCAGCAGAGTTGTCGATAAAACCTGTACAGGTTTATGATGGTGTAATGAGGCTTAAAGATGAATTGGCAGAAACGCGTGAAAATGTTAAAAATAAGACATTGCAGCTGCTGCGTTATGAATTGCAGCAGGCAGCAGAGCAGGCAGAGAAAAAAGCTGATGGCACGAAGATAATAAGTATAGTTACTGATGACAGTAAAAATATCAAGCCTTTATTGACCTTGGCTGGAGATTATTCCGATTGTATCTGTGTGATACTTGCAGTGCAGCAGGAAAGATTGTCCTATGCTGTAACTGCAGGACAAAAATTACAGGCAGACTGCCGCGAATATATCAAAGTGCTTAATCAGATTTTTGCTGGGCGTGGCGGCGGTAAACCTAACTGCACCCAAGGCGGCGCAGCATTTTGTGCCGATTGGCAAAATGGATGGCAGCAGGCATTGCAGAAAATGCAGGTTTTATAAATAATATAGAAATAAATGCACTGTTATTTAACAGTGCATTTATTTTTGTTTAAATAGAGGATGTTTTCTGTTTCTGTCGAAAGAATAAAAGTCGAGTTATAAGTATTTATCCAACGGTTATTTATGGAGAGCATCATGCAGAAACTTTGGAAACTTATTTTAGCAGGCATTGTTTTACTGTCAATGCTTTATTACGCTTTAGTAGCATATGTAGTGCCCGGTTATATTCGTCAGCTGCTGCCGCAGGCGGAGGGATTGGCACGTGAATATATTAATGGCAGCGTCCAGATAGGCGGTGTTGTTTGGAATGGCGGCCTTTCTGCAGAAGTAAATGATGTAATTATCCGCGATAAAGACGGTGAAAAGGTTGCTGAGCTGCCAAAAACAATTGTAAGTTTAAAACCTTGGCTGGCGCTGCAGGAGCCTGCTCGTGCTGTAAGCAGAGTTAAGCTTATAAAGCCGCAGGTATGGCTGGTAATGGGAGATGATGAGCAGTGGAATATGCAGCATCTGCTGAAACCATCTGAGTCAGAGGAGACGCCTTTTTATGGTTTGCTGCAGGCAGAAGACTGCTCTTTGCAGGTCACTACGCCGTATGGTCATTGGGATTTTTTAATTGATGCTGAGGCTGACGGCGGAGCTAATCCTGATTTTGCACTGAAAGCTGATGTAATAGCAGGTGAAGATAAGCTGCAGCTTGAGGGAACGATAACAACTGCAGGCATAGGCAATATTTATTTAAAGACGGACAGGCTGCAGCTTGCTGCATACGCTCCTTTAGCAGAGCATTATGGAAAGGTAAATGAATTACAGGGCAATATTAAGGGATTGCAGCTGACATGGACTAATGATGGTGCACAGGTTCGTTTATCTGGCAAAGGCAGTTTGGATGCTGTTGCCGGAAAGATGGAAGCAGCTGGTGACATGCATCAATTACAGGTAGATGGACAGATAGAGGCTGCGCAGAGCAAGCTCAATATGTCCCAGCTTACGGTTTCTGTTGATGGACAGCCAATATCTTTGCAGGGTGAAATAGATTTACAGGACCTGGAAAATGTAAACGGTCAGATCAGCGCTCAGGCTCAAAAACTGACATGGAAGGGATTACAGGCAGAACATATTACCTTAGAAGCTAAATTGGCTGAGCAGACATTGCAGCTGGATAAAGCTGAGCTTACTTATGGCGGCGGTAAAATCAAGCTGCATGGAACATACGACTTGGAGAACAGTGCATTAATAGCTGATGCTGAATTTGACAATGTCGCGCAGTCAATACCGGGAACTGAAGCTGACAGTATTACTGTCAGCGGCAAGACTGCTTTATTAGCAGAACTTGATAAAGATATTTGGAAACTGCATGCAGCGGCAGATACAATGAATATCAAATGGCGTTCACTTGTCGTTAATAAGCTGAGCTTTGACGGTAATTTTGATGGTGAAAAGCTGACGATAGAACATCTTGGTGCTATGGCAGATAAAGGCAGTTTAGCGGTTACTGGTACTGTAGGCACTGATGGCAGTTTAGCCCTTAATGGCAGGATGGCTGAATTCCCTGTTAACCCATTTTTAGAATTTGCCGGTTATGCAGGAAGAGGTTTGTGTTCTACTGGTTTTACTTTGGGAGGAACACTTGATGCACCTGAGTTTTCAGGTATTATTCAGCTGACAGATGTAAACTTTATGGGGCAGGATTTAACTGAAGCACATGGCTTTGTAGGCTTAAAGAACAATATCTTGCAGCTTAAGGATTTTCAGGCCAATATGAAGCAGGGACAGCACATCGTTAACGGCAGTATTGATTTACGCGGCGCAGAAGCAGTGTTTGATTTGGCTATAGAAACTGCAGGGGTAAGAGCAGAGCCGATAATTAGACTGGCTTATCCGGATATTCATCTGACTGGCAATGTAGACAATATTATTCAGGTACGTGGTACTATGTCGGACCTGCATGTTGATGGTGAAGTACTGCTGACTGATGGCAGTGTAGAAGGATATCTGCTGGATAGTGTAGGCGGCAGATATGATTATCATGGCGGGCAGCTGCGTTTGAAGGATTTTGTCATCAGCGCTTTATCTACTAAGGTAACCCTTGATGGTGTGATGGATAAAGATCAGAACTTGGACTTTAGGATGGATGCGCAGAATGTTAATCTGGACAGACTGCCGGTTATGGACAAGGATGTGGATCTTGACGGATATATTAACGCTAAAGGTTATTTGCGCGGTACTTTGCAGAGACCTTATTTTATGGGCGAGGTTACCAGCGATAGTCTGAGTATTAATGGTGAAGAGCTTACTGAGTTATCCGGTAATGTTACCAGTAACGGCAATGACCTTAATGAACTTAGTGTTTCTTTTAAACAGCCATATAACAACGATAATGGGGATTACGGTCTTTTTAAGGCTGAACTGAATATCAATATTCCGCAGCGTTTTATGCAGGGTAAGGTAGTAACCTTGTGGGGTAATCTGGGCGGCATACTCAGAATGTGCAAGCAGGATTATAATATTGATGGTACTGTGCAGGGTGAAATTGATATTAATCCGCAAGGCAAAGGCAGTGGTATAGATATTGATGTATGGGCAGAAGATATTAAGATCCATGACCTTAATTATTATCGGATGATGTTTAAAGGCCGTCTGCAAAAAGGAATATTATATTTTAATGATGTCAAGATTCTGGAGCAGAACGATGTTACAGATAGGGGCGTTGTAGCGGTTAAGGGCAATATTGATTTTGCAAAAGAACTATATAATGTCGAGATTGGTGCGACGAAAGCAAATCCGGCCATTACTACAGTTTTGATGCATGATCCGCCGGAAATAAAAGGTGAAGCGGATATGCTGATTCAGCTTAACGGTTCTTTTGATAATCCTTCTGGCCATTGCTCACTGGAAATCAATAATGGCTCTATTGCCGGAGTTGTTATTGATAAGCTGACACTTTTAATGGCGCTGCAAAATGATAATATTAAGCTGCAGCAGTTTATAGCGACTAAGGATGTCTATAATGTGAAAGCCAGTGGTGACGTACCTGTAGATTTATTCCGAGAGGCAGAAGCAAGAAAGAATCCCAATGCACAAATGCGGATTGTAATGGATTTGAATGAAGCGCGGCTTGGTATTTTGCCTGCCATGACCGATATGGTTGAATGGGGTATTGGTGAAACCAAGGGTGAAGTTATCCTTGGCGGGACACTGGAAGAACCTTTAATCAACGGTGCAATAAAAATTGATGGCGGCAGCGTAAAAGTAAAAGATTTAAATACAGTCATTGAAAATATCCAAACAGATATTGAGTTTAAAGGCAACGAGATGGTGCTGCATAATCTTTCTGCCAAACTTGGCAGAGGCAGTATTGCTGCCAGCGGTAGCTATGCTCTGCGTGCCAGTGAGAAAGATACCTATAAGCTGTATATAACTGCAGAAGATGCCGAGCTTGCTTCGGAATTATTTACTGGCCGATTAAACAGTAATATTGAAATAATTCCGCAGCGGTATAACCGATTCATAGATGCTAATACACCGCCGCAGCCTGCTTACAGGCCTAAAATTAATGGTAATATACAACTGGATGATGTACTGGTAAATATGCCGACAATTCCTGAATTTGGTGAAGGCAGCAGTAATTTGGGGATGGATTTGCAGATAAGCTTAGGACCTAAAGTACATCTTTTCAATAAATACCTGTATGATATTTGGCTGGCAGGTTCTATGCATATTGCCGGCAGTACAGTATTTCCTGTAATAGACGGTTCAATCAAGGCCGACCGTGGCACAGTAACATACCTCAGAACTCCATTTAAAATTAGAAATGCATCTGTGGGCTGGGCAGTTCCTGGTACTTTCTTGCCTACTGTTACCTTGGAAAGTGAAGCTAGGTTTAGTCGCTATGATATCTTTATGCGTATCAATGGACCGGTAGAAGCTATGGATCTGCAATTAAGCAGTAATCCGCCTCTAAGTGAGAATACCATTATACGTATGCTTACTTTGCAGAGAGATACTTCGAGTGGCGAAGATGTTACCGGTGAGGATTTGCAGAATCTGATGACGGCAGGCTTGCAGATGGCTGTCTTAGGTGACGTGGAAATGCTGGTAAAACAAACACTGGGACTGGACCAGTTCCGTATCTACATGGGCAAGGTACGTTCTGGTGTGGGTTTTGAAAGCATGAGCAGCGGCAGCCAAGAGCTGACAGCAGAGGAACGCAGCCAATATAATTTATTAGTAAGTAAATATTTGACTAATAATTTTATGATTGGCTATACTACAAGCTTTGATGGTATTGACAGAAGTATCTTTGGACAGTACGATATTAGCAGACACTTTAATTTAACCTATTCCAGAAGCTACGATCTTTCTAATGAGCCGGAAGATTGGTATGGTGTGGAATATAAAGTTACTTTTTAAGCTTTAAGAGAGGAGGTGGAACAATGCTGCAAAGCTATCTGGAAGAGCTGCGCAAGACTTCTTTGCTTGATCGTGAGGAAGAACTAAAATTATGGAAGCTTGCTGCTGAAGGTGATGTGCAGGCACATCAGCGCCTGATGACAGCTTATCAGCCGTTGGTGTTTAAAATTGCCGTCAGCTTTCAATTGCCAGAGCCTGAAACAATGGAACTTATCCAGGAAGGTATGGTTGGTCTTCTGGAAGCTGCAGAAACCTATGATTATAAACGCGGTGTTGCTTTCAGCTTGTTTGCCTCCTATCGTATTAAAGGCTGCATGCTTGATTTTCTGAAAAAGGACTCGGACAAGGGTGTTATTTCTTTGGATGGAAAAACTTTGTGCGGGATGGCTGTAGCTGATACATTGGCTTCCGAAAAAGCATCTCCGGCAGAGCTTGCTGAACAGCAGCTGCTGCAGGAGAAAGTGCAGCAGGCGTTGAGTCGTCTGCCGGAAAAGGAACAGCGTGTTTTAACTGGAATGTATCTTGAAGACCAGTCTGCGCAAAATGTTGCTGATGCTATCAATGTCAGTCTTGGGTATGTGTACCGCCTGCAGAAGCAGGGAGTACGCAGAGTGCGCGGCATGCTGTCAAGATTTATCCATGATTTTAAATAAAATATGATATACAGCTGATTTAGTTTGCTAAAACAAGGAAATGAAAGGATTTTAAAAATAAATAAGGAAAATAAGTATTTTAGTCAGTTGAAAAAAAGCTTATTTATCTGATTATATACTAAAAGCTTTATTGTTTAGAAAGGAGATTTCGGCATGGTAAAAATGAGCAGCTCTGTATGCCAGCGCATACGCAGAGTAAAAAACAGTTTAGAAAATGCCGAACAGAGCTTTTTAGACAATAAAGATATGCGCGGAGAGCTGGATTTAATGTTAGCTGAAGCTGAACTAAGCAATCTGCGCAGAAAAAAAGATACTCCGTGGTGTTGGAATCGACAGATGCTGGCTTTATGTGCTGCTATTGCTGTAGCGGTATCCTGTTTTGGAGGATGGTGTTATGCACGGCATAATTTAAAATCGACGTTTGCTATTACATCTGGTAATGTTTCTAACAGTAATGCGGCACAGAATGTTGAGTCAAAGAGTGCTGTAAAGATTGTGGAAGCACCACAGGAAAAAGTGCAGACAATAACTTCTGCCAAAACAGTACAAGCAGTTACTAAGTTAAATGATGCTCCTGCCGATCAAGAATCTAAACGGCAGCTGAAATTATCAGATACAGACATGCGCAGACTGGTAAAGTCTGCCAGAGTAGAACTGACCAGTTCTAAATAGTGTTTAGGAGGGTAAACATTGAATAAAAGATATTTAATCAGACCTTTATCCGTAGGTTTGGCTGCCGCTTTTTTTGCATTACCTGTATATGCGGAAGAAAATACTACTGAAAATATTCCTGCTGCAGCAACAGCAACTACTGCTGAACAAGATACTGCTGCTAAAAATGTTGTTAAGGAAAATCCGCTTGCTCCTTACATTGGCAAGACGATTACCAAGCAAGTTATCACTGGTAATACTGTTATCAGTGAAGCTGAAATTGCTGCGGCTTTAAAAACTAAGCCTGGTATGGAATTAACGGAACAGGGTCTTAATGAAGATTTAAGCGCTATTTATGATCTAGGCTGGTTCTATGATCTGCGTCCGGAATTTAAAGAAGTTCCTGAAGGTGTACAGGTAATCTACCATGTCATGGAAAATCCTGCTTTTACTAAAGTAAAGATTACAGGGAATACTGTAGTTGATGATAAAAAAGCTGCTGGCTTTTTTGATTTAGAAGAAAATAAAATCATTAATCTTAAAGATGTTAACACCAGAGTACAGCGTCTGGAAGAGGAATATCGCCAAAATGGTTATATTCTGGCCAGAGTAACTGATATCCATATGGATACAGATGGTACGCTTAATATTACCGTTAATGAAGGTATTGTTGAAGACTTTAAGGTTAAAGGCAATGTAAAAACCAAAGATTACGTTATTACTCGCGAAATGAAGCTGAAAAAGGGTAAACCGTTTAATGCTAAGGATGCACGACGCAGTATGCAGAGAGTCTATAATTTAGGCTATTTTGAAGATGTTAATGTTAAGCTGAATCCTGGTAAAGAGCCTAATTCTGTAGAAGTTGAAATCAGTGTTGTAGAAATGAATACGGGTACTTTTGGTATTGGTGCCGGCTACAGTAATGCGGATGGCTTTATCGGTATGATTTCTATTGGTGATAAAAACTTCCGTGGTACAGGTGATAAGGTAAATATTCGTTGGGAGTTTGGCGGCGAAGATAACAAAAACTATGATTTCAGTTATACTAAGCCTTGGATTGATGATAAGGAAACCACTGCCACTATTAATCTGTATGATATTACCAATGAATATGCTGACTATAATATTGATGGCGATGAGATTGCTCGCTATGATAAAAAACGTCGCGGTCAGGAACTGACTTTCAGCCGTAAAACTGATAACGAGTATGTAAGTAACTATGTTACTTTGAAAAATCGTGATGATATCTATAAAGGTATGGCAGATGGATACGAAAATGATAAAGATCAGTATTATGAAGATGTATTTCATCCATCTGATGGTAGTGATGGTAGTAGTTATTATGAAGATTGGATGCCAAAGACCGCTGCTGAACGTCGTAAAGAAAACTTTGGCGTTACCCGCAGTATCACAGTAGGCAGAATTTTTGATTCCCGTGATAATATTTATGATCCTCATGAAGGTAAGCGTATTGCTTACAGCTTAGAATGGGCTGGTCTTGGCGGTGACTTTGATTTTACTAAGTTTACTGCTGATTATCGTTATTATTATCGTGCCGGCGGCGAAAGTGTTTGGGCATTAAATCTTGGTGCTGGTTATGCTGATGGCGATATGCCTTTGAGCCAACGCTTCTCCATGGGCGGCAGTGATACGCTTCGCGGCTATGAAGACGATCAGTTCCGCGGTAACAGTATGCTCAAAGCAACGCTGGAATATCGTTTCCCGATTATTAAGAAAGTACAGGGCGTATTGTTTACTGATAACGGTTATGCCTGGGATAAACGACATGAAGATGAGTTTGATCTCGGACTGATTAAAAACAGCTTCGGTGTTGGTTTACGTATCAATTCTCCGCTGGGACCTGTAAAACTTGACTATGGCTATGGTGATGATGGCGGTAAATTCCATTTCAGCTTTGGCGGACAGTTCTGATTTTACAACGGTGCTGATATGAAATTTAGTAAGATTGTATTGATTGCTGCAATGACAAATTTTTTGTCATTGCAGCAAGCTTTTTCTATGCCTATTGAAGATGTACAGGTACATATAGTTGACGCTGGGAATAGTACCAGCGATATGCTGCTGCAAAAAATGACTGACAGTATGCAGGTGGTTGCTGAGCAGCTTTTGCTTGATAAAGATACGGAAAATATTGCTCCTGTTAAGGCTGACTATGCTGACTTACTGACTGAAATCAGTGACAGGGTGCTGACGGGTTATGAAATGCAACAGACAGATATTCATCTGGGGCAAAAAACTGATATAGTTCTTCATGTTGCACCATGGAGTGGTACGATTAATCAGGTTGAGATTGATATGCAGTTTTCCGGTGTGGAACCACAAACAGCAGATTACTTAAAAAAGCGGATTCCTGGACTTGAACAAAAGCTGCAGAATATTATCAGCGGTGCTTCTGTAGATGCGCAGGATTGGGCTGGAGGAGTTTTGCGCCGTGTTGTGCGTCAGGAGATAGAGCAGTCTTTGCCGGAGTTTAAAGCTGCTGTGGATTTGCTGCAGGAAGATGGCAAGGTTATTGTCCAGGTTATTATCTATCCTGTTGGTCAGCTTATCGGTGGATTAAAATATGAAATGCGCTCTGAATCTATTCCTAATCTGCTCTTAAACAGATTGAAATTTAAATATGCCGATGAATGCGAACGATTGCAGGGAATTCCTGTTTCTTATCTTACTCATCATCAGCAGGAATACATTGATTATCTTAGTCAAAAATTGGCAAATGAGCCTGAGGTAAGACAATATAACCTGAAACCGCGTATCCATATTCAGCCAGGCTCCAATACTGCTGTAGAAATTATCCTGTACTCTGATGAATATAAAATATGGTTAGAAGGCTACGGTGATATTGGTCGAGATAAAGACAATCTGTCCGGCAAGGCACATCTTGGTAAGTTCGTTTCTCCACGGGATGAGGTTTTTGCTGAAGCTGAGGTTGTGCTGGACCATGTACAATGGCAGTTTGGCGCTGGATATACCCGTTATTGGGGCAAGAGCAGCTGGAGTTATATGCGCCGTGCGCCAGCAGGTGATAATGTTTATAAATTAGAGTATACTTTGAGTCCTAAGTGGAGACTGCGGGCTGAGCATTTTTCCGGTAATGACAGAAATGAATATGGAGTAAGGTATCGTATTCATGAATTTTTAAGTGCTGAATATGTTTATGGCGGCGATGAATTTTATCTTCGCTTAATAGGAAATTTGTAGCTTTGCATTGAAAGAATTTAGGCAGACTGATATAATAAACTATATATCTGTAATATAAATTTATTTGGTAAGAAAGCAGGGAATTTTGTTATGATGCAGAAATTGCGTAATCCTAAAAATGTTAAAATGGTTTCTTTGTTTGTAGCCGCTATCTTTATTTTGGGCTGCTTTGCTTTGTCTGTAACTCAAAGCGGTTTTGGAAGAGTTGCTTCTGCTGCGGCCAGTGAATCTGCTATCGGTGTAGTAAATTATCAAATGCTTGTAGCTCAGAGTCCTGATTTGCAGAATGTGAGAAATGCTATGAAGAGTGAAATTGACAGTGCTCAAAAGGACTTTGATGAGAAAAGCAAGAGCATGAACGACAGTGAAAAACAACGCTATTATGTACAGCTTCAGGAACGTATTGCCAATAAGGAAAAAGAGCTTATGGAACCTGTACTGAAGAAGGTTGAAGAGCAGATTAAAAAAGTTGCTGATAAGAAAGGCCTTTCTGTAGTTGTTGATAAAAGCACTGTTATTTTTGGCGGTGTAGATATTACTGATGAAGTGGCTAAGTCACTGCAGAGCGGTAAATAAACCGTCCGGTTATTTTGAGGCCCCTGAGGGGCCTCGTTTACTGTTCACCCAGGAGGATGTTATGCGTAAAGTCATCTTTGTAGTGCTGCTGATAAGTTCATTGCTTGCTGCAGCATGCGGCAGCGTCAATACGACAGGTGAAAAGATTGCTGTGGCAGACTGGAAGAAGGCGGTTGCAGGCCATCCGCAGTATAAAAAGCTGCAGCAGGGTGAAGCGATTGTACAGGATCTTGTAAAAAAACGTAAAGTTCAGGAAGAAATGGCTAAGCAGCAGCTAAGCAGTCTTGATAAGCTTCGGGAGCTGAAAAAAGTCAGTGAAGTTACTTACTGGGATGCAGATTTCAACACTCGTATGGTAGGAGCCCAGGCTCGAGAAAATGTGAAGCTGCAGAAGTTTATGGCACAGACGGAGAAAGAGGCTGAAGAATTAGTTGCTGAGCGTAAGCGAGAAGTTGAATCTTCTTATCAGCTGAAAATGTTCAACTTGCGGATGCGTCTGGAGTCAGTAAAGATGAAACCGGATGAACGCAAAATAGTGGAAAATGAGCTTACAGCGGCGCGCAATGCCAGAGAAGCGGAGTTAGCTGAATTAAACAGCGAAAAAGCCGCATATATAGAAAAGAAGCTGGCTCCTTATGCCAAGCAGATGCAGCAGCGTATGGGTCAGGAGGCTGACAGACTGCGTCAGAATGCGGCTGCAGTTATGCAGGCTTCAGAAGGTAAATACGATGATATGCTGCAAAAAGCGCCGTCAGCGCTGCAAAATGCTCTCAGCATTATGGATAGAGAGATTGACAAGCAGCAGGAGAAAAACTCAGCTTTAGAAAAAGAAATAAATCAGGATATCGAAAACGTTGTAATGCGCCTGGTAGATAAGAATGGCTATACTATTGTTTTTAATACCGTTAAAGTTAATCTTACTGCAGACGACATTACCGATAAAATAATTTCTGAATTACAGAAAGAAAAAAATAAGTGAGGTTACAGTTATGAAAAAAATTATTGCCGGTCTGATGATTGCCAGTGCAATGCTTACTTTTGGCTGCAGTGGACGTAACGCTGATTTCGGTACTGTTGATATGAAGAAAGTAGAAGCAGAAGCTGCTGTTGTTAAAGATACTAAGGAAGATGTTACTAAGAAGATGCAGGATTTAAAAGCTTCTATGGATAAAGATATGGCAGGTAAAAGTGCAGAAGAGCAGAAAAAGGTTGCTGAAGATTATTCCGCCCGTGCTCAGCTGATTCAAAGTGAAGCACAAAATAAACTGAAGGCAAGTTTGGATACTGCTTTGAACCAGGTTGCGCAGGAAAAAGGTTTAGGCGCTATTCTGATTAAAGATGCAGTTCCGCAAGGCGGCACTGATGTAACTAAAGAAGTAATTGAGAAAATGAAATAAATGGCACACCCTGAGCGGGCGGACTCGTCCGTCCGCTCTTTGTGTTGCATGGCTTTAAATGGCTGATTATGGGGAGGTCTATTTATGGAAAAAAGTGTTCAGGAATTAGCTGTATTTTTACATGGCACTGTTGAGGATGATAATCCACAGCTGGTAATAACAGGTGTTAATGGCTTGCTGGAGGCAGGTCCGCAGGATATTTCTTTTGCTGTCCCGCCGCATGTAGAGCATTGTCATTTAAGTAGGGCAGGTGTTATGGTTCTTAGTCATGATGATCCGAAGCTGGATGGCAGACCTGTTATCAGAGTTGAAAATCCGCGTGCTGCTTTTGCTGCATTGCTCGAATTATTCCGTGCTCCGGAAGAGATAGAACGTGTTATCAGCCCAATGGCTTATATTGCGCCTACAGCGAAGATTGGCAGTAATGTTGCTGTACAGCCATTTGCAGTTATTGAAGATGGTGCTGAAATTGGAGACGGTTCTATTATTTATCCGCATGTATATGTAGGTAAGCGTGTTAAAATTGGTACTGACTGCATTGTTTATCCCAGTGTTACCATTCGAGAAGACTGCGTATTGGGTAATCGTGTAATTCTGCAGGCTGGGTCTGTTATCGGCGGCGATGGCTTTGGTTATGTAACTCAAAATGGCAAACATAGCAAGGTGCTGCAGACTGGTAATGTAGTATTGCAGGATGATGTGGAAATCGGCAATAATACCTGTATTGACAGAGCTACTGTAGACAGCACAATAGTGGGTAAAGGTACGAAGATTGATAATTTGGTTCATCTTGGCCATAATGATATTTTAGGAGAAAATTGTCTTGTAGTTGCGCATGTAGGTATTTCCGGCAGCGTAACTGTAGGTAACAATGTAACCTTCGCCGGTCAGGTTGGTACTGTTGGCCATATTACAATTGGCGACAACTGCGTTTTTGGCGGCAAGACAGGTATTACCAATAACATTCCTGCTAACTCTTTTATGGCTGGTTTTCCTGCTATGCCGCATAAAGAGTGGCTGCGTCAGGAAGCAAACCTGCGTAAAATTGGCGATTTGATTAAGCGAGTTAAGGATTTGGAAAAAGAACTTGCTAAACTCAGCGATAAATAACCTGTAAAGGAGTGTTAAGATGCTGAGTTATTATATAGTAAAGTTATTCAGCAAGCTGATGTGCATTGCTCCTAAGTTTATTCGTAATTTAGTTGCTAAGTTTCTGGGCGGAGTTGCTGTAGTGGCAGTGCCGGAGTGGCGCATGCAGATGGCGAAGACGAATATTATGGAATGCCTCGGCGTAGACGAGGTGCGGGCTGAACAGATTGCTGAAGCAAGTTTGCGGCGTTTTGGCCGGATGATTATTGAAGTTATGCGTTTTCCACTTTTGAAACCGGAAAATATTGAACAGACCGTCAATGTTGAAGGCTTAGAATATCTTGATGCCGCTTATAAGCAGAATAAAGGCGTTATCATGGCTACTGGCCATTATGGCAACTGGGAGCTTTTGGGTGCGACTGTTGCTTTGCATGGCTATCCGATGCTCTCTATTACTCGTAAGCAGAATAATGGTGCCATGGATAAATTTATCAATGAATATCGTCAGCTGGTAGGGCAGAAAGTAGCCTATAATCGTGGCGAAAGCGGTTTGCTGGCCATTAGCAGGATGCTGAAAGAAAAGCATTTATTAGGCGTTCTTTATGACCAGGATACTAATGATGATGGTGTAGAAATAAATTTATTTGGCAAAAAATCTATTATTCCAATGGGAGCTGCCGCATTATCAAGAATTTATGGTTCTCCTATACTACCGATTTTTCTGCATAATAATGATGACGGAACTTGTACGGCGAAAATATATCCGCCGCTTTATACGCCTAGAACTAAGGATAAAGAGGCAGACTTTTATGAAGTGACCAGTCAGATGGTTACTATTTTAGAGCATGAAATAATTGCTCATCCGGAAATGTGGTTCTGGGTACATGATCGTTGGAAAGACGGACGTCAGCGATTTAAAAATAAAGATAAATAAAGAAGGAGGAGAATAATGACTGAAAAATATATGCAGCATACTATAGCCAAAGAAATATCTTATTCCGGTATCGGTTTACATTCTGGCAAAGAAGTATTGATGACTATGAAACCTGCAGAGGTTAATACAGGTATTGTGTTTGTTCGTACAGATTTGCCCGACAGACCTGAAATTCCGGCGTTGGCAGAGAATGTAAGTTCTACCGTTAAGGCAACAACTTTAAGTGCTAATGGTGCGGAAGTTTTTACTGTAGAACATTTGATGGCAGCATTGGCAATGATGGAAATTGATAATATTGTTATTGAAATGTCTTCACCTGAACCGCCTGTTACTGATGGCAGTGCCAAAGTTTTTTGTGAATTGCTGGAGCAGGCAGGTATAGAAGAACAGCCGGAAGAAAGAAAAGTCTACAGTCTTGATAAAGAGTTTTCCGTTTATGACGGTGACCGCTATATAGTTGTTAAACCGTATGATGGTTACAGAATCTCTTTTACTTCTATTAATAAGCACCCGCTTTTAGGAACGCAGTATTTTGATATTGAGCTGAATAAAGAAAGCTTTAAAAAAGAGATTATGGCAGCGCGTACAGTTGCGTTTACTGATGAACTGGAAATGCTGAAAAAATTAGGCCTTGGCCTTGGCGGCAGTTTGGAAAACGTAGTAGTTTTTGATAAAGATAAGATTTTATCTGTACCGCGTTTTGACGATGAACTTATCAGACATAAAATACTGGATGTTATTGGCGACTTATATTTGCTGGGACCTATTAAGGCTCACGTAATTGCGGTAAAGACAGGGCATGCATTTAATTCCGGTATAGCTAAACAAATACAAGCATATAGAACAAGGGAGGAACAGTAAATGACAGTTCTTGATATTAATGAAATTAAAAAAATTCTTCCGCATCGTTATCCGATGCTCTTGGTTGATCGTATTCTGGAATTGGAGCCTATGAAACGTGCTATCGGTATCAAGAATATTACTGCTAATGAAATGCAGTTTTTGGGACATTTTCCTAATGAACCGATTATGCCTGGTGTATTGCTGATTGAAGCTATGGCTCAGGTAGGCGGTGTAGCGATGCTGTATCCGGAAGAAAACCGCGGTAAGATTGCTGTTTTCGGCAAAATTGATAACGTTCGTTTCCGTAAACAGGTTGTACCTGGAGATCAGGTTATTACTACTGCAGAAGTAGTAAAAATCCGCGGAAATATGGGCGTTATTCATTGCGAAGGCAAAGTTGACGGCAATGTTGCTTGTGAATGCGACTGCACCTTTGCAATTATGGATCCTAAAGAAGCATAATTTTTTACAATTAGGTAGAAATAGAGAGAAATTTTGCGTAAATTAACAAAAACATTATTTAATTGATAGAAATAACCGAATTTGAAAGGTTAAAAAAATAAGTGCAATGAGATTATAGTTTTATATTTATGTTTAATCGAGTGATTAAACAAGAGGAGTGGAAAAGATGAGTTCGGTTATTATACCTAAACGTAAAATACATGAGACTGCTGTCATTCACCCCAATGCTGTAATTGGACAGGATGTTGAGATTGGTGCATACGCTGTTATAGATGAAGATACTGTAATTGGTGACGGCTGTAAGATCGGTGCTCATGCAGTTATCCATAGATACACCACTATCGGTAAAAATTGTAAATTTTTCCCTGGCTGTTCTATTGGTGCAGAACCGCAGGATCTTAAATTTGCTGGAGAAAAGTCTTATACTATTATCGGCGACGGTGGCACTTTCAGAGAATGCTGTACTGTTAACAGAGCTACCGGTGAAGGCAATGAAACCAGAATTGGCAATAATATCCTGATGATGGCTTATACTCATGTTGCCCATAATTGCATCGTGGGCAATAATGTTATTATGTCTAATGTAGCTACTTTGGCAGGACATGTAATTGTTGAAGATCGTGCTGTTATCGGCGGCTTATCTGCAGTGCATCAATTCTGCAAAATTGGCCGTAATGTAATGATCGGCGGTATGGCGCGTGTAGCCCAGGATATTCCTCCGTTTATGATTGTTGCTGGTGATCCGGCATTTGTATCCGGTTTGAACAGTGTAGGCCTTTCTCGCGCAGGTATGCCTGCAGAGCAGCGCAGCCAGCTGAAAAAAGCGTTCCGTATTCTGTATCATAGCGGTTTGCCTCTGCAGGAAGCTATTGCAACTATGGAACAGGAGCTTGACAGCAGTGAGCCGGTAGAACATCTGATGCGATTCCTGCGTAATGTAGAGCGCGGTATTATCCGTACTCGCAGAGGCTGATTTTATGGAAACTATTGGTGTTTTATCAGGCATAGGGCATCTTCCTGTAGAAGTTGCAAAATCTGCTAAGGCGCTTGGCTATCAGGTAGTAGCTATAGGCGTAGTTCAGGATATTGATGAAGAGCTTGCTGAGTGTGCTGATTTTTACTATGACATTAATATAGGCAAGATTGGTAAAATTATCTCTACTTTGAAAAAGCATAAAGTGCAGCAGGTTACCATGATCGGTAAAGTTACTAAAGAGGTGCTGTATAAAGCCGGCAAGATAGTTCCGGATTTGCGTGCTATTAAGATTTTAGCAACTATACCGGATCGTAAAGATGATACTATTATGAATGCCATTGTTAAGGAGCTGGAAGGCGATGGCATTAAGGTAATGGATCAGACTGTACTTATTAAGCCGTTGCTGCCTGCACCAGGAGTGCTGACAAAACGTAAACCGACTGAAGCAGAATTAGCTGATATGGAGTTCGGTTTTACCATGGCTAAGGCTATTGGTGGTTTAGACATTGGTCAGACAGTTGTAGTAAAAAATAGAGCTGTTATGGCTGTTGAAGCTATAGAAGGTACTGATGCCTGCATTCTTCGAGGCGGTTTCCTTGGCAAAGGCGGAGTTATTGTAGCTAAGGCTGCTAAACCTTCTCAGGATCAGCGTTTTGATATTCCTGGTTTTGGAACTAAGACTATGGAATCTATGATTTATGCTGGTGCTACCGGTATCGTTATTGAAGCTGGCAATACATTGATAGTGGATAGAGAAAAGACAATTGCCATGGCTGACGAGCATAATATTACTATTTTGGTTAAATAAATTAACAGAAAAATTTCATTTTTAAAGCGACCAACAGTATTTGTTGGTCGCTTTTGTGTTATAATATACAATGAAATGTTATAGACTTTTTTAGTATATTCTAAATAAAGAGAAAAAGGTGCTGCAATGACAAAGATTTTGATTTCTGCCGGTGAGGCGTCTGGAGATATACATGCTGCTGCTGTTACGGCTGCTATAAAAAAACTTGAGCCTAATGCTGAAGTTTTTGGCATGGGTGGAGATGCTCTGCGCAATGCTGGCGGGGAAGTACTTTTTGATATAAAAGAACATGGAGTTATGGGCTTTGCCGAAATAATCTGTAAGCTGCCGGCTTTATTCAGACTGCGTAATAATTTTGTCAAAGTTATGGAAGAACGTAAGCCTGATTGTTTAGTAGTTGTTGATTATCCTGGCTTTAACATGAAGATTGCCAAGATTGCTCATGAAAAGGGTATTCCGGTGGTTTCCTATATCAGCCCTTCTGCATGGGCCTGGCATAAGAGCAGAGCTAAGAAAGTAGCGCAGATTGTAGATAAGGTTGCTGCAATTTTCCCTTTTGAATATGATGTTTATCATGAAGCAGGAGCTGATACGGTATTTGTCGGGCATCCTTTGCTTGATATAGTGAAACCTTCAATGCCGCGCAAAGAAGCGGAAGCTTTCGCTGGTAAGCGAAAGGGAAGAAAGCTGGTGCTTTTAATGCCCGGCAGCAGGCTGATGGAGATTGAAAAGATGCTGCCTACGTTGCTTTTGGCGGCAAAGGTTCTTCAACAGCGTATGCCGGAAGTGGATTTTACCATGCCGCGAGCAGGTACTATTCCTTTGGAATTGTTGGAAAGTAAGATCAAAGAGGCTGGCATAGAAGTTAAAATTACCGAAGGTCATAATTATGATCTTTTCAGCGTAGCAGATTTGGCATTGGCAACCAGTGGTACAGTAACTTTAGAGGCCGCTTTGTGTGGATTAGGCAGTGTTATCGTTTACCGTACCTCTGCTATCAACGCGTTTATTGCCAGAAGGGTAATAAATATTCCTAATATCGGATTGCCTAATATTGTTGCTGGCAGACAGGTATTGCCAGAATTACTGCAGGAAGATTTTACGCCTGAAAAAGTAGCGCAGGCTGCTGTTGATTTACTGCAGCCGGAACGTAATGCTCAGATGAAGCGTGATTTGGAGTATGTTCGTGAACGTTTGGGTCAGCCAGGAGCGGTTATGCGTGTGGCTGAATTAGTATTGAAGATTGCTGAGGAGAAGAAATGAATTTATATTTGCGACTGTTAAATTATGTACGGCCATATTTGCCGCGTTTACTACTGGCAGTACTTTGTACATGTTTAGCTGCTGGCTGTAATTTATACCTGCCTTGGATTATTAAAGATGTGGTTGATAAGGTACTGGTGCAGAAAGATGTAAAAATGCTTTATCTTATTGCTGCCAGTATTGTAGTAGTTTTCATTATCCGTGGCTTGTTCTTCTATGGACAGAGTTACTTAATGAGCTGGGTTGGACAAAGAGTAGTAATTGATATACGTGGAGCTATTTTCCGTAAATTACAGCGTCTCAGTATGTCTTTTTATGACAAAAATAAAACAGGTACCATTATGAGCTATGTTACCAATGACGTTGCAGCTTTGCAGGTAGCGATGGTAGATAAGGCTGTTGAATTGGTTACAGAAGGACTCGTATTGATAGGCAGTATTGCTGCTATGCTGTGGCTGGACTGGAAGCTTACCTTGTTTACTTTCTGTACTTTTCCTGTAGTATTGTGGTTTATGGATTTTTTTGGCAAAAAGATTCGTCGAAATGGCGGGCGTATTCAGGAATGTACTGCTGAGCTTACTTCGGTATTGCAGGAAGTAGTATCTTCTGCTCGTGTAGTAAAATCTTTTGTGCGTGAAGACTATGAAATTAAGCGTTTTGATGCACAGAATATGACTAATTTTTACGCCAATATGAAAAATATTAAGCTGAATGCACTGCTGACGCCTACTGTTGAATTAGTTGCAGCTATTGGTGTTACTGTGGTTATGTGGTATGGTGGCATGAGTGTTATCAATGGTGCTATTACTGCCGGTTCTTTAGTAGCATTTTTGGTATATGCGGTTAATATTGCTAATCCTATTAAGCGCCTGACTAAGGTTGTTGCCAGCATTCAGCAGGCACTGGCTGCCGGCGAGCGTGTTTTCGGTATTCTTGATTTGGAAGAAAATATTAAGGAGTTACCGTCTGCCAAATTATTACCGCCTGTTCAGGGTTACGTAGAATTTAAGCATGTAGATTTTGCTTATAATAAGGATGAACAAGTTATTGAAGATTTGTCCTTTAAAGTAAATCGTGGGCAGATTGTTGCCATTGTCGGACCGTCCGGTGCTGGCAAGTCTACTATTGCCAGCTTGCTGCCGCGTTTTTATGATGTAACTAACGGCAGCATCGTTATTGATGGTATGGATATTCGTGATGTTACTTTAAATTCACTTCGTGAGCAGGTTGGCATTGTACCGCAGGAAACATTGCTGTTTAATGGCAGTGTATATGATAATATTTTATATGGACGACTTGATGCGACAAAAGAAGAAGTAGAAGCTGCTGCTAAGGCTGCTAATGCCCATGATTTTATTATGGGCTTGCCGGAAGGTTATGATACTATGCTGGGTGACCGTGGTGTAAATATTTCCGGGGGCCAGCGTCAGCGCATTTCTATTGCCCGGGCAATTTTGAAAAATCCGCAGATTCTGATTTTAGATGAGGCAACTTCTGCTTTGGATACAGAAAGTGAGCGAATTGTTCAGGAAGCACTGGATCGCTTGATGGTTGGCAGAACTTCTTTTGTTATTGCCCACAGGCTGTCGACAATAAAAAATGCTGACAGAATACTGGTTATGGAAAAAGGAAGACTGGTAGAAGACGGCAGTCATGAAGAGCTGATGGCACAGGAAGGGTTATATGCCCATCTGTATAGAATTCAGTATCGCAGCAAGGAAGCGAAATGAGGTCTGTGAATGTATATTATCTATAATTTGATTGCTATTGTGGCATTAATTGTTTTTGTATTGCCTTATTATACGTATAGGCTGTTAACTGAAAAAGGCTTTAAACGCAGATTCAGACAGAGCTTTGGCCGTGTTTATGAAGATGAAATTGCCAAAGTTGCTCAGAAGGATTGTATTTGGATTCATGGTGCTTCTGTAGGTGAGATTGTTGCTACCAGCCCGCTGGTTAAACAAATTCAGAAGGAAATGCCGGGTAAACCTGTACTTGTTTCTGCTTTTACGGTTGGCGGTTATAATATGGCCAAACAAATTATTCCGGAAGCAGATGCAATTATATATTTTCCGCTGGACTTGCCTTTTGTAGCGGAATCTATGGTTAAACGCATCCATCCGGGAATTTTTATGCCGGTAGAAACAGAGCTTTGGCCAAACTTTTTGCGTGCTATCAGAGAACGTCATATTCCTGTAATGATGGTTAACGGGCGTATCTCAGAAAAATCTGTTAAGAGTTATCGCTACCTTTATGGTATCTGGGAAGATATGCTGAATACGGTCAGCCGTTTCTGCATGCAGTCCAGTATTGATGCTGATTATATTGCTCACCTTGGTGCTGATAAAGACAAGATTTTTGTAACTGGCAACACAAAGTTTGACCAGACTTATGCGGAAGTAACGCCGCAGGATTTAGAAAAGTACAGATTGGAATTAGGTCTCGGTGATTCTTATCCGGTTATTGTAGCCGGTTCTACTCATCCGACAGAAGAAGATGCATTGATGAAGGCCTTTAAAAATGTTCGTGCTAAGTATCCTGAGGCAAGACTGATTATTGCACCTCGCAAGACTACGCGTGCTGATGAAATTGCTAAAATTGCAGCTGGATATGGCTATGAAACTGGTTATAGGTCTAAATTGCTGGAAGTTACTGGAGAAAGACATCCATATCCGGTACTTTTGATTGATACAATTGGTGAATTAGGCCGTATTTATGCTGTTGGCGATGTAGTATATGTAGGCGGTTCTTTGAGCAAGCATGGCGGGCACAATGTTTTGGAGCCTGCAGCTCACGCCAAACCTATCTTAGTTGGTCCTAATATGCAGAATTTTAAAGATTCTTATGCTTTGCTGAGTAAAGTTGGCGCCTGCAAGATGGTCAATAATGTCAATGAATTGACGGCTGAGATGCTGTCGATTATTGATGATGATGAAAAAAGAGCTAAAATGGGTGCTGCTTCGCTGCAGGTTATTAAAGAAAACCGTGGTGCAGATGTACGCAGTATCAAATATCTGAAAGAACTGTTAGAGCTTACTGCTGTGCCGGCTAAGGAATATCTTTCCTATCCTGTGAATACCCGTAATCTTACTGATGAAGGCGGCGGACGCCTGCGCCATGGAGATGCGATTATTCAGTATGTTTTTCAGATGGCGCACGGTCCTGAAACCCCTTTTTTTGGTTGGGTGCTATTAGCATTCCTGCGTGTTTTGTCTTATCTTTATGAATTTGGTGTTCGCTGTAAGCTGGCTATTTACCAGTCTGGTTTACAGAAGCAGAGAAAACTTCCATGCTGTGTAATTTCTATTGGTAATATTACAGTCGGCGGTACTGGTAAAACTCCTACAGCCCAAAAGATGGCGGCCATGATTAAACAGATGGGTTACAGAGTAGTAATCTTAAATCGTGGTTATCGTTCTCATTGGGATAAAGATATAGGTGTAGTATCTGACGGTGAAAAAATATACATGACTGCTTATGAAGCTGGTGATGAAGCATATCTGATGGCTAAGACCTTACCGGGTATTCCTGTAATTATCGGTAAGAATCGTGCTGTTACCGGCAAGTATGCAGTAGAAAAAATGCATGCAGAAGTAATTATCATGGATGATGGTTATCAGCATTGGCAGTTAGAGCGCGATCTTGATATTGTGCTGGTTGATACTTTAAATATGTTTGGCAATGGTTGTGTGCTGCCGCGCGGAACTTTGCGTGAACCGCTGGAAAATCTTGACCGCGGTGATGTTTTCTTGCTGACTAAGACTGACCAAAGCAGTATTTTAAGCAGACAGCAGCTGCGCAAAACTATTGGTAAATATAATGCTAAAGCTCCTATTGTGGAAAGCGTACATCACCCGAAAAATTTTGTGGAAATTGCTGATTGGTATAAAGGCATTGTACAGAACTGCAAGGATCTGGATGAGCTGAAAGGCAAGAATGTCATGGTATTTTCGGCTATCGGTAATCCATCTTCGTTTGAACAGACATTGTCCAGTATTGGTCTGAATATTTTAGAAGCAGTGCGTTATCCGGACCATCATGACTATGGAATGCTGGAAATGCAGTATATCAATGAGCTTGCCAGCCGTGAGCAGGCAGTTGCTATGGTTACTACAGCTAAAGATGCGGTTAAGATACCGACAGAATTCATTTATTCTGACAGAAAGATACCACTGTATATTCTGAATATGGAAATTCAGGTTACCAGTGGTATGGATAAACTTGAAGAATGTGTTATGAAAGCCATTAAAAAGGAGCAGGATGAGAAATGAAAGTTTTGTGTGTAATTCCGGCGCGTTATGCTTCTACCAGATTGCCGGGCAAGCCGTTATCTATGATTGCAGGTAAGCCGATGATTCAGCATGTTTATGAAAGAGCGTGCCAGGCCCAGATGCCGGATGAAGTAATCGTGGCTACGGATAATGAATTAGTTGAAAAAGCAGTAACTGCTTTTGGTGGCAAGGCAGTTATGACTTCACCGGATCATCCCAGTGGTACGGATAGATTGGCAGAAGTTGCTTTGATGTACCCGGATGTAGATGTTATTGTTAATGTGCAAGGCGATGAACCGATGATTCCGCCGGAAGTTATTGATAATCTGGCGAAGGCTTTTGAAGCTGATGCTGAGCTGAGTATGGCTACTATGAAAGTTGCTATGGATGAAGCAGATTATGATAATCCGGCTGCTGTTAAGGTAGTTACTGATTTGAATGGTTATGCACTTTATTTTTCTCGCAGCCTGATGCCGTATCCCCGTAATAAACCGGAAGGATATAAGGTTTACAAGCATGTAGGTATTTATGCATATCGCCGTAATTTCCTGCTGAAATATGCTGCGTTGCAGCCTACTCCGTTGGAAAAAGCAGAAAGTCTTGAACAGCTGAGAGCTTTGGAAAATGGCTATAAAATTAAAGTGCTTGAAAGTGATTTTAAAGGTATAGGAGTAGATACTCCGGAAGATTTGGCTGCGGTAAATGAATTGTTTGCTGCCATGAATAAATAAAGCAAGGAGGTTATTCCTGTGCATATAGTAAAAGTAAAAGATTACTTAGTTGGTGAGGGTCAACCGATGCTGCTGCTGGCAGGACCTTGTGTACTTGAAGGTTATGAACGCAGCTTAGCTATTGGACGTCGCGTTAAGGCGATTTGTGAAGAACTTGGTATGCCTTATGTATTCAAGGCATCTTTTGACAAAGCTAATCGTTCTTCCTATAACTCTTTCCGTGGACCTGGCATTGAAGAAGGATTACAGATTCTGGCACAGATTAAGAAGGATCTTGATGTGCCTGTGGTAACAGATATTCATGAACCGTGGCAGGCTGAAAAAGCAGCTGAGGTTGTTGATATCCTGCAGATTCCGGCATTTTTATGCCGCCAGACAGACCTTGTTTATGCGGCAGCTAAAACAGGTAAGACTGTGAATGTAAAAAAAGGCCAGTTTTTGGCGCCTTGGGATATGAAGAATGTAATAAAAAAAGTTGAGGAAGCTGGCAATAATAATTTGATGCTCACAGAGCGCGGCGCAAGCTTCGGTTACAATACTTTGGTTACAGATATGCGCGGCCTTGCAGTAATGCGCGAACTGGGTTATCCGGTTGTTATGGATGCTACTCACAGTGTCCAGATTCCCGGTGGGCAGGGAACAAGCAGCGGCGGACAAAGCCAGTATGTACCGCATATGGCACGTGCAGCAGCTGCTGTAGGAATTGATGCTTTATTCCTTGAAGTACATGATAATCCGGCAGAGGCTTTGTCTGATGGCCCTAACATGGTACGCTTAGATGATTTGAAAAAGCTGCTGCAGGATGTACTGGCAATTGACAAAATTGTAAGAGGATAATAGAAGGGAGAGCTTTTGTGATGCAAGAAATGCTTAAGCATGCGCAGGATGTATTGCGTATGGAGGCTGAGGCTATACTGGAGCTTGTACCAAGAATTGATGCTAATTTTGCCGCTGCTGTGGAAATGATTCTGCAGTGTCCGGGACGTACTGTTATTACTGGTATGGGCAAGTCCGGTATCATTGGCCGTAAAATGGCAGCAACACTGGCAAGTACAGGTACACCGTCTTTTTACCTGCATCCGGCAGAAGGTATTCATGGTGATCTTGGTATGGTTACTGCCGGCGATGTAATTATTGCTCTTTCCAACAGCGGCGAAACAGGAGAAGTTCTTAATATTTTACCGTCTTTACGCAGAATTGGTGCTAAAATAATAGCAATGGTAGGTAATGATGCCTCTACTTTAGCTAAAAATGCTGATGTGGTTTTAAATGTCGGCGTGTCTAAAGAAGCCTGTCCTTTAGGGCTTGCTCCTACCAGCAGCACTACTGCTGCATTAGCTTACGGAGATGCCTTGGCTTTAGCCTTGCTGCAAAGACACCATTTTACAGCCAGTCAGTTTGCTATTTTCCATCCAGGTGGTTCACTTGGACGTCGTTTATTACTTACTGTTGGTGATATTATGCACAGCGGCGAGGAAAATCCTGTTGTAGTCGGTAAAACAACTGTACAGGAAGCTTTGTTTGTAATAACTGACAAGGGACTTGGTGCAGTGTCAGTTATTGATGCTAATGGCGTTATGCAGGGTGTATTAACTGACGGTGACATCCGCCGCGGACTGAGCAAAGGTGTTGATTTTCTGCAGCGTCCTGTTACTGAGCTGATGACCAAACAGCCTAAGACGATTACTAAAGATAAACTTGCTGCTCAGGCACTGCATATCATGGAAAGCAACCATCCGAAACCGATTACAGTTTTGCCTGTTATAGATGCAGATAATAAAGTTATCGGCTTGCTGCATATGACTGATCTTGTAAGGCAAGGTGTGGTGTAGTGGAACAGCAGCTGGCAAAAATCAAATTGCTGGCTTTAGATGTTGATGGAGTTCTGACGGACGGTACTATTAACATCGGCAGCAATGGTGAGATATTTAAAGGTTTTAATGCTAAAGACGGCTTGGGTATCAGCTGTGCGCTGCGTTATGGTCTGGAAATAGCTATTATAACCGGACGTTTCAGCGAAATTATCCATCGTCGTGCAGGAGAACTTGGCATCCAACATCTGTATGAAGGTGTAAAAGATAAATATGCAGCTTTGGAGAAGCTACGCATGAAATTAAATTTAGAGCAGCAGGAAGTTGCCTATATGGGTGACGATTTAAATGACCTGCCTGCTTTTAAGACTGCGGGCGTGACTTTTGCTCCGGCAGATGCCGTAACAGAAGTTGCTGCCGCAGCGCATGTTGTTACTGCTTCCTGTGGTGGACGCGGCGCTGTACGAGAAGCTGTAGAGCAGCTTTTAAAGGCTCAGGGTAAATGGGCAGAGGTAGTTGCCTCCTATCAGGAAAGTGGACAGGGAGATAGACAGTAATGTGGTTGTATTATTTGTTAAAGACTATAAGCACAATTGTTTCTTGGCTGCCTTATAAACTGATTGTGAAAATCGGTAAAGGTATGGGGCATTTATATTATCGCATTGCCAAAAAGCAGCGTATTCGTGCTGAAGAAACAATTAAGGAACGTCTGGGATATAGTGATAAGCAGGCTCATGATGTTATCAAATCTTTGTTTGTCAAACTTGGCATAACCTTTATGGAAATAATGTATATGCCGGCATTGAACAAAGATAATATTCGTGGCTTGGTTACTTTTGACAGACCGGAAGTGCTTTGGGATACTTTAAATGAAGGCAAAGGCGTTGTCATGCTGGCCTGTCACATGGACAACTGGGAATGGCTTGGTGCTGCGCTGGCTTTAAACGGTTTTCCGCTTAGTGCAGTTGAAAAGCCGCAGCCTAACAGAATTTACAGTGATTTTATGAATGAACTGCGCGAAGGCGTAGGACAGGAAATTTTTTCACGTGGTACAAGTGAGATTCTTGGTTGTGCCAGAGCTATGAAAAAAGGTCGTATGCTGGGATTGATTGCAGACCAGGATGGCGGCTATGACGGTATTTTCGTACCATTTTTAGGTAAGATGGCTTCTACGCCTACTGGACCAGCTTATTTTGCCCGTAAATTCAAAGCTCCGATAATTCCAATATTTATTATCAGAAAGCCTGATGGCTATGGCCATTTAGCTATAGTGAAAGACCCAATCAGATATGAATTTACCGGTGATCAGAAGGCTGACGATTATAACGTAACTTTGAAGATGACTCAGGAAGTAGAAAAGATTATCAGGCAGTATCCGGATAACTGGCTTTGGTTCCAGCACCGCTGGAATACACCGTATACGCCGCGGGAGGAGCAGCAGGCTGATGAAAAATAAAAAAGCGCTTATAGCGATTGGCAGCAGCATCCTGATTGCAGGTGCTATTATTGCCTGGCTGATGTTCGGCGGCAGTGCGCCTGCTAATGTAGATTTAGGTAATGGTGTCAATGCACAGCTTAATGCTTCACTGAAAAACAGCGTTATTAAACGTGAAAAAGACGGTAAATTGCTGTGGGAATTTACCGTAGGTGAAGTAATCAATGATAAAACCAATAACAAAGCAGTCTTAAAAGATATTAAAGGTAAGATATACCGTAATGACGGCAGTTATCTTGATGTAACTGCTGAAAGTGGCAGTACAGTGATTGGTGAAAATAACTTTGCTTTGGAGGGTAAGGTACAGGCAGTACTTTCCAGCGGCGGCAAGCTTTTAGCTGATAAAGTAGAATGGCAGCAGGATAAGGAAGAGATTACTGCCAGTGGTAATGTTAAAATGTATAAAGATGAATGGTTTGCCAGTGCCGATAAAGCTGTTACTACCAGTGCTTTTAAAAAATTAAAATTAACTGGCAATGCCAGAGTTGAGAAAGGCGGCGACATGAATGATAAATAAAAAATATGTATCTGTTTTAGCGGCGGCTTTGCTGAGCTTTGGCGTTATGACCACTGTATTGGCAGCACCGGATAATTTCTCCGTTAAGGCTGATGAACTTGAGTATGACCTGCAGACAGGTACAGGAACTGCTAAGGGTCATGTAGTATTGCAGCAGGAAGACGGTACAGCAACAGCAGATTATGCTGAATTCAACAGTAAAGCTAAAACCGGCGTTTTGATTGGCAATGTTATTGCCGATAAAGAAGATGCGCATATTTCCTGCAATAAGTTTATTATGCACAGTGAAAATTATCTTTCTGCAGTGGGTAATGCCGTAGTGGTAAAAGATGGTAAAAGCTTATTTTCTGACCAGGTAGATTATTATAAAGACAGAGAATATGCACAGACTATCGGCAGTTGGGCACGTCTTACTGATGTAGATGGCAGTGTATTGAATGCTGCTCAGATTGACTATGATATTAAAGGCGGTGTAGCTAATGCTACTGGCGGTGTAACCATTGACAGTGATGCCAGAGAACTGACCGCATCTGCTGACAAAGCTATTTATCGTACTGACAGCAATGGCTATATCGAACTGATTGGTAATGCTAAAGCTACTCAGAAGGGAAATTCTGTAGCAGGTGATACACTGCGCCTGACTAATACTAATGTGGCAACTGCGGATGGTAATGTAAAAATTATCTATATTCCGGAAAAACAGCCGGCTAAGACTGAAGAGGACGTTCAGCTGGCATAAGCCTTTGAAAGATGGAGGACAAGCCGTTGATTATTAAGACAGATAATTTAGTTAAAAATTATTCCGGCAGAAATGTTGTTGACGGCGTCAGCATTACTGTCGAACAGGGAAGTATAGTTGGATTGTTGGGGCCTAACGGCGCTGGTAAGACGACTACTTTCTATATGATTGTTGGTATAGAAAAGCCTGATTCCGGTACAGTAATGATAGATGGACAGGATATATCCAGTATGCCTATGTATGAACGTGCCAGAGCGGGTATCGGCTATCTGCCGCAGGAAGCTTCTATTTTCAGCAAGATGACTGTAGAAGAAAACATCATGGCCATCTTGGAAACTACTTCACTTAGCAGTGCCGAGCGTGTGCAGAAAATGAATGACTTGATTGAAGAGTTTCATATAGGGCATATTCGTAAAAGCAAAGGCAATGCCTTGTCCGGTGGTGAAAGACGTCGCGTAGAGATTGCCCGTGCTTTGGCTACTGACCCGACTTTTATTTTATTGGATGAACCTTTTGCTGGTATTGACCCTATTGCTGTAGCGGATATTCAAGGTATGATTGCGCATTTAGCTAAGCGTGGAATCGGCATTCTGATTACTGACCACAATGTACGTGAAACGCTTAGTATCGTTGATAAAGCATATATTCTGGCTAATGGCAAGATATTACTGCACGGTGACAGTGAGACTATCGCTAATGACCCTGTAGCACGTAAATATTATCTTGGCGATAATTTTTCAATGTAGGAGGAAGAAAAGTGCGTTTACGATTATTAGACCGTTATGTACTGACGGAGCTTTTATATCCGTTTATTTTCGGCATTGCTGCTTTCTCCAGTATCTTTATTGCCAGTACCATGCTGTTTAAGATTACTCAATATATTACGCAGTACGGTGCTTCACTGGAAACTATTGCCAGACTTTTCCTCTATAGCCTGCCGGAAATTGTTAACTATACTTTCCCTATGTCCATGCTGCTTGCAGCGCTTATGGCTTTCGGACGTATGTCCGGCAGCAGTGAGATTGTAGCTATGAAAGCCGGCGGCATCAGTTATTATCGTATTGTAGCGCCGGTATTGGTAGTAGGATTTATTGTAAGTATGTTTTCTGTAGTGTGGGCAGAAAAGGTTGTTCCTGCAGCAAAGGTGCAGTATGGTTATATTTTAAACTATGAGATTAAACATAAAACCAAGCCGACTACTCAGGAGCATATTGTTATCAAAACTTTTAGCGGTGATACACAGCGTATTACTTATGCTAATAAATTTGACGAAAAAGAAGGCAAGATGAGCGGTATTACTATTGAGGAATTCCAAAAAGGTAATATCGCCCGTATTCAGACGGCCAAAGAAGGCTATTGGGAACAGGGAACTTGGAGAATTGTCAATGGTACAGTCTTTTCTTTGAATGATGAAGAAGGCGTACAAAGTTCCGTACACTTTGATGAACAGATAATTCCGCTTGATGTTTCTCCCAGACAGATTTCCTGGGAACAGAAAGACCCTGAAGAAATGACCATTAGAGAGCTGCGCGAATATATCAGTATTTTGGAAAAGCAGCAGCAGCCTACTGCTAAACAGTGGTGTGAAATCTTTATGCGTATTTCTATTCCGCTGGCAAGCTTTTTCTTTGCTATGATTGGTGCAGCGCTTGGTACTCAAAAACAAAGAACCAGCTCTTCTATTGGTTTAGGTATCAGTATTATTGTTATCTTTATTTATTATGCAGTAATGACCTTTACGACTGGTTTAGGCAAAGGCGGCGTAATGCCTCCGCTTTTAGCCTGCATGCTGCCTAATATTTTATGTCTGATTATTGGTGTTTATCTGATGAAGAAGAAAAATGTCTAATAGTGGCGTTTAAAGTAAAGGGGGTGAATGCTTGGTCGGTATAAGACTTATTGTCATTATGGCCATTGTTGGCGGTTTTATTGCTTATATTGCCGACAAGATGGGCAGCAAGATTGGTAAGAAAAAAATGTCGGTGTTCGGTCTGCGGCCTAAGCATACTTCCATTTTGCTGACTGTTTTCAGCGGTGTTGTTATTTCTGTTGTTACTATCTGTGTTATGGCTATAGCTTCTAACAGTGCGCGAACAGCTTTATTTGGTATGGATAAAATACAGAGAGAGCTAAAGTCATTGAATCTGGAAAAGATTATGGCAACTGAAGCTTTAGCTAAAGCAGAAGCTGATGTTAAGAGTAAAAATCTGACTATCAGTGAGCTTGATGAGAAAATAAAACAGAGTACAGAAGAAAATGATGCTATTGAGGCTAAGTTGGCAGACGTAAACAGTAAATATGCATTGGCGCAGGATGAAGTTGCCTCTCTTTCAGAAGCTAAAAAGCAGCTGAATAATGAGATTGATGAACTGGAAAAAACTACGCAAGCTTTGCGTGAAGGTATTATCAATATCCGTGAGGGACAGGTATTCTATCGTGCCGGAGAAGTTGTTTATGCCGGTGTTATGCACGGCGGTCTGAGTCATGAAGAAAATATGGCTCAGATTAACTGGCTGCTGCAGAATGCTAACGAAATGGCTTTACAGCGTTTAGGAATTCAAAATGAGGATAAAAATATCCAGGCCATTTGGGTTTCCAAAAAGGTTGTAGATAATGCGCTGCAGGCACTGGATAAAAGCCATGGAAATATGCTGTTCCGTATTCGTACTGTAGCTAATATTATTGTAGGTGAACTGGTAATCTGTGATATAGAGATGACTGAGAATCAGTTTATCTATTCAGACGGTGCTTTGATTTATGAAGAAAGTGTTGATCTTAATGTTCCCAATGTTAACTACAATAATATTATCCTGAACTTCCTGAACAGGGTAAATCATACTGCTGTACAGGCGGGTGTATTGCCTGATCCGTTAACAGGTAAAGTAGGCAATATGGATGCAGCTATGATTATTGAAGTAAACAATGAGATGCGCAGATTCGGCGGGAAAGTAATGCTGAAAGCCTACGCACGCGGTGATATTACGACAGCAGGACCAGTGCTGGTAAGATTGGAAGTGCAGCCTGAAGATGAGTGAATATTATTTAGGGATTGACCCTGGCAGCAGCAAGACAGGAATTGCTGTAATGGATAATTCCGGCGAGATCGCATTTTTACAGGTTGTACAGACTGCTGAACTGGCAGAGAATTTACTTGCCTGCAGAGAGCGCTGGCAGCCGCTTGAGGCTGTTATTGGCAACGGAACTAACAGCGGCAGAGTAAGTGATGTAGTACGAAAAGTACTGCCTGATTTACCGCTGCAGGTGATTGAAGAAGCACATAGTACAGAAGATGCCAGAAAATTATACTGGCAGGTGAATCCGCCGCAGGGTTGGCGCAAGATTGTTCCACTGGGGCTTTTGGTACCGGTAGAGCCGCTGGATGCCTATGCGGCAGCAGTGCTGTTAAAAAGATTTTTAAACAGATAGAAAGGAAGCGGAATTCCGCTTCCTTTCTTAGTATCATTGTAGTTATTAGAAGAATTTAAAATAAAAAGTAATTTCCGGAGGCATAATGACTAAATTAACAGATTTACATACGAAAGAATTTCTGGCTTTATTGGCATCAGATGCGCCTGCACCCGGAGGCGGCGGTGCAGCGGCGATAGCAGCATCCATAGCATCAGCCCTTACTTCCATGCTGGCTAACCTTACTGTAGGTAAGAAAAAGTTTATAGACCATGAAGAGGAAGTTAAGGAACTTTTGCAGCAGGCAGAAAACAGCAGAAGCAGGATGCTGGAACTGGCAGAAGCGGATGCAGAGGTATTTTCTGCTTTTATGAGCTGTTACCGTATGCCCAAAGATAGTGAAGAAGAGAAAACATTGCGTGCTGCTGCTATTTGTCAGGCGGCTAAGCAAGCTGCAGAGATTCCTCTGGAAATTGCAGAAGAAAGCCTGCGTATCATGCGGCTTACAGCACGACTGGTACAGATAGGCAATCCTAATGTTATTACTGACGGTGCTGTAAGTGCATTGCTGGCAAGAGCAGCTTTGCGCAGCTCTGTATATAATATTCTGGTCAATCTTAAATTAACAGGTGATGCTGATTATAATGACAGGCTGACGCAAAAAGCAGCGCAGCTTGAAGAAGAAGCTCTGCAGCTGGAACGTCAGACTTTGCTGGCAACAGACAGAGTTATTGGCGTAAGCAATAAATAAAATATTAAAAGCCCTCGGAATTTTATCCGAGGGCTTTAGTTTTATGTTGATTTATCAGATTACCGGTTCAATGAATTTAACGTCAATTTCCATACCATCTTTTTTTACATCAGTTTTGCCATAGATACGAAG
Organism: uncultured Phascolarctobacterium sp.; assembly: GCA_900541915.1. Classification (GTDB taxonomy): domain Bacteria; phylum Bacillota; class Negativicutes; order Acidaminococcales; family Acidaminococcaceae; genus URXU01. Next base: position 13,175 of record UQLS01000003.1, on the reverse strand, counting down.
CTGTTCGTTGAGCGGTACAGGTCTGTCGTCATCGGCATCGAGAACGATTTCATTGCCCTGAGTATCTCGCAGCAGATAATCTTCATCGCTTAAACGGCTTATGATGGTGCCTTCCAAGACTACACGGTAATCGTCAGCAGGATTAGCGGTAAGGGTGGCAATATCGCTGGGAGTATATCTTGCCAGCAAATCCGGACGCTGATGTGCGGCAGGAGCTACCATAGGCGGTGCAGGAGGCGCCGGGGGAGCAGCAAGATGAGGCGGCAGAGGTCTTTCAGCACGCATCATGGGTGGGTGTTTAGGTCCGCCTTCCGGTTTAACATTGATAACCATACCCTGTAGATTTTTTTCAATCGTTACACGTTGTCCGGGCTGCAGGTTTTCTGCGGTAAAGGGAGAGCCGGTGAAGTCAACGCTGCGGTTTAACCAGCGAGTACTTACGGTTACTTCCTGCCCATTAACAGAGGTAACGAGTCCGTGTACGTGGAAGTAGTTGTGAGCTGCTTCCTCGGCAGCTTCGGCTGCTCCGAAAAGGGCGATAACAGCGGCAGCGCCGATAATAACTTTTTTATATTGTTTTACAGTATCGAAGAATTTGTTGTTCATAGCATCCATTTCATTCACTCCTTTTTAAGATATTCTTTATCTTTGCTTACAGTATAGCAGGGGTTTATTAGACAGGAATTAGAGGAAGATTAGAATTTAATTAAAAATGCTCCAGAGGTCTTTTCAGAAAACTTAAAGGCGTATATAGTATAAACAGAGAGGAAGCGTGGAATATGGATAAAAAGATATTAATTGTAGAGGATGAACAGAAAATTGCCAGATTTCTGGAAATGGAGCTGCGGCATGAAGGCTTTACTGCTGCGAAAGAAGAAAACGGCTTGCAGGCCTTGGACAGAATAGTACAGGAGGACTATGATTTAGTGCTGCTCGATATTATGCTGCCGGGTATGGACGGTATTACTATTTGCCGCAGAGTGCGTGAATTGGGAATAAATGTACCGATTATTATGCTTACAGCTAAGGATTCTATTGAAGATAAGGTACAGGGGCTGGATATTGGTGCAGATGACTATGTAACTAAGCCTTTCGCCATGCAGGAGCTTTTAGCGCGTATCCGTGTTGCTCTGCGTAAACGCCAGGCCGATGCAGGTAAGGCTGTGCGGCAGGAAATAGTCTGCGGTGCCATTAAAATTTATCCCGAACTGTATCAGGTGCAGGTAAATAATGTAAGTATTGAACTGACACGTAAGGAATATGAGCTGCTGTTTTATCTGGTCAGCAACAGAAACCATGTTATGAGTAGAGAGCAGATTCTGCAAAGCGTCTGGGGCTATGATTACCTGGGAGATACGAATGTGGTAGATGTATATATTAGGTACCTGCGTACGAAGATAGATAATCCTTTCGGCTATAAGCATCTGCAGACCGTAAGGGGTGTTGGTTATGTTATCAAGGATGAATAGGTTTTTTGTACAGATGAATGTGCCCATATCTATGCGTCTTTCCATTATCTATGGACTGCTGCTGCTTTTGATCATGCTATTGGCCGGTATTGCCATGAGCTGCAGTCTGTATTATCTGCTGTATCATGGTGCGGGCAGAGATGTGGTGACAAGCTCGGAAAGAGTACTGCGGCATTGGCAGGAATTTACGCCTGCAAACCAGCGGGAATTTGTTTCTAAACATCTGCAGCCGGGAGTTGTGCTGTGTATAACTGATGAAAATAACAGAATATTGTTTGAAAGTACGACTAATCCGCTGATTCACGAAACAGGGCGCAAGGTTTTTAAAGAAATAGATGAAGACGAGGATAAATATTCTGCCGGCAAACAGGATTTAGAAGATATCGCTGAACAGACTACAGCTAATATTTTTCAGCAGCTTGGACTCTGGGAAAAAGATTTACACACGGTAGATGTAAAAAACAGTACGGCTTATTATCTGCAGCGGGATACGCAGGTGAACGGTAAAAATGTTAAACTGTACTTTTTCAGGACGATTACCGCGGAAAGAAATTTTTTAGAGGATTTCTGGGAAGTATTTCTCTATGCTTGCCTAGGAGCGGTGCTGGCAGCAGCGGCAGCAGGCTATTTTATGAGCCGCAGGATGCTGCAGCCTATTCGTAAGATTGTGGAAACGGCGCAGAAGCTTGAGGTCAGTGATTTAAACAAGAGAATACCTGTGCCTGAGACAAGAGATGAGCTGCAGACGTTGATTATGACCTTTAATTCCATGCTGGCACGTTTACAGCAGGGATTTGAGAAACAGCGTCGCTTTGTTTCGGATGCGTCCCATGAACTGCGTACACCGGCAACAGTAATCTGTGGCTATTCAGATATGCTGGCGCGCTGGGGCAAGGATGATCCGGAAGTGCTGGAGGAGAGTATCAATGCCATCCGCAGTGAAGCTGCCAATATGCAGCAGTTAATTGAAAAGCTGTTATTTTTGGCACGCGCTGACCAGAACAGGCAGGTTGTGCATAAGGAAGTATTAGAGCTGGATGCTATTTTGGAAGAAACGGCCAAAGAAGCAGAAATGCTGGCACCTCAGCTTACTGTAAGTATCAGTGAATGCGAGCCTCTCAAAGTAAATGCTGATCCGGTACTATTCAGGCAGCTGCTGCGTATCTTTATTGATAACAGCAGTAAGTATACGCCTGATGGTGGAAGCATAACTTTAAGCTGTCGACAACAGGGAGAGCAGGCGGTTATCTGTATAGCAGATACCGGTATAGGTATTGAGGAAGATAAACTGCCGCGTATCTTTGAACGTTTTTATCGTGTGGACAGTGATCGTAGCCGTAGTAAAGGCGGTACGGGCTTAGGCTTATCCATTGCTAAATGGATTGCAGACGAGCATGATATTACTTTAAAGGTAACCAGTAAAGTAGGCAAAGGAACGACTATTACTATGCTGATGCGCAGTATGTAAATTTAGTAAAAAAGAAAACCCTGCAGAATTTTCTGCAGGGTTTTTGTTTTAAGTACTATTTTTCTTTTTTCAGCATGCCGTTTACTGTATGCAAAAGTAAAAAACAAATGACTTCGGCTGCGATAACCATAGCCACTACACCGTTCCAGCCATAATGCTCTAAAAAGAAGCCGCCCAGTGTTCCCAGCGCGCTGGCACCGGTATAGTACAGAAACATATACAGCGAGGAAGAAACTGCTTTATCACCTTTATTAAGTTTGCCTACCCAGCCGCAGGCGCCTGTATGACAGCCAAAAAAGCCAAAGGTGAAAACAACCAGACCGAAGATTTTGCAGAGCAGCGGCATTAAAATAGTAATAATAATACCGAGCAGCATTAAAAGTGCGCTGATGCCTATAACGCGGCTGTTTCCCCAAAGATAGGTCTTTTTGCCCATGTAGGCAGAGCTGAAAGAACCGATAAGATACGTAAAGAACAGACAGCCGATAAAGGTCTGACTGAGATTATAAGGTTCGTGCAGCAGTACGTAGGTGATAAAGTTATATACTGATACAAAAGAACCCATGGCACAGAAACCAATCAGGTAGATAAGCAGGAGCTTGGTATCAGAAAAAATATTAGCGATAATTTTGCCAGGCTTAAAACTGATGGTGCCTGTATTTTTGTGATGTGATTTAGGCAGAAAGAGACCGACAGATAGGGCAATAGCAAGGTAGAGCAGGCCAATTATGATAAGACCTGTACGCCAGCTGAAAAAGTCTGCCATAGAGCTGACGATAAGGCGGCCTGCCAGACCGCCGATAGCATTAGCACCGATGTAGATGCCGAGGACGCTGCCTACACTGGAGGATTCAAATTCTTCGTTGATATAGGCAATCATCAAAGAGGGAAAGGCTGCCAGAATGACGCCTTGGAAAAAGCGCAATAACAAAATCAGATAAAAGTTACTGCATAAGCCGATAACGATAGTGAAGACAGCAGCAACTAATAATGAAACAGTTGTTATTTTTTTGCGGTCAAGAGCAGGGCCGATAACAGCGATAAAAAGCATGGAGAGCGCCATACCAAAAAGCCCTGCTGATACAGCAAGACTGGCACTGGCAGGAGATAAAGAAAAATCTGCAGCGATAACCGGAATTAAAGGCTGCACGCAGTATTCAGCGCCGAAAGCGGCCATACTGCCAAGAAAGATAACAAAGATTGTTCGCCAGTAAATGGCTGTATTGACTCGGATACGGGGATAAGTTTGTTCCATGAATAAAACACCAGCTTTATCTGTAATAATATGACATACTGCCCATTATATAACTGTACTTCGATAAATGCAAGAAAGCAGAAAAGTCTTAGGCTGCATAGCTATATTTGCAAAAATAAAACAAGGAGAGGTAATCTCTCCTTGTTTGTAATAAATAATTTATTTTTGTAATGTATAAATTTTACAGGCTGCTGTTTTTGGTAAGTTTGTCTGTCAGTTTATATAGTAATTCAAAACGGGGAGCAAGGCTGTTTATTTCACCATACTCTCTTTCAGAGTGAGCGTTGCCGCCGATAGGGCCAAGACCATCGATAGTGGGGATACCAAGCGCAGCTGTGAAATTACCGTCGCTGCCGCCGCCAGTTGCCGTCCAGGTAAGGTCAATGCCAAGTTCTGCGGCAATGGCATCTGCCTGTCTGCATAAAGCAAGAGATTGCTCGGAAGGATTAAAGGGCGGACGTTTATAGCCTCCGTCTACATCAACTTTTACACGTGTGTCAAAAGGATTTTGCTGGAGTTCGCGGATTCTGCGGTCAATACGCATAGCCTCTTCAACTTCAGTAATACGTACATCGACTTCGCAAGTAGCTTTATCTGCTACTATATTGGCACCGGTACCGCCGTTAACAATACCTATATTGACTGTGGTTCCTTTTTCTTTATTGGCAAGAGCGATAATTTCCTGTCCCCATCTGATAAACTCGTTGATGGCACTGGCTCCTTTATCAGGATCGACACCGGCATGAGCAGCGATACCGTTAAAGGTGATAGTATAAGAGGAAATACCCTTGCGCTGGTTGACCAGTGCACCATTGGCGCGGGCTGATTCCATAATAAATACATTAGCGGCTTTTTTGGCTTCCTGCTCAATAACAGGACGGGAGTAACCAGAGCCGATTTCCTCATCGGGATTGAAAAGCAGGCAGATAGCCCCTTGGTTTTGCAGATTAACTGCAGTACGATATTTGGCTAAATAATACATATACAGCAGGCCGCATTTCATATCGCTGGCACCGGGGCCGGTAAAATGTTCGCCAACAATTTTAAAAGGACGTTTGGCTACTGTTCCCTGAGGGAATACGGTATCCATATGTCCCAGCAGCAGTACATCATATTTTTCTGCTGGTTTATTAGTAACCTTTAAACAAGGACCGGACTGCTCGCCAAGTTCAATAATTTCTGTCAGCCAGCCAAGCTGATCAAATTTTTCTTTCAGCAGCATTGCCACCTGGCGCGTACCTTCCGGCATCTTGCTGTGGGATTCTGTATTGACCAGTTCTTTCAGATTGTTTAGATATTCTTCTACATTAAGTAACATAAAAATTCCTCCTCATTTGCAAACAAAATCAAAAATATTGTCTGACAGCTTATTGCATCTATATTATAGCAGTTTCTCAAGCTGTTGAAGCAAAATAAAATTAGCTTTTAAATACGCACGGATGCTGCTTTGACAGCATTATGCCAGCCTTGCAGCAAGCTTTCACGCTTCACCTGACCCATGGCAGGCTTAAATTCTGCGGCGATGATGTGGTTGGCGCGGATAGCTTCTTTACTTTCCCAGTAGCCTACAGCAAGTCCTGCCAGATAGGCTGCGCCCATAGCAGTTGTTTCTACGCAGTGAGGACGTACAACAGTGGTGTTGAGGATATCAGCCTGAAACTGCATTAAAAAGTCGTTATTGCAGGCACCGCCGTCTACACGCAGTGAAGCAATGCTGATACCGCTGTCATCCTTCATGGCCTGCAGTACGTCATTAACCTGGTAGGCAATAGATTCCAGCGTAGCGCGGATAATATGGCAGCGGTTAACGCCGCGGGTAATACCAACTATTGCGCCGCGGGCATATTGATCCCAGTAAGGAGCGCCAAGGCCTACAAAGGCAGGTACGACATAGCAGCCGTTGGAGTCTGCTACAGAGCGTGCCAGATGTTCGGAATCGGCAGCGTCACGGATTAGTCCTAATTCGTCGCGCAGCCACTGGATAGCAGCACCGACAACGAAGATAGAGCCTTCCAAAGCATATTCCACTTTACCATCCACACCCCAGGCGATAGTGGTAACAAGTCCGTTATGTGAATTTACCGGTGCTGTACCTGTATTCATGAGCATAAAGCCGCCGGTACCGTAAGTGTTTTTGACTTCACCCTGTTCAAAGCAGGTTTGGCCAAACAACGCACATTGTTGGTCGCCGCCTGCTCCGGCAATAGGAACTTCATCACCAAACAGCTTGGCGTCAGTCACACCATAAACATAGCTGGAGGGCTTTACTTCTGGCAGCAGAGCAGAGGGAATATTCAAAAGACGCAGAATGTCTTCGTCCCATTGCAGAGTATGGATATTAAACAGCATGGTGCGGGAAGCATTGGAATAATCTGTTACATGAACTTTACCTCCGGTCAGCTTCCAGATAATCCAGCTGTCAATGGTACCAAAAAGCAGTTCGCCTTTCTCTGCACGCTGGCGGGCATGAGGTACATTATCCAGCAGCCAGCGCAGTTTGGTTGCAGAAAAATATGCGTCCAGTACCAGACCGGTTTTGGCACGGAAAAAGTCTGCCATACCCATGCGTTTGAGCTCGTCACAGTAGCCGGACGTGCGGCGGCATTGCCAGACAATAGCTTTATGTACGGGGCGTCCGGTTATCTTGTCCCACAGCACGGTAGTTTCACGTTGATTAGTAATGCCGATAGCAGCGACATCCTTGATAGTAATATCAAGCTTGCTCATTGCTTCGTACATTAAACCCATCTGGGTAGCCCAGATTTCTTCCGCATCATGCTCTACCCAGCCGGGTTGAGGGAAGTACTGGGTAAATTCTTTTTGTGCCGCACTGCATATACGGCCGCTTTTATCAAACAGGATACAGCGGCAGCTGGTAGTGCCGAGATCCAAAGACATAATATATTTACTCATGGTGATTCCTCCTTGGATATATTGTAAAAGAAAATACATTACAGAACAAGCATAGATATATTTGATTATTTTCGCAATTAATATCTATAACTGTAAGACTTAGAATACATACTGTAATATATTTTGAAATAAGTGATTATAAAAATATGTACATCTGCAAATAAAGCAGTAAAAATATTAAAGTAAACGGTACAATAAATTGTTTATTAACCTGGGTTGTGATATAATTTTAACATTAATAAAAATACAGATGCGTGTTTTTAAAATACACTTTTGGACAGGGAGGAAACTGAATTGATCACCTTAAAAAATGGTGATGGAATAAAATGGCCGCAAGGAAAACGTATTGCTGTGCTGCTGACATTTGATTTTGACGCCGAATATCTGCGCTATTCTGTGACTGGACAGGATAAGTTAGGCTTTTCAGATATATCGCGAGGGCAATATGGACCGCATGAAGGGCTAAAACGTTGTCTTGATATGCTGCAAAGACAAAATATTAAGACTACATTTTTTGTGCCTGGTATTGTTGCGGAAAAATATCCTGATGAGGTCAAGCAGATAGTATCTCATGGGCATGAATTGGCTTATCATGGTTATGCACATGATGCGCGTATAGGAATTCCTCAGGCAGAGGAAGAAGCTAATATGGCTAAGACTGAAAAAATTTTAGAGTCCCTCAGCGGCAGGCGGGTTATAGGGCATCGTGCACCGCTGGATGCTATGCAGACTTATGCCGTAGAGCTGATGCAAAAGCGTGGCTACTTATACAGTTCCACTTTGAAAGACTGTGACTGGGCCTATATCCATGCAGGCGAGCATCCTGTAGTAGAATTGCCTACGGAACCAGGCTTTGATGATTTTTCATTCTTCTATTTTTCTTATGCAGATGCGCATACAATTACCTGCTGTTATCCGTCAAACTATGTTTATAATATGTGGAAGGATGCTTTTGATGAGCTGGCAAATGAAGGCGATAAGATAATGTGCCTGAAACTGCATCCACAGCTTATTGGTCGTTCAAGCCGTATCCGCATGCTGGAGCAGCTAATTCTCTATATGCGTCAGAATGGTGCCTGGATTGCCAGCTGCGAGGAAGTAGCCCGCTATGTACTGGCACAAAATGGAAAGGAGGCTGACTTAGATGTTATGGCCTGATAATAAGCGTATGGCGCTTATGCTTTCCTTTGATATAGATGCTGAAACCTTATGGCTTACGCGTAATGAGATTAATAAAAATCATCCTTCTAATCTGAGCCGCGGTCGTTATGCTGTAAAGCAGGGAATTCCTCGTCTTCTGCGAATGCTGGAGGAAGAAGGGCAGCAGGCTACATTTTTTACTACTGCGTACACTGCAGAAATTCATCCGGAAGTTATTAAATGTATCGCTCTCTGCGGACATGAAATTGCTTATCATGGTTATCTGCATGAAGTTTATGATACTTATGAAAAAGAAAATGCCTTAATGGAAAAGGCTGAAAGCATTATACAGAATATTACCGGTAAGCGTCCTGTCGGTAATCGTGCGCCGGACGGTTTTGTATATGATTTTCATTTGCAGCTCTGGCTTGACAGAGGGTATATTTATTCTTCTAACTGGCGTAATAATGACGGTCCTTTCCTGCACAAGATAAATGGAAAAACAGTGCCGATAGTGGAACTGCCTAAGGACGGCATTGTAGATGATACGAGTTATGATATGTATACTATTCAGGCACCGGAGCATCATTATCTGCGCAGCGGACGTGAAATGACGGAAATCTGGATGGAAGAGTTTGCCGGTCTGGCTGATGAAGGACGTATGATGAATTTTGTTATGCATCCGCAGTTTATCGGGCGTCCGGTTTATGTACGCGCGCTACGTGACTTTATCCGTTACGCAAAGGATAATGGAGCATGGCTGTGTACAGATGAGCAGGCTGCCCGATGGGTATTGGCTCAGAATGGATTTACAGAGTTTGCTTAATGGCATAAGCCTTTGTTAAATAAAAAATGAGAGGGGTTAAAAAATGTTTATCAAAAAAATTACTAAAAAATTATTGGTTTTAAGTGCTTTGGCAATGTTTGCACTTGCAGCAGCTGGCTGCGGAGGCAGTGATAAAACAGAAGCACCTAAAGATGCAGCCGGCGGCAAGCTGAATATTGCTATTAATGCTACCTTCCCGCCTTTTGAATCTGTCAAAGAAGGTACGCATGATTATGTTGGTATTGATATTGATATTGCGCGTTACATTGGTAAGAAACTTGGCAAAGAGGTTACCTTTACCGATATGAAATTTGCTTCTTTGGTTCCTACACTGCAAAGCGGCCGCGCTGATATGATTGTGTCTGCTATCAGTCCTACTGATGAGCGTAAGAATGTAATTGCTTTTACTGATCCGTACTACTATCCGATGAAAGCAATTATTTGTCTGAAAGATGCTGGTTATGACAGTTTTGATAAGCTGAAAGGCAAAAAAGCCGGTGCATCTATGGGTACTACTTATGTACAGGAACTGAAAGATGCGGGTGGTATTGACGTTGTAGAACTGGATAATACACCGCTGGTAGTGCAGGATATTTTAAACGGACGTCTTGCTGCAGGCTTGTTTGATGCAGCTCAGGCAGCTGTTTTTGTCAGCCAAAATGATAAATTGGAAATGCATACTTTGAATCTGCCCATTGTTTATGCAGATACCTTTGCAATAGCGTTGCCGAAAGATTCCAAAGATGTTGCTAAAATCAATGAAATTTTAAAAGAAATGCAGCAAAATGGCGAAATGCATAAAATCTTAGCTAAACATCTTGGCGAAACAGCAACCAAGCAATATGAAGAAGCTGTTGCCAAACTTGACATAGCAAAATAATTATGACCCGGCAGCGCAGTTGTGTTGCCGGGATTTAATTTAAAATAAAGGAGTACGATTTATGCTTGATTTTTCAGTTTTAGATCCTTATCTGCCTCTTTTGGCTTCTGCAATATGGATTACGATTAAATTTACTTTTTTTTCTACTCTTATCGGTTTTTTAGGTGGTTTTATTCTTGCTTTGATTACACTTTCCCATAACAGGGTATTTTCTTTTCTGGCTAAGGCGTATATTTCTGTTTTCCGCGGTACGCCGCTGCTTGTACAGCTTATGTTGATTTATTTTGCTACACCTCAGCTGACTGGTTATACTATCAGCGCCCTGGAAGCAGGTGTATTTTCTTTCGGTTTGAACTCGGCTGCTTATATTTCCGAAGCTCTGCGCGGTGGTATTCTTTCTGTTGATCGTGGACAGTGGGAAGCTTCCATGTCTTTGGGTGTACCTACTCATCGCTTTATTCTTGATGTTATTTTGCCGCAGGCTATTAAAAACGCACTGCCGTCTTTGGTTAATGAAAGTATTATGCTGCTCAAGGATTCCAGTCTGGTTTCCGTTATTGGTGTTGCTGATACCCTGCGTTGGGCAGATTTAATCCAGGCGAAAACCTTCCGTGCTTTTGAAGCGTTTATTGTGGCAGCGGCTGTTTATTATGTTCTGGTAATGCTGCTTAATCTGTTAGGAGCTTATCTGGAAAGGAAGGTACGTGTCAGTGATTAAGGTTGAACATTTGGCTAAAAGTTTTGGCAAAACACAGGTTTTAAAGGATATCTCTCTGACAATAAATAAAGGTGAAGTAGTAACTATTATAGGACCTTCCGGCAGCGGTAAATCTACGCTTTTGCGTTGCCTAAACCTTTTGGAGCATCCGGACAGCGGCAAGATTTTCTTTGATGGAACAGATATTTTAAGTGGAAAAGTTAAAATTGAAGATATTCGCAAAAATGCCTGCATGGTATTTCAACATTTTAACTTATTTGCTAACATGACGGCGCTGCAGAATGTTGCTTATGCGCCGCGGGTAGTTAATGGCTTAAGCCGTGCGGAAGCAGAAGAAAAGGCACTTAAACTGCTTAAAATGGTAGGACTTGGAGATAAAGCTGCGCAATATCCCAGTAGACTTTCCGGTGGACAGAAGCAGCGTGTAGCTATTGCGCGTGCTATGGCAATGGAACCGGAAGTGTTGCTGTTGGATGAACCTACCTCTGCTCTTGACCCGGAAATGGTTAAAGAGGTTTTGGACGTTATTAAGGGCCTTGCCAATACAGGCATAACTATGGTTTTAGTAACCCATGAAATGGGTTTTGCCCGCGATGTTTCTGACGTTATTCATTTTATGGATGAAGGATATTTGATTGAAAGCAATACACCTAAAGAATTTTTTGCTAATCCGCAGACTGAGCGTGCACGTAAATTTTTGTCTACTATTTTATCTTGAGGCGCATCATGAAAATAATGATTATTAATCCTGATTACGGGGTAACTAAAGAAGAAATAGATGTGCGCCTGCGTATTTTGCGGTGCTATGTTTCTACTGATACGGAACTGTCAATGGTTTGTCCGCAGAATCTAAATGTAGAAATAAATTCTGCCTTAGATGTGGTATTTGCGGGAGCAGAAATTGTAGACTTGGCAGTAAAGGCACAACATTCAGGATTTGACGCTGTTGTACTATATTGTTTTAGTGACCCTGTTATTGATGCTTGCCGTGAAGCGTTGGATATACCTGTAATAGGCGGTGCACAGGCTTCATGTCTTGCTACGCTTAATATTTGCCGCAATTTTAGTGTTGTTTTGGCAGATGATGTGCGTTTGCCGGAGAAAAAATTATTTTTACGTACTCTTGGCGTTGATGCGACGCGTATAAATGATATTACAGCCGTTGATTTAAAAGGTATTTCTATTTGGAAGGATAGAGATGCTGTTTTACAAAGACTTGTAGCTTGCGGACAGAAAATGCTTGAGCAAAGTCATACGGAAGCAATAGTTTTGGGGTGTCTTTCGTTTTTAGGTTTAGCTGAGCCTTTAAGTCAGATGTTAGGTATTCCTGTTATAGATCCTGCAGCTTGTGCTGTTGCTACAGCCGAAAGTATTGTACGGCAGAAACTTTTTACCAGTAAAGTTAGCTATCCTATGTTAAGCATTTATGCTAAAGAAAATTTAGGCTTAAAAAGCTGGTAAAGTAAATAGTTTATTAAAAATGAAAAACCGTAAGGTGTGAAAATGACCTTACGGTTTTTATCTTGTTCTGAACTGTATTTTATTTGGAAATAAAAAAAGAGCTTTCAGGAAAATTCCTGAAAGCTCAGAACCTTTGATGGTGGCGGAGTGGGTGGGATTCGAACCCACGCACGGGGTAAACCGTCTAACGATTTAGCAATAGGTATATTTATATTTTTTAGTAGTTTTTCTGTTTTTTTGAGCTTTTTATTGCATGTTTTACGAAAAAAATTGTCTTTTTTACTTTATTTTGTGCATTTATTATATTAATTATTTTGGCTATTGTCCACCTAATTGTCCACCTAATCTTTCACTATACAAGGTAAAGCAACCGTCAGCATTTATGTTGACGGTCTTATTTTTTGTTGTTTAATTACATAAAACCGTTCTATTTTTGCGCATTAATACCATCTCTTTGCAGGTATCAGTATAATGGACTTAACGTAGCGCTACAAAATTTTAGAATGTCATTAAGATTACAGGAGGATGTTATGTTAAAGAACAAATCGTTTTATGCTATTGTAGGCACTAATGGCTATGGTTTGGTTAAATCATGGAGTAAGTGTGCTCGCTGTATGAAATATTTTAAACAAGCTAGATACAAAAAATTTGAAGACCCAGAAGAAGCGTATAATTGGATTGATACGGAATATTATTCTAGATTGAATCCGGATGACTGGAATTATATGTCGCTTGATGAACTTCTTGAAAAAGAGTTATATTTTAAAAATAAAAACTAAAATAATTTACAAGGCGGTGCTGATTGGCACCGCTTTTTATTTTTCAATAAACCATTTACCTTCCTCATCAAAAATAGCTACTTCTTTTCTGTAGATTTTACAGATATATCTAGTGCCTATACCGCCGCATCTTAGTGCGGCAGCCTGCCTTACATCCAGTACCCTATCAATAGAGAATTTGCGGCCGTCGTCCCAAAGTATCATCTTTGGAACAGCACGGCCGTCTTTTTTATGTTCAACGATAATATCAAGTTCTATTTTCTCAA
>UQLS01000002.1 GCA_900541915.1 uncultured Phascolarctobacterium sp. | reverse complement strand
CCCACGACCTCCGCCGTGACAGGGCGGCATTCTAACCAACTGAACCACCGGGCCAACAACCACAAGACATATTATACAGATATGCCTATATCTTGTCAAGAACTTTTTCTTAATTTTCTAACTGATTTAATGTATCTTCTAATTTATCTGTCAAAAGATCTGTCAAATCCGCTAAATTCCTGGCATTAAAGCTCTCTGTAGTCAGCGGCAGATAGCCTTTCTTCATCTCCGCGAACAGCTCATCTCTGAAAGTATTATACAAAAAAAACAACTGATTGCCGTTGCTGAAATTTGTATAATCTAAAAAAATAATAGAACCGTTAATATATGTCAGCGGATTATCAGGTGTAATAAAACGTTCAAAGCCGCCTATTTTTTCCGGCAATGCTTTCCATGCTTCCCATTGAGCAAAATTCTGTGATTCTGCTTCATAGCTCATGCCATGTTTTTGATTTCTGTCAATATCCCCTATTATTCTTGGCAGCTGCTGCAATATCAGTGCGGCAAATTTATCCCTGTCACGGCAAAAAAATCTGTCGTCACGAAAAACATGCAGGCCAACTTTTTTTACAGGCACATAATCAAATGTTTCTCCTGTATAAGTAAGGTCTAACTGACAGTGACTTGCTTCATGCACATAAGAAGCAATATTTAATATCTGTCCCTCAATACCAGTTCCCTGCCGCAGCTTATAACCGGCTATCTCCTGCGGCAGCTGCTGCAAAAACTGCCAATCTTTCAGACTGCTTTCTATTTCATTTATACTTGGCTGACCCATATCGCACCTCGCTTTACTGTGCCCTATTATATCACATGCCAGCAGGATAATACAAAAGACGGCAATAAATGCCGTCTTTTTATCTGTTTATTAAATTTTCTATCTTTCTGAATACACGCAAAGCATTAAGATAAAATACCTGCTCATGCACAGTTTCCGGTATGATTCTCTTCATTAAAGAAATATATGTAGGAATATTTACCAGCGGCCAGTCACTGCCATACATAACCTTATCATAACGGCCCAGATAATTAAGCCACATTCTGAGATATGCAAAATAAGCAGCGTTCTTCTCATACAAAAACATGGGCTTAGGCTGACCTGCGAGTAATCCTGATAAATCTAAGCAAACATTATCGTTCTTAGCTGCAACCTCTACGGCATCCACAATCCATGGATTACCACAGTGCGCAATAACAAAGGTTACATCAGGAAAATTTACTGCCGCCTCATCCACCGTCAGCGGATGAGAATATTTCAATAACCCTGTAGGCCGCGCCGTGTCACCTGTATGGATAACTACCGGTACAGAATACTTTCTGGCTAGTTCTATAAGCGGCCAATGCTTTTTCTCATTGACATAGGAAGCATTATAGCCAGGATAAAACTTTAACCCCAGGCAATGCGGCTGCTGAAGATAAAACTCAAACTCCTGCGCCGTACGTTCCGCATTTGCTTCAGTAATTAAATCGCTCTGCACACCTAAGCAATAACCAATATTCCCAGGTTGATTATACTGCTCCTCATTAAAGGGTGCTGCCAGATTGATAAGCCGCGGCGGAACACCGCCATAACGCACAGACGCATCCATAGTATTGCCCATAGCTACCGCAAAGACAATATTGTTTTCTTCACAAATCTGCTGCCAGCAGGCTGAAGTATTTTCATGACCTGCCTGCTTGGCCGTTTCATAAAAACCTTCAACATTATAATAATGCATGTGTACGTCGATAATCTTCATTTTCAAGCCTCAAATCAGCGAATTTCGTCCATATTATCCGGCAGAACGAAATTAAGCACCAAAGCTACCAAAAATACTACTGCTACACAGTTTTCGGCGAATACATTCTTCACCAGCGCCGGGAAAATTTTAAAAATAGCCGGCACCTGAGTAAAGCCGATACCGATACTCATAGCAAGAGAAGCTATAATGACATTGCGCTGAGTATAACCGCAGGCAGCAACCATCTGGATACCGCTGACTACGATAGAACCGAACATCATCAGTGTACAGCCGCCCAATACAGGTTCAGGCAGAGAAGCCAAAAGCACGCCTAAAGCCGGGAAAAGGCCTGCCATAATCATGATGACAGCACCAGTCATAATGGCAAATCTGTTTACTACCTTAGTCATAGCAATAAGACCTACATTCTGGCTGAAAGAAGTAATCGGCATGCAGCCAAAAAGTGAAGAAAAGCTGCTCACCAGTCCATCACAGGTAATGGAACCGGAAATTTCTTTCTCGCTTACATTACGGCGCAGACCTATAGCCGTCATTGCGGAAGTATCGCCGATAGTTTCCGTAGCAGAAACGAGGAAGATAAGGAAAATAGCAAAAATTGCATCAGGATGGAATTCCATCTCAAAGGGCATAAATTGCGGTATAGCAATAAGTTTAGCCGTAGCAAGACCACTTAAATCTACCAAACCGTAAAAATAAGCAGCAATATAACCTACTACAAGGCCAAACAGTACTGAAAGCTGTTTATAGAAGGATTTTGCCAATACATTAAAGCCAATGCAGCTAATCAGAGTAATTGTACCTACAATGATATATTTGGCATCGCCAAAATCAGGATTGCCAAAACCACCACCAAAAGAATTAGCACCAATACCCAAAAGTGAAAAACCGATAGAAGCAACTACTGTTGCCGCTACAATCGGCGGAATAAACCGCCGCCAGTAACGGGCACACAAGCCAAGAATACCTTCTAAGATACCGCCTACCAAAGCTGCACCCATAACGGCACCATAGCCATACTTGCTGCCTACTACACAGAAAACAGAAACGAAGGTAAAGCTGATACCCATTACTATGGGCAAACCGCTGCCAACCTTCCACAACGGATATAACTGAATCAAAGTACCAATACCGGCAATAATCATCGCAGACTGAATCAGCGCCGCACTCTGCTCCGGCGGCATCTTAACCACACCTGCCACAATAAGGATTGGAGCAATATTGGCAACAAACATTGCTAAAACATGCTGTAAGCCAAAAGGAACAGCCTTACCCAGCGGCACTTTGCCGTCAAGCTCATAAATCGCATCTGTTTTTTTCTTTTCTTTTTCCATAAGTATCCTCCTTCTTATCTGAACTGGATACTGCCTGTCTTGGCATCCATCTTATCAATGATTGCCAAAGACTCCAAGCGCACACCACTTGCACGCAGTTTATCGCCGCCTCCCTGGAAGCCTTTTTCAATTGCTACACCAATGCCTTCCACAACACCGCCAGCCTGACGAACTAAATCCATCAGGCCCTCCAATGCGCAGCCGTTAGCCAGAAAATCATCAATAATCAGCACATGGTCGTTCTTGCTGATATATTGTTTGGAAACTACTACGTCATTGACTTTATTATGCGTAAAGGAGGTTATCTTGGTAAAATATACGTCTTTATCCATATTGGAGCCCTGAGATTTTTTAGCAAATACCACAGGAACATCAAAATACATTGCCGTAATGCAGGCAATGCCGATACCGGAAGCCTCAATAGTCAAAATCTTGTTGATAGGACGGTCTGCAAACAGGCGCTTAAACTCTTTGCCCAGCTCTGCAATAAACGGAACATCAATTTGATGATTTAAAAAACCGTCAACCTTCAATACGTTACCGCTCTTAATGATGCCGTCATGTAAAATTTTTTCTTCCAGTAATTTCATCATTAACCCTCCATTGTGTAAATAATGTGACATTTAATTATAAAGATTATTGTATCACAAGCATTCCTCCAGGTAAAGAAAAAATACCTGCCCAATGCGTTCTCACATTGGACAGGTCTGCTTCATTCACCAATAATGGGACGCCCTTCCATAGTATTTACCAATTTACACAAAGCCCATTTAATTGTTTCCTGGGGTTTTTCGTAATTACCCAAATCTTTTATTTCACGTTCACGCAGCTTTTTCTGTAAAAATTTATCGCCGTCTTTTTTATAAACATATAAATCAGCAACAGCTTCCACTCTTACATAGGTTTCAGAATCTTCGCGCCAGCCAAAACCTGAACTAATCATATAATCGTTCATATCATAAACCTTGGCTACCACAAGTACGTCAACCTTACTTTTCTCTGCCAGAGCCGCCAGTACGTCTTTAGTTACTTTTACATCATTTTTCAGTACTTCTGCCGTTACCGTCTGAGGTTCTGCATCGTCAACAATTTTATAGTAAGGAAAATGGTAGGCCCATTTTACAACCTGCCGCCACGAGCTATATACTTCGCCGGTAACATTACCGCCGGTTTTGTCAATAACAACAAAGCCAACAGGCTTTTCATCAAAAGCCTGTACCTGCTGCGGCAAAGCAGTCATTCCAACTAACATCAGCAAAAAAACAAAGAGCGAAAAGATTTTTTTCATGGCTTTTCCTCCTTAAAACAAATCAACCTTCGTTCCGGTCAAAGTTTTGCCTGTTCCCATATAATCAGCAATAGTCTGCCCAATATCAGCAAATGTGTGCATAGGTGCAAGTTCCTTAGCAGCAACCTTACTGCCTGAGAACAGTACCGGAATCTTTTCACGCGTATGATCAGTGCCGCTCCAGGTCGGGTCATTGCCATGGTCAGCTGTTATCAGACATAAGTCGTCCTCTTTCAGCAATTTCATAATTTCCGGCAGTCTGCTGTCGAAATATTCCAGGGCTTCACCATAGCCTTGTATATCACGGCGGTGTCCAAACGAAGAATCAAAATCAACAAAGTTAGTAAATACTAAAGTATTATCAGGCGCATCCTTTACTGCCTGCACTGTCGCGTCTACTAATTTATCAAGACCACCGGCAGGATAATGCTTAGTGATGCCGCGATGAGCAAAAATATCCGCAATCTTGCCCACAGCATACACACTGCCACCGGCTTCCACAACTTTATCAAGCAGAGTTGCTTCCGGTGCAGGCACTGCATAATCGTGCCTGTTGGTAGTCCTGGTAAAATCTTCTGCACAGCTGCCTACGAAAGGACGGGCAATAACCCTGGCAATTTTATACGGCTGTACCAGCTTAAATGCGATTTTGCACAGCTCATACAGTCTGTCCAAGCCAAAAGCCTGTTCGTGCGCGGCAATCTGCAGCACGCTGTCAGCAGAAGTATAAATAATAGGCTTACCGCTGCGTACATGCTCCTCACCCAGTTCCTTGATAATCTCCGTACCGGAGGCATGCTTTTCTCCCAATACGCCCGGCAGCTTGCCTTCACGAATAATTGCTTCAATCAGTTCCTGCGGAAAACAGGAAGGCTTATCGGGGAAATATCCCCAGTCAAAATTAACAGGAACACCGGCAATTTCCCAGTGCCCGCTAAGTGTATCCTTACCGCGGCTTACCTCCTGTGCATAAGTATAGGCACCAGTTTCATAAGCTGCACCTAAATCTGCTGCCAGAGGCTTTTTGCGGCTCAGCTCTGCTGCTTTCTGAAGTCCCAGTCTGGCAAGATTAGGCAGATACAGCGGTTTCTCTCTGTTGGTACTGAACCATTCGCAGATATGACCTAAAGTATCCGCCCCCTGATCTCCGTACTGAGCAGCATCGTCTGCCCAGCCAATTCCAAAGGAATCCATCAACAAAATAATTGTTCTTGGCATTTATTCACCAGCTTTCAACAATAACTGTAAAGCTCTTTTCACAGTAACCAGAAAACGTCTGGCTGTTTCTCCTTTATTTTCCAGCGGCACTACAGCCTCGCTGTCCGTACGTTTTGCCACAACGGAACATACTGCGCCTGCCTTGAGCCCCAGACACTGAGAAACAACAAACAAAGCACTTGTTTCCATTTCATAATTAAGCGCGCCTAGTTTCTGCCATTCCTGCAGTGTTCCACGCAAAGATTTGCGCACATAACCGGAAAAACTGTCATAACGTTCCTGCCCAGGCCAAAAGGTATCAGAGGAAACGGAAATACCTGTATGACAGGGAAAATCATTTTCAACAGCAGCCTGTCTTAAAGCATTAGTAATCTCTATATCTGCTACCGCCGGAAAATTAAGCGGCGCATAATGCTGTGAAGTACCATCCAAACGTACCGCCGCATTATTGATAATCAGGTCACCAATATTGATTTTCTCCTGAATAGTGCCGGTAGTACCAACGCGAATAACGCCTTTAATGCCCATCCGCGCCAGCTCTTCCAGACAAATAGCTGTAGACGGGCCTCCCATACCGGTAGAACATACTAACACCGGACCACAGTCCATTTGCGCCAGCCAGCTGGTATATTCACGATGGCAGGCAATAAATTTTGCTTCACCTAAATTTTCTGCCAAAAGCTGTACTCTGCCAGGATCTCCCGGCAAAACAGCCCACTCTGCACCTTTTAAATCATCAGCGCAAAATCCTACATGGTAAAGAATTTCTGATTTATCAGCTAAATTTCCCATGGTTCTACCTCGTTCTTATCTTAAAAGCCCAGCACTTCGCCTGCAATAATAACCTTAATACGTCCCTGCGGCTGACAACGTCTGGTAATAACTATCTGATTGCAAATGCAAGACGGTGACAGACAATCCATGCAGGCGCCTGTTTTCTGACAAGGCGTATTTAAACCTGCAAATCTCTGAGCATTTATAGGCGCTGCTGTTCCGCGTGCTCTGGCAACAGCATCATGCACAGTCTTAACAATCTTATTGATACCGACAAGCACAATAACCTGTTTAGGTCCATAAATTAAAGCTGCACAGCGGTTGCCGTTGCCGTCGATGTTTACCAGCTGTCCGTCCTCACTGACAGCATTGCTGCTCATCAGAAAAGTATCACACAAAAGCGATTTACGCATCATTTCCACACGTTCTTCGGCATTTGCAGCTGTGTCGCGGTCAATAACATTATATGATGCTTTTACTTTTTCCAACAAACCGGAAGAACTTACAGAAACAGAACCTCCCCAGGCCACAACATCTTCTTTAGGAATAAGAGACAACGCAAGTTCAGCTGCTGCAGAAGCAGTTTCACAATAATAGGCCTTAAAGCCGCGCTTTTCCAGATTCTGCACTACGGTGCTGCCAAGACACGCATTACGTACTTTTACAGGATCAGTCATCTTTTTCACCTGATTTCTTTATTATTCCATATCTCCAATAGCAACTTCATCAATACCGTCTTCTTCGGCCAAAGAAACATTTACTGCTTCTTTATGAGAAGTCGGTACATTTTTGCCGGCAAAATCTGCACGGATAGGCAGTTCACGATGACCGCGGTCAATCAGTACTGCCAGCTGAATTGCTCTGGGTCTGCCCATATCAATGATAGCATCAAGCGCAGCCCTGATAGTACGGCCGGTATACAGAACATCATCAACCAGGATTACTACTTTGCCAGTCAAATCAAGGTCAATTTCTGTACCATGTACGATAGGATTATAAGCCAAAGTGGACAGATCATCACGATAAAGAGTAATATCCAGCATGCCTACCGGCACTTTAGCATTTTCAATTCTTTCGATAGTATTAGCGATACGTTCAGCAATGGGTACACCTCTGGTACGAATGCCTACTAACACAACATTTTCTACGCCTTTGTTTTTTTCTATAATCTCATGAGAAATACGCACGATAGCACGACGCATAGCGTCAGCATCCATAATTACATTTTTCTTTACAAAATTTGTCATAACAATCACCCCAAATTTATTATCACGGCTAAACCGCAGTAAACATATCAGCTAAACTGCCCTAAGCGCAGTCTGGTTAAAATCTTTTTCATATCTTCCGGCAAAGGTGCCTCAAAAGTCAATCGCTCTCCTGTACGCGGATGCGTAAAGGATAAGGTAAGTGAATGAAGTGCCTGACCATTAATAGCAAAAGGCGTCTTCATAGGTGAATACTTAGGATCACCAACTAACGGATAACCCAGGTATTCCATATGGACACGTATCTGATGAGTGCGCCCGGTTTTCAAACGGCATTTTACTACCGTATATTTACCAAAACGCTCTGCTACCTCATATTCAGTAATCGCCTGACGACCGCCTTCGGTAACAACAGCCATTTTCTTGCGGTCATTCTTATCGCGGGCAATCTGTGTTTCAATAATACCACTGTCATTTTTTACATTGCCTCTGACAACGGCAAGATAAGTGCGCTGCGCCGTCTTGCTCTGAATCTGTTCTGACAACGACAGATGAGCACTGTCATTTTTGGCGCAAATCATAATACCGGAAGTATCTTTATCCAATCTATGTACAATACCCGGGCGAATAACACCATTGATACCGGAAAGGTTTTTGCAATGATACAGCAAAGCATTAACCAGCGTTCCGTTGTAATTACCGGCTGCGGGATGTACTACCATGCCGCGCGCTTTATTAACTACAACCACGTCATCATCTTCATAAATAATATCAAGAGGAATATCCTCCGGCTGCACATCAAGCGGCTGCGGTTCAGGCAAATTCACCAGAATCTCCTCACCGGCCTTAACGCGATAATTGGACTTAATCACTTTCTGCCCTCGGACAGCTCTGCCTTCTTCCAATAACTTCTGCATATTGGAACGGGTTATCTCCAGCAGCTGTGCCAGAGCTACGTCAGCACGCATACCTGCTTCATTTTCAGTAATAATTATGCGTTCTTGTGTTCCAACAGTTCCGCTGTTACTATTTTCCATAAAATCATTCCCACTCCTATGCATATTGCGATATCTGCCACATTAAAAATCGGCCAGATTCTGAAATCAAAAAAATCAATTACTGCACCGTGCAAAGTTCTGTCAATCAGATTACCTATTGCACCGCCTGCAAATAATGCCGCTCCCATTCTTACCATCAGCGGTTCCTGGCTTATTTCTTTACGGAAATACCAGATGCCCAGGCTTACAGCAAGCGCTACAACTACAAACAACCAACGGCTGCCTTCGAGCATCCCAAAGGCTGCTCCCTCATTAAGTATATAAGTCCAGTGAAATATATTAGGTATTACCGGAATGCTTTCGCCCAGGAAAAAATTATTGACCACTATGTACTTCGTTATTTGGTCTATGATAATTACTGCTGCTACAATCAGGATAAAATTCATATAGTACTCCATTTTGATTTTGATGTGTATATTATACCACATTTTTTCATACTGAAACTATTTATCTTGTGTTTTTTGCATATTTATATACTTTTTGCTAGTTTTTATTTATAAATATATACAAAAATAAAAATCCCCTGTTTCCGACAGAAACAGGGGAAATTATTAAACTGTTATTAGTAAAGGATTTTATTGGCAATAACCAGACGTTGAATTTGGTTGGTGCCTTCATAAATCTGCATAATTTTAGCATCACGCATCATTTTTTCTACAGGATATTCACGAGAATAGCCATAGCCGCCCATTACCTGTACAGCATCGGTAGTTACCTGCATAGCAACATCAGCAGCATAGCATTTAGCCATAGCAGCTTCTTTAGAGAATTCCATGCCCTGGTCACGCATCCAGCAAGCTTTGTGTACCATCAGACGGGCAGTTTCAACTTTCATAGCCATATCAGCAATCATAGCCTGTACCATTTGGAAAGAAGCGATCGGCTGACCAAATTGACGGCGTTCTTTAGAATATTTAACAGCGCAGTCCAAAGCTGCCTGTGCAATACCTACGGAAACAGCACCTACGAAAGGACGCGCGCTGTCCAGAGTATTCATAGCAATACGGAAGCCTTCACCTTCACGGCCTACACGATAAGATTCAGGAATTACAACATCCTGCAGGATAACTTCGCAGGTATTGGAAGGACGGATGCCCATTTTGTCTTCTTTTTTGCCAATAGTCAGACCCGGAGTGTCTTTAGGAACGATAAATGCAGTAAGGCCACGGATACCGCCAGTCTTACGGGTATTAGCAAATACCAGGAAAATATCAGCAATACCGGCATTAGTGATAAAGATTTTGCTGCCGTTAAGAGTGTAAGTGCCGTTTTCCTTATTTTTTTCTGCACGGGTAGATACACCGCCTGCATCACTGCCTGCACCAGGTTCAGTAAGTGCGAAAGCAGCCAGACCACCGTTATTTAAAACATCGCAGTACATGCGTTTTTGCTCATCGTTACCGGCAATCAATACCGGGCAGGTTGCCAGAGAGTTAGCAGCCAGAGAGGTTGCTACGCCTGCACAGCCTTTGCCAAGTTCTTCATAAATTACAGCTACGGAAACACTGTCCAGACCAGGGCCGTCCAGTTCTTCCGGCACAATAACATTCAGCAGTCCCATTTCATTAGCTTTTTCAATCAGGCCATCACGCATGTGATTTTCTCTGTCCATTTCAGCGGCATAAGGGGTGATTTCTTTTTCTACAAACTCCCTCACCATCTCCTGTAATTCAAGTTGTTCTTCGTTTAATGCAAACTCCATTTTATCCTCCTTAAAATTACGCGGCCATACCGCTGCTTTTAGACTGTTACCGGAAAATTACCATTTTTCAGGTATTTCTTCAAATTTGCCGACTACTAACATAGTAGAAAGAAAAGTAGCCAGCACAGTGTGTTCTTCATCAAACATTTCCGCCTCTATCACCATAGTAGTACGCCCATGATGACGGATTTTGCTTTTCACACTGATACGCCCGGCATTATGCACATTACGTATAAAGTTCATACTGAGATTCAGTGTCGCCACTGCCGCTCCGGCACTGGCACCAGTCACGCTCAGCACGGAATCGGCTAAAGCTGTCAAAACACCTCCATGGCAGAACCCACGGTGGTCAAAATGTTTCAGCGGATCAATCTCAATGCTTAAAACTGCGCTGCCGCAGCTTATTTCATCAATACTGATGCCAAAGCTATTCACAAAGGAATTATAGCCATACATTTTACGGATATATTCAGGAACATCTTTTACCTGCTCAGCCAAAATATCCGCCTCGCTTTCATTAGCCTTTCCATGAAATCTCTAATATTTTATCATAGTTTTTTTATTAACTCAACAGTTAACAATTAAAAATCATGCAGATATTTAGCATCATGTATTTTATTTTCGTCATAAAATCACAAAAAACAAATAATCTATTGCCCTAAAATTACCATAAAAAATGCCCTGCAAAATATTTTCTGCAGGACATTTTCTCTGCTGATATCAATCAGTCAATAATGTTTTGTTTGTAATCATGATACAGAACATGCAGTTCTTCCATAGTAGCAGCCATTTCCACTTTTAAATCAGAAGCGGTATCATAGTCTGCTTCAGCAATAGCTTTGCGGATGCGGGAGAACAGGCTCGGTTCATCAAAGGAATCCTTAGCCAGTTTAGTGCGCAGTACCTGGATTTTATGCCACATAGCCAAATCACAGTCAGTGCAGGTTTCCTGATTATGCAGGCGTTTCATATCAACTACAGCCTGATAATTTTCCGGAATCAGACGGGTAAGCAGTTCTGTTTTCCAGCGAATTAACGCGCCCTGCATGAAAGATTCAATATATTCCGGTTTCAGAATATTGCCTCTTGTGAGCACTTCAACTTTTTCAGGATATTCTTTGAAAGCACGCAAGTTTTCCCAAACTGTTGCAGGCGGTTTGCCGAACAGTCTGTCACGTTCTTCCTGAGTAAAGTCTTCGAAAACATCTTTTTCAGTACGATATTCTCTGTCTTTTTCCAGATAGAAGCTTTCTTCACCAGCCTGTTTGGAAATTTCTTTTTCCAGTGCTTTCAAATCCAGTCCGGATTCTACGCAGGCTTTAATGCCATCCAGCATGGACAGGTAGAAAGCTGCCAATGCAATGTAGGTATTGGTATACGGATTAGGAGAACGCATCTCAATACGGGTAGCTTTATCGTTATCAAGGTCACGAATCAAACCGGCCAGAATAGTTCTGTTACGGGACGGATTTTCAGGACCCATACCCAAAGAAGTTACGATACATACCGGAGCTTCAAAACCAGGTTTCAGACGGTTAAGAGAATCTATAGTGCAGGAAATAAACGGATTGATAACTTCATAGTTTTTCAGCAGGCCCATAATGCTGCCGTAGCCGATAGCGGAAAGGAAATCCTTATGCATATCAGCCGGCGAGAACAGGTTGATAATCTTGCCGTTTTTCATCTTAGCAGCAATGCCTACATGGACATGTTCACCGCTGCCTGCGACACCCGGTACCGGTTTAGCCTGGAAGGAAACTTCCAAACCATTCATACGGAATACTTCTTTAACAATGATACGTGCCAGCAGTTCGTTATCAGCAGTCTGTACACCCAGGCTGAATTTCCAGTCTACTTCCAACTGTTCCATAACGTGAGTCATGTGGCCGGCAGAGTCAATCTGACCTTTAACGCCGCCGCATTCTTTATGGCCCATTTCAGGTTCCAGTCCGTACAACTCAAGCATTTGTACAGTCTGCTCCAAAGCAGTACGTACATTGCCGCGGGTACGCTGCCAGTATTGTTCCTGCATCATCTGAGAAGAAGACAGAGCTTCAATCGGAGCATCTTCACGGGGAGATTTTACCCAGAATTCCAGTTCTGTTGCACAGGTAAATACCAGTCTGTCGATTTCAGCAGCATTCACATGCTCTAAGCCGGCAATCTTGGGATGTTTGTCAAACAGGCCCATGATTTCACTTTCAACATAGTCCAGAGTATTTTTCAGGATGGAACGGGAGTCAACAAAGTTGCCGTTGTGAATCAGGTAGCACGGAATACGCAGGGTACCTACCATGTTGCCGTTTTCAGCGTCAAAATGTTCGTAATTATAATCAACATACCAGTTAACAGACTTATCGACTTTCATATCTACACGGGCATTGTTCAAAGTAGCAATACCAGTGAGAACTACGGAAGAACCGTCAGTCTGAGCTGCACTGCCTTCCAGGAAGCTTTCAATATCTTCCAGAAAGATTTTCATGGGAATTTTTTCATCAGTATCATTACCTGCAAAATCTACACCCATCAAAGATACAAATTTGATTTCCGGGTGCATCTGCAGAAGATTATGTAAAGATTGTTCATTCTGTTGTTCCGGTTTAATGACGTACAGTAAATTTTTCTTGTTCATTTTTGTGCCAGCACTAATGCTGTACTCCTTTCCAACCATTTTGAATGTAAAAAAACAAAAAGACCTTTCTAAAACAGAACACACTGCTCCTGCTCCAGAAAAGTCACCATTGACAAAATTATTATAACAAATCCTATACTAAATTGTCTATCTTTTTCTTCTTTACGACAATAGTTTTATCAAAATTTCTTCCAGCAGCTCATATCTTCTGCCGCCTCTGCGCATTTGTATATTCAAATCAGCCAGCGCCAGCACTGCTTCCCGCACCTTTTCATAAGAAAAATTACGTGCCTGCTGCATCACAATTTTAGCCGCATACGGTGACAGGCTGAGCTCTGACGCAATCTGGTCCTGACCATAATGCTGTCTTTGCAGCTCCTGTACTTTGGCTAAACGGCGCAGCTGAAAAAGTATGCTGCCACACAAAAGCAGAATGGCAGTGCCTTTTTTTCTCTCATAAGCCAACAGCTCTAAAGACTGCACCAGCTTTCTTTCCAAAATTGCATTGGTCAGTGAAAAACCGGAAACCTCCGGCAAAGCGGTAAAAATACTTGCTACGTCTTCTCTCGTCCACTCTTTCCTGTCGCCTGCGTAAACGGATAGTTTCTCCAGTTCCTGACGCACAAGCTGCAGCGGCACCTTATCGACGGGAGCCAGATATTCCAAAATCAGCTCCACAGCCTCTCGTTCAAGACTGCCGCCAAGTTCCGCAGCCTGCTGCTGCAGCCATGGCCCGGCAGAATAAGCTTTGAAGCTGCTGCATTCACAGACTGCACCTTTTTCTTTTAACTGTTTGTAAAAACGGCTGCGTTTATCAAGTTTTGCAGTGCTGATGAAAACAGTACAATACTCCGGCACATCCTGCAGTATTTTTAAAAGCTTTTCCAAACGCTCTTTTTTCGCTTCGCTGTCCTGCTTGCCGCCAAGCAGCTTTTCATCCTTTAAAATTACCAGTGAGCTGCCGGAAAAAAATGGATAAGTATTGATAACTCCGGCCAGCTCTTTCAGCTCTGTATCTTTTTCAAACACCGTAATCTGCCGCGACTCAGCTTCCGTATCGCCAAAAACATAATCTGGCAGCAAAGAAGCTATCTGACTGCTGTAATAAGTTTCTTCTCCAAAAGTTACGATGATATTGGGCAGCTTTTCTTTATTTTTCAGCCTGTTGATTAAATCATCCGGTCTGTATTCCATAATTGTCTCCTAAAAATATTGCTTATGGTATACATAACTATAACATTTTGTCCCAGCTCCGTCAAAAACAATCTTAACCGCGCCTGACTGGTCTGTCCGCAATACTTCTGCTCCAGCCTCCTGCAAGCGCTGCAGCGTTTCCTGATGAGGATGTCCATAACTATTATTGCGTCCCGCAGATATTACTGCAATCTTCGGCTGGATCTGCTGTAAAAATTCGGCACTGCTGCTGCCTGATGAACCATGATGCGCAACCTTCAGCACTTCATAATGACCTATATTCTGCAGCTGTTCTTCGCGCTCAGAGCTGATGTCGCCCGGAAAAAGCAGCTTATGCCCTGCATATTCTATGGCAGCAACAATGCCCGCATCATTACTGTCGCTTTCTGCCTTGCCAATGCTCACAATATCCAGACTGCCGCCATCTTTTAACCGATATTGCTGTCCTTCAACAGGGTATTCTAACTGGCATTCCGGATTATGACTCTGTACCTGCTGTAAAATTTGCTTATCCAGCTTCGGTGGTACAATAAATCTGTCAATATTCATATTAGCAGCAAGTCCTGCAGCACCGCCTGCATGGTCAAAATCTCCATGACTCAGCAGCAGTACATCTACTTTATCTTTGCCGATACTGCGCAAAAATGGTGCTACAATCCTGCTGCCGGTATCATAATTTTTCAGTCCGCCGGTATCAATAACTATTACCTGTCCAGCAGGAGTAACAACAACGGTACTGTCTCCCTGCCCAACGTCCAGAAAATAAGCTGTCAGCGGCTGCGGCAGCAAGCGGCTCCAAAGCACAACAATCATAAGGACTGCTGTAAGCACCATGGATAAAAAGCGCCGCTCTTTATTATGCAAAAACTGGACGCAAGCTAAATCAAGCACTATTACCAGCAGAAAATAATAAATAACCCCGCTCCAGCTTGGTAAGCTGCCTACTACAATCTGTCCGCCAGGTATGGCAGACAAAAAATCTGCCTGAATCAGCACCTGCTTCAGCAAATATGCTGCTATTATTATCAAAGTACTTCCCCAGCCGCATAAAGTATCCAGAGCTAAGCCAGCCATAGTAAGCAAAACACAGCACTCCAGTACTGGTGTTAAAAGAATATTGCTAAGCAAAGAAATTACTGGAAGCTGATGAAAACTGCTGATTAAAATAGGCAATACCGGCAGCTGCGCAGCAATAGTTACGCCAATAGCCTCACTCAGCCACAACGGCAAGTAACTGCTTAACAGCTGAGTAATACGCGGCAGCAGCCAGATAAGTCCGGCGGCAGCGCCAAAAGATAATTGAAAGCCAGTGTCCAGCAGCCATAAAGGCTTAAAAATAAGCATTACTACAGCAGAAATACACAAAATATTTCCTTTTGCTGCTCCATTACCTCCATAAAGCAGAATCAGGCTCATCAAAAGCGCTCGTATCACCGGAGGCTTCCAGCCGCATAAAGCAGCATAAATCAAAAGGCAGCTGCCAATAATCGCATTACGCATTTTTCGCGGCACCTTGCTTAAAAGCAGCAGTAAAAATCCTGTCAGCACCACAAGGTGCGAACCTGATACTGAAAGCAGATGCGACAGGCCATTATCCGCAAAAAGTCGTCTGCTTTCCTCGTCCAGTCCTGCACTGCCTCCCAGAACCATACCTGCCAGCAGTGCTCCCTTTTCACCTGCAATATCACTGATACGCTGACGCAGATGAATGTTCCATGCTGCAAACTTATCCCAAAGACTTTCCTGCTTTTGCCATGTCACGGCAGCTTTGCGCATACTGCCGCCAATACTTTGCAGTCTGTTCCATAAAGCACCATCAAAACCGCCCGGGTTACGAAAAGATGTCAGCTCTTCAAGTTTGCCGCTGCAAACAACTGCGCCGCTGGGAAGTTCTTCATATTTTTCAGCAGTAAAAACGCGTACGTTCTGGCGATAAGGAACCTGCAAGTTATCTGTTTCCAGACGCTGACATTCCAATAAAAATGATGTGCCATACTGATGTTGTTTAACCGAAAGCAAATCAATCCTGCCATACAATGTTACCTGCCTGCCGTAATATGGTTCCAGCTCTTTTTGAGCATCTGTCGGTGCACGCAGTCCAGCTGCCAGTCCAAGCAGCAGGAAAAACAATATCACTCCACAGCTAAAAGCTTTTTCTCTGCTGTTTAGCTTAAAATAAAAAACACCAGCTGCCAGCAAACCTGCAGCTATTACAGCTGTAGCAGCAAAATAAAAATACTGTAACTGCAGAGCAGCATAGCAGCTAAAAAGAAAGCATAAGGTACCCAGATATATACTGTTCATTGTACTGTAAGCCTGTCTTTCATTTTATTAAATTTTGCTTCACCTATGCCTTTCACCTGCATAATCTCTTCTATACGCGTAAAAGAATGCTGCTGACGATATTCTACAATTCTTTGCGCCGTTACCTCGCCAACACCCGGCAGCGAGTCCAGCTCCGTTATACTGGCAGTATTGATATTTATCAAACCTGCCTGTTTCTGCTGACTGCCAACACTTGCCGTACCTGCAGAAGCATTTGTGCCGGTAATTACCTTTTTGCTGCCTTTTAAAGCTGGTACGTTAACCTGACTGCCATCTTTCAATTTCTTAGCCAAATTTACTTTTTCCTGATTAGCAATTTCGGTAAAGCCTCCGGCAGCTTCCACTGCTTCCTGCGCCCTTATACCTGCAGGCAGTTCATATAATCCTGGTCTGGCAACTGCGCCGCTTACATATACTGTTATCAGCTGCTCCTTACTTTTAACCTGCGTCTGCGCACTGATAACCGGTGCAGGTTCTTCATTCGTAAAAAATTCTGCCGCTATGCTGGTCAAAACACATCCTAACAGTAAAACACACAACAAAATAAACTTTTTCTTTCTGTTGTCCATCAGCAACACTCCCTAATAAAAAAAGTTCTGAGAATAACAAAATCGTTATTCTCAGAACTTCTGAATAATTCAAGCGTTATATAGGCACTGCTATGAAATTATATTTTATTTTGCAACAATATTTACCAGACGGCCGGGAACGCAGATAATCTTCATAATCTTAGCGTCACCGATGTGGGTTTGTACATTAGCATCAGCCAAAGCAATTTTCTCCAGTTCTTCTTTAGTTGCAGCAGCAGGAACAGTCAGTCTGCCTCTTACTTTGCCGTTAACCTGGAGAACAATTTCAACATTATCTACTTTCAGAGCGTCTTCACTGTATTCAGGCCATTTTTGTGCATGTACGCTGGAATCTGCATCAATTACACCGCGCCACAATTCTTCGGTGATATGCGGTACAAACGGAGCCAGCATACGCAGCAGAGCGGAAATAGCTTCATAGATAAGACCTGCATTAGCTTCCTGTTTAGCTTCTTTATAAGCATACAGAGCATTAACCAGTTCCATCAGTGTACTGATAGCAGTGTTGAAGTTAAAGCGTTTATCGATATCGGCAGTAACTTTCTTAATGCTGCCATGTACAACGCGGCGCAGTTCTTTATCAGCTTCAGTCAGAGCAGCTGCATCATAAGAAGTAACTTTTTGTTCCAACTGTGGCAGATAATTATAAACAATACGCCATACGCGGTTCAGGAAACGGAAGGAACCTTCAACCCCCTGATCGCTCCATTCCAGCTCTCTTTCAGGCGGAGCAGCAAACATAATGAAGAGACGTGCAGTATCAGCGCCGTATTTTTCCAGAATTTCTTCAGGAGAAACAACGTTGCCCAAAGATTTACTCATCTTAGCGCCGTCTTTAATTACCATGCCCTGAGTCAGCAAATTAGCAAACGGTTCATCATAATCAACCAGGCCTGCGTCACGCAGCACTTTCAGGAAGAAACGGGAATACAGCAGATGCAGAATAGCATGCTCGATACCGCCGATGTATTGGTCAACAGGTCCCCAATATTGATTTACTTCTTTAGCGAAAGGAGCTTTGTCATTTTTCGGGTCGGTGTAACGCAGATAGTACCAGGAAGAGCACAGGAAGGTGTCCATGGTATCGGTTTCACGTTTAGCCGGAGCACCGCATTTCGGGCAGGTGCAGTTAACAAAGCTTTCGGAAGTAGCCAGCGGAGAAACGCTGCCTGCATTGAAATCAACGTCTTCCGGCAGTCTTACCGGCAGCTGGTCTTCCGGCACCAGAACTTCGCCGCAGTGCGGGCAGTAGATAATAGGAATCGGAGCGCCCCAGTAACGCTGACGGCTGATAAGCCAATCGCGCAGACGATAATTTACATGGCGGGAGCCAATGCCCATTTTTTCTGCTTCGTCCATAATAGCCTGCATACCAGCGTGCATTTCCATACCGGTGAACTTACCGGAATTAACGAGTACGCCTTCTTTTTCTTCGTAAGCGTCAGTCATGTCTTCCAGTTTCAGTTCTTTATCTTTAGGATTGATAACTACGATTTTTTCCAGACCATATTTATCAGCAAACATCCAGTCACGGCTATCGTGAGTAGGTACGCCCATTACAGCGCCAGTACCATAATCATAAAGTACATAGTTGGTAATCCAGATCTGTACTTTTCTGCCGGTAAACGGATTGATTGCATAAACGCCGGTGAAAATACCTTCTTTTTCAGATTCGCTGGAAGTACGTTCGATATCGGACTGGTTGCGTACTTTATCGCAGAAAGCTTTAATTTCAGCAGCTTTAGGATTATTAACGCAAATTTTTTCTACTAGCGGATGCTCAGCAGCCAATACTACATAGGTAACACCGAAAGCGGTATCGGGACGGGTAGTATAAACAGCTACTTTTTCCTGCAGGTCAGGAATTTCAAAGCTGAATTCCAAACCTTCGCTGCGGCCAATCCAGTTACGCTGCATAGTTTTTACGCGTTCCGGCCAGCCTTCCAGAAGGTCGAGGTCTTTCAGCAGCTCGTCAGCATAGTCGGTAATTTTAAAGAACCATTGTTCCAGATCCTTCTTCTCTACTACGCTGTCGCAGCGCCAGCATTTGCCGTCGATAACCTGTTCATTTGCCAGTACAGTGTTGCAGGTATTGCACCAGTTAACGGCAGATTTCTTTTTAACAGCCAGACCTCTTTTATAAAACAGTTCAAAGAACCATTGAGTCCATTTATAATAATCCTCTTTGCAGGTAGCAACTTCACGGTCCCAGTCATAGGACAGCCCCAGTGCTTTCTGCTGGCGAGTCATGTTGGCAATGTTTTCAAGAGTCCATTTTTTCGGCGGAATACCATGTTTAATAGCAGCATTTTCAGCCGGCATACCAAAGGAGTCCCAGCCCATAGGATGCAGTACATTAAAACCTTTCATAGTACGGAAACGTGCTACAACGTCACCGATGGAATAGTTGCGTACATGGCCCATATGTAAATTACCGGACGGATAAGGGAACATTTCCAAAACATAGGATTTAGGTTTATCCTTGTCCATTTCCACTTTAAAGCTCTTATTTTCTTCCCAGTATTTTTGCCATTTTGCTTCTATGGCATGAGGAGAATATCTTTCTTCTAACATTTCTGACCTCCTGAATATTTTTTGCAAAATAAAAAATCCCTGACCTTTAAAAGGTCAGGGACGAAATAACTTTTTCGCGGTACCACCCTGATTACAGCTACAGCTGTCACTCATTCGGCCTTGACGCAGCATCACGTCCGCACATTTCCTTGCGGCTTCTCCACAGCGAGTTCACCGGTAACCGTGTCTGACTTGCATCGTCCGTCAGCTTTCTTTACATCGTTTACAGATTACTGCTCTGCTTCACTGAATTTCTTATAAATTATATAACTAATGCCTGTAAAAGTCAAACAAAAGATTGCTGCCACTGCATGATACCTTCTTCAAAAATTTTAACGATTAAATAATAAATCAGGAGGCATTATGTTAAAATATAATTATCAAGACAAATCTTTCTCTTAGTACGGGAGGAAATACAATGCATAAAAATATTACAGCAGCAGCACTTGGACAAATTCCGGCTGATCTTATACTGAAAAATTGTCAAATCGTAGATGTTTTTTCCGGCACTATTTACCGCAGTAATATCGCCATTGTTGACGGTTATATCGCCGGTATCGGCGACTATGAAAAGGCAGCTGAAATCATCGACCTTAAAGGCGCCTATGTCACTCCGGGACTGATTAACGCCCACTGTCATGTAGAAAGCTCTATGGCTACTCCTGAAGCATATTGCCAGGAAGAACTTCGCTGGGGTGTTACTACTTTAGTTACCGACCCTCACGAAATAGCTAATGTGGCAGGCATTGAAGGCATCAAATATATGCTGCAGGCAGGTAAAAATACACCTATTAATTATTATGTACAGTTGCCCAGCTGCGTACCAGCTACCCCCTTTGAACACGCTGGCTGCATTTTAAATGCCCAGGCACTGGCAGAACTAACTGAAGATGAACGGGTTCTTGGCCTTGGCGAAGTAATGAATGTTCCCGGAGTACTTATGCAGGAACAGGATCTTACAGATAAACTTGATTTATTCAAACACAGAAATGCTGTCATTGACGGTCATGCTCCCAGTGTTTCCGGTATGCCGCTGCAAGCCTATATTGCAACCGGCATCCAGACCGATCATGAAAGTACCAGCTGGCAAGAAGCCAAAGAAAAACTGCGTAATGGTCTGGCTATCCTTATTCGTGAAGGCAGTGCTTCTAAAAATTTAACAGCTATTGTCAAAGGCCTGCTACAAGAAAATATTCACAGCCCCAATCTGGCCTTCTGTACTGATGATAAACATCTGGCAGACATTAAAGCAGAAGGAACTATTCGCCACTGTATAAAAAAAGCAGTTGCTCTGGGAATGGAACCAATAACAGCTATTCAGATTGCCACATATTATGCCGCAAAAATTTATAATTTGAAACATCTTGGCGCCATAGCCCCCGGCAAACAGGCGGACATCGTAGTCTTCAATAATTTACATGACTTTATTCCCCAGCTGGTATTAGCTAAAGGAAAAATTATTACTCAGCTTAATAATACAGCTCCTGTTGCACCACCGCAAAATTTGCTTCACAGCATTAATCCTGCGCCCTTTACTCTTGCCGACTTTTCAGCAGATAAATTTCTTGAAAATAAACAATATCCTGTTATCGAAATGATTCCCGGCGAAATTTTAACTGAATGCAGTTATATTACAGGAGATAGAATCAAAGCTGCTTTAAAATCTAATGAGCTTTGTTTAATTGCCGTTATTGAACGGCATCACCAAACTGGTAATATCGGTCTGGGATTAATCAAAGGTTATGGTATAAAAAACGGTGCAGCAGCCACTACCGTTGCCCACGACTCCCATAACATGATTATTATCGGAACCAGCTCAGAAGCTATGTTTACAGCTGCCACAGAACTTCTTAATAGCAGCGGCGGCTACACCCTTGTAGAAAACACAACTGTTTTACGCACTTTACCGCTGCCCATCTGCGGTCTGATGAGTGATAAGCCTGCTGATAAACTTATTAAGGAACTGGAAGAAATTAAATGCCTTGCTCATCAGCAGGGTGTCCATCCTGCTATTGACCCATTTATCAGTTTAAGCTTTATGGCACTGCCGGTTATACCAAAAATCCGCATTACTGATATGGGTATGTTTGATACCGTAAATTTTAAATTCATCTAAAAAACACTATAAAATTTAGCTGGCTTTACAAAAACGAAAAGCTCACAGATTGTATCTGTGAGCTTTTTATTTTTTATAATAGATTTTATTTAAATATTTTTATAACTCACCAGCACATACAGCCGCATTAATAACCGCACGCTGCATAGCAACTGCTGCCGCTATGCAGATGTCATCAACATTGGCTTTTACTTCACCGGTTGCCGCGGCAAAAATACTGTCACCGTCCTGCATCGTATGCACCGGACGTATCGATAAAGCATAGCCGTTATGTCCTACCATAGCAACACGGTTTACTTCTTCTTTATTGAGTTCAGCATTTGTAACAATAACGCCGATAGTCGTATTACGTCCTACAGTAACAGTCGATTTAGCGCCGTTTAACACACTTTGTACAGTATTTTTAAACTTGCCGTTTTCGCAGGCACCTTTAATAATCTGTCCGTTTTCGTCATAAATATCGCCTAAAGCATTAACAGCAACCAAAGCAGCTACCTTTACTCCACCGGGAAGCTCTACACAAGCACTGCCAAGTCCGCTGCGCTGCTGATATTCCAAACCGAAGAATTTTCCTACCGTAGCACCTGTACCTGCACCAATACTTCCCTGTCGGCGTTCACTTGCGGAAGCATTCATTGCCGCTGTATAACCATTTTTCTGCGTAGGTCTTACATCAGGGCTGCCATAGGTCAAATCAAACAGGACGGCACCGCACACAATCGGTACCTTTGCTACGCCTACATCAAAGCCGCAGCCTTTTTCCTCCAGTGCCTGCATAACTCCCTGCGCTGCAGCAAGCCCATAAGCGCTGCCGCCGGAAAGACAAATACCATGAATTTTTTGCACAGTATGCCCCGGCTTAGTCAAATCTGTTTCGCGCGTACCCGGTGCACCGCCGCGCACGTCACTGCCGGCAACTGCTCCTTCGGGAAATAAAATAGCCGTACATCCCGTCTTATTTTTTTCATCACTGTAATGCCCTACCAACACACCTTTAATATCTGTCAGATAACCGCTGTATCGTGGCTGCTTGGCTGCTGCTTTTTCACCAGCAGCAGAAGCGTAAGCAGTTCCGCCAACCATTGCCAGGCACAGCATTGTGAGAACAGAAAGTTTTTTGAGACTTTTTTTCATCATAAGCACTCCCTTCCACTTGCAAATTCTAAAAAAACATCTGTATATGCTTATGCATATACAGATGCAATTTATTCAGCTATTTTTTTATAACATTCCGGTCTTCTGTCGCGGAAAAGACCCCAGGACAATCTATCCTGCGCTAATGCTGCCAGATCAAACTCCTGCAGCAAAATTTCTTCCTGATCGCGGGAAGCAGACGCAAGAATTGCGCCGGTACCATCAGCAATAAAAGAAGAACCATAGAAATTCAGTGCTGACGACTGATTATTATTAGCTTCACATGGTTTTACTTCTTCCAAGCCAATTCTGTTTGCCGCAACCACCGGCATGAGATTAGCAGCTGCATGACCCTGCATAACTCTGCGCCAATGGGGCATACTGTCACATTCCAAAATCGGCTCAGAACCAATAGCCGTAGGATAGAACAGAATCTCTGCCCCCTGCACCGCCATGCAGCGCGCAGTTTCAGGAAACCACTGATCCCAGCAAATACCAATGCCGATAACACCGTATTTTGTATTAAATACACGGAAGCCGGAATCTCCGGGAGAGAAATAGAATTTTTCCTGATAGAAGTGGTCGTCGGGAATATGTGTTTTGCGATAAACCCCCAGTAATTCACCATCCGCATCAATGCAGGCTACAGAATTGTACAGTCGGTTAATATCTTTCTCATAAAAACTGATGGGCAGAACCACCTGCAGCTCTTTAGCCAGACGCATACCCATCTGTACAGCCGGGTCTTCTGCAACAGGCATAGCGTAGTCATAAAAATCATAACGACGCTGCTGGCAGAAGTATTCTCTGGCAAAAAGTTCCGGCAGCAGGATGATATTGGCGCCTTGAGCAGCAGCCTTACGTACCATTTTTTCAGCAGCAGCCAGACTTTTTTCCACTTCCGGATAACAACGCATCTGGATTGCTGCAACAACTACTTTAGTCATAGTTTTACTCCTTTAGGAATCTGTTGGGTAATGCAGTGAATATTACCGCCGCCGGTCAAAATAGCGCGTGCCGGTACAACGACAACTTGACGGTCAGGGAAAAGCTCCTGCAGTATTTTCTCAGCCCGAATGTCGCTCTCCTCATTTTCGCCGCCAAAAGCAGGCATTACCACAGACTTGTTAGCAATATAAAAATTTACATAGGAAGCTGCAAGCCTTTCGCCTGCTTCGCGCATATCCTCGCCGTCCTCAAAATCATAGCCGCCCACTTCATCTTCTCTGATGCAGACAGGTACATCTGGAATAGGCAGTTTATGTACTTTAATTTTACGGCCGCAGGCATCGGTTTCTGCTTCCAGCTTCTGCAGGCATGCTAATGACATGGCATACTGCGGATCATCTTCTTTATCAGTCCAGGCCAGTACTACTTCACCGGGAGCAGTAAAAGCACAGACATTATCCACATGCTCGTTAGTTTCATCATTATAAATACCACATGGCAGCCAGATAACTTTTTTCGCGCCCAGATAATCCTTCAATTTTTCTTCAATCTGCTCTTTAGTCAGTTCTGGATTGCGGCCTGCGCTAAGCAGGCAGGTTTCTGTTACCATTACAGTACCTTCACCATCGCTGTGGATAGCGCCGCCCTCCATAACGAACGGAGCAGCATCATACATCCTGCAGCCATATTTCTCTGCAAAAGCAGCAGCAAAAGCGTTATCCTTATCCCAGGAAGGATAAAGACCGTCAACCTCGCCGCCCCAGGCGTTAAAATTCCAGTTGATGCAGCGCAAAGCGCCCTGACTGTTCACTACAAAGGTAGGCCCAATATCTCTCGCCCAGGAATCGTCTGTTTCCATATTGATAATGTCAATATTATCCACATCCTGCAGCATTTCCCTAGCACTGTTTATAGAAGCCTTGCCTGCAATGACATATACTTTTTCACTGGCGGCAATCGCCTTAATGACTGCCGTAAACGCCTCACGCGCTTCACGGGCACCAAAACTCCAGGAACCCGGACGCTCCGGCCACACAATAATACAGCCTTCATGTTCCGCAAATTCAGCCGGCATATAAAAGCCGTCTTCTCGCGGTAAAGTATGTAAAAATTCCATTATTTACGAAAGCCTTTCCTTAAAATCCTGATAGTCAAAACGCTTAACCAGCTTCGTGCTGCCATCTTCTTCCAAAAGCACAATATCCGGCAAAGGAATACCATTAAAGGTATTGTTTTTGACCATGGAATAAATTGCCATATCTTCAAAAATAAGCTTATCGCCTACTTTTACCTGCTGCTCAAAGCTGTAATCGCCAATCACGTCACCAGCCAGACAGGTCAGTGAGGACAGACGATACGTATACGCTTTCTCTCCTGCCGGATAACTTCCGCGCAGCGGCGGACGATACGGCATTTCAATTACATCCGGCATATGGCAGGCTGCAGAAGCATCCAGAATAAGGATATCCATATCATTATGAACTATGTCCATAACCTCGGTTACAAGATAGCCTGCATTAAGCGCAAAGGCCTCTCCCGGTTCCAGATATACCTCTACATCATATTTTTCTCTGATATATTTAATCAGGCTGATAAGCGCTGCTACATCATAATCTGCTCTGGTGATATGATGACCGCCGCCCATATTCAGCCACTTCATCTGATAAAGATACTTGCCGAATTTTTCTTCAAATACTTTAAAAGTACTGATTAAATCGTCTGCATTCTGTTCACAAAGAGTGTGAAAATGCAGGCCTTCTATACCATCCAGCAAATCCTCACGGAAATTTGCCAGCGTCACGCCTAAACGGGAGCCAGGCGCACAGGGGTCATAGATAGCATGGTCGCCCTGTGTAGAATGTTCCGGATTAACACGGATGCCTACACTTACATCACCGCACAGCGCTTTATGTTTTTCATATTGGGCGAAAGAATTAAAAATAATATGGTCGCAAATCTTAACCAGCTCACGTATATCCTCTGTTTTATACGCAGGTGCAAAAACATGGTTTTCTTTGCCCATTTCTTCATAACCTAAACGTGCTTCATACAGTCCGCTGGCAGTAGTGCCGGAAACATATTCGGCAATCATCGGATACAAGGCAAACATGGAAAAAGCTTTCTGCGCCAGCAGAATATGACAGCCAGCCTCTTTTTCCACATATTGCAGCACTTCTAAATTCTTACGGATTTTTTCCCTGCTTACAACATAACAGGGTGTACGCAGATTTTCCAGCATCTTACTCTACCACTGCCGGATTTTCTACAACTACCCAGGGCAGTCCGTATTCATTCAGCATTTCCATGTACGGATCGGGATCGAATTCTTCTACGTTGAATACGCCGGGTTTATGCCATGCTTTGGACATTACCAGTGCAGTACCAATCATAGCAGGTACGCCGGTTGTATAAGAAATAGCCTGAGAGCCAACTTCTTTGTAGCATTCCTGATGGTCGCAGACATTGTAAATATAGATAGTTCTTTCTTTACCATCTTTGCGGCCGGTAAAAATGCAGCCAATATTAGTTTTGCCGACAGTACGGGGTCCCAGAGAAGCCGGATCCGGCAGCAATGCTTTCAGGAACTGAATAGGAACAATTTCATGACCTTCGTACATCATCGGTTTGGTAGAAAGCATGCCTACATTTTCCAGACATTTCATGTGAGTCAGATAGCTTTGACCGAAAGTCATAAAGAAACGGATTCTCTTAACACCGGGGATATTTTTAGCCAGAGATTCAATTTCTTCATGGTGCAGCAAATACATATCTTTCATGCCAACTTCTGGGAAATCGTACTCACGTTTGATTTCCATGGGTTCAGTTTCTACCCAATGGCCGTTTTCCCAGTAAGAACCATTTGCAGATACTTCGCGCAGGTTGATTTCAGGGTTGAAGTTAGTTGCAAAAGGATAACCATGGTCACCGCCGTTGCAGTCAAGAATATCAATAGTATCAATTTCATCAAAATAATGTTTCAATGCGTAAGCAGAGAAAACGCTGGTAACACCGGGGTCAAAACCAGTACCTAACAGGCCCATGATACCTGCATCAGCGAATTTTTCTTTATACGCCCACTGCCAGGAGTAATCAAAATATGCAGTAAAGCCTTCTTCTTTGCAGCGTTTGTCGTAAACAGCACGCCATGCAGGATCATCAATATTTTCCGGCTCGTAGTTAGCAGTATCAATATAGTCTACTTTGCATTCCAGGCAGGCATCCATAATGGTCAAATCCTGATACGGCAAAGCTACGTTCAGCACTGCATCCGGCTGATAGGCTTTAATCAAAGCAACTAATTCTTCTTTATTATCAGCGTCAACTTTAGCAGTAGTGATAACGGTGTTAGTTTTACCTTCCAGTTCTGCTTTCAGAGCATCACATTTTTCCTTTGTTCTGCTGGCAATGCACAGCTCAGTAAATACTTTGTCATTTTGGCAGCATTTAAAAATAGCAACTCTTGCAACACCGCCGCAGCCAATAACCAATAATTTTCCCATTTGTAAGTCATCTCCTTTATCTTCGTTTATATTAGCTTGAATAAGTTATTTTTCTTCTTCTTCCAGCATATCTTCTACATATTTAGGCAACATAAAAGCACCTAAATGCAGATTAGTTGTATAATACCAGGTTTTGATATTACGCTCTTTCCATCTTTTAGCATCCAAATCTTTTAAAGGATGGTATTTTTTAGACAGGAACCCAAACAGCCAGTAACCAGAGGAACAGGTTGGTATATGCGCCTGATATACTCTGCTGATAGGAAAGCTGTGACTGGCTTTGCGATGCATAGCCCGGCAGGACTCTTCATCTTCATCATAGAAGGGGCTGCCATGCTGATACACCATGATGCCGTCTTCTTTCAGCGCTCGATAGCAGTTACCATAAAATTCCTTGGTAAAAAGGCCTGCTGCATGTCCCAAAGGGTCAATAGCGTCATTGATAATCAAATCATATTCATTCTGTCTGGCACGCAAAAATTTCAGTCCGTTTTCATTATAGACAGTTACTCTTTCGTCATCCAGACCACGAGCATTATCCGGGAAAAATTCACGGCAGACATCGACGAAAACTTTATCAGTTTCAACAACATCAATCTGCTCTATCTCGTCATAATAAGAAAGTTCACGGGCAACACCGCCGTCGCCGCCGCCGATTACCAGCACTTTCTTTACACATGGATGCACAGCCATAGGCACATGCACAATCATCTCATCGTAGGTAAATTCGTCTTTTTCAGAGAAAACAATACTGCCGTCACAGCTCAAAAAGCGGCCAAATTCCGCTGATTCAAACACGTCGATACGCTGAAAATCAGTATTTTCGCCAAACAGCTGCTTATCTACCTTAACATCTATCTTAACTTTATCGGTATGATAATCTGAAAACCACAGCTCCATAAGTCACCTCATTATATTTTATAATGCCAGTACGTTGACCCTGTTTACATCCGGGTCTTCCGGTCCCTGCATGGAACAGCCTTTTTCCTTAGCATAAACGATATATTCAATGATTTCCTTTGTGATAATTTCGCCCGGAGCCAGGATAGGAATACCGGGCGGATAGCACATAACGAATTCACTGCAGATCATACCGCTGCTTTCTTTAATAGGAACAGATTTTTTGCGGGAATAAAACGCCTTCTGCGGCGATACAGCTACTTTCGGAGTAATATATTCCGTATTCAGCATTTTGGAAGGATCTTTGGAATACAGACGTTTAATATCAGCCAAAGCACCTACCAGACGTTCAATATCCTGAATAGTGTCGCCTATGGAAACATAAGCTAAAATATTAGCAATATCACCAAATTCAATCTGAATATCATACTCGTCACGCAGCAAATCATATACTTCGATACCGGCAAGACCGATGTCGCGAGTATAAACAGACAGCTTAGTCACGTCAAAATCATAAATACTTTTGCCGTTAATCAGCTCACGCCCGTAAGCATAAAAACCGCCGATAGAATTTATTTCTTCGCGCGCATATTCTGCCATTGCCTGCACTTTAGCAAAGGATTTCTCACCGCGCATTACCAAATTACGTCTGGAAATATCCAGACTGGATAACAGCAGATAGGATGCACTGGTAGTCTGCGTCAGGTTAATAATCTGGCTTACATACTCCCAATTTACATTTTTACCAGTCAAAAGAAGTGAGCTTTGCGTAAGACTGCCGCCGGACTTATGCATGGAAACGGAAGCCATATCTGCACCGGCTTCCATAGCACTTACAGGCATATTGCTGCCGAAATAAAAGTGTGTTCCATGCGCTTCATCCACCAGCGCCAGCATATTATGCTCATGGGCAAGCTTAACTATACTGCGTAAATCTGAGCAAATACCATAATAAGTGGGGTTGTTCACCAATACGCAGGTAGCATCAGGGTTAGCTAAAATAGCTTTTTCTACCTCGCTGATTTCCATTCCCAGAGAAATGCCCAGCTTCTTATCTACTTCCGGATTAACATATACAGGCACAGCACCGCACAAAACTAATGCATTAATAACGCTTTTATGTACGTTGCGCGGCAGGATAATCTTATCGCCAGCTTTGCAGGCAGTAAGCACCATGCTCTGTACAGAGGAAGTAGTCCCGCCAACCATAAAAAAGGCATGATTAGCGCCAAAAGCTTCGGCAGCCAATTCTTCCGCATCTTTAATTACCGATACCGGATGGCATAAATTATCCAGCG
Source organism: uncultured Phascolarctobacterium sp. (assembly GCA_900541915.1). Taxonomy (GTDB): domain Bacteria; phylum Bacillota; class Negativicutes; order Acidaminococcales; family Acidaminococcaceae; genus URXU01. Next base: position 143,874 of record UQLS01000002.1, on the reverse strand, counting down.
GTTTCATGGAGTTTACGTCAAGATTAACGCATTTTTCTCCCAAAAGTTCTTTTAACTCAGGGTTGCCGCGGCCGCGTTTATGTCCCGGTACGTCAAACGGCACTACTCTTTTTTTCCTAAAGGCTTCCAGCGCTTCATAAATCGGCGCTGATTTTTGTGAAGGCTTTCCCATAATTTTCTCCCAAATCCATTCTAATTCTATATATTCTTTACGATCAGCAAAATAAAAAACAGGTGATGTTATCCATCACCTGTCAGTAAACCACGTATAACTGCTGTCAAATTACAACAACAGCAAACCGCTTCCAGAGTCTATACAGCAAATATTACTTTTACTACTCTTATTGACTTTCACAAGTGATGTCTAATCCTGATTACTGAATAATCTACTTATAAAATCTGAGCCGCAGCTCAGTCAATAATGTGGTATTTAGCCACGCTTCGGCAGCTGCCCCGCCTGTCCGTATGGGCTTGACTATAAAAATAGTGGGCGAATATTTGCATGAAAGCAGTCCGCATTCATGTATTTATAATTATATCATAGTTGTAAATATTTTTACAATAAAAAACTTTATCCGGCTACAGTATTTCCTCTGCCAGTGCACGCAAAGACTTTTTATCCATGTTCTCAAAAAAGTAAGCACGACGCGGATGCAGTCCCAGCGATTTGCTGACCGCTACATTATATTCTGCTCCGGCGGCAAAGCTGGTTTCCAAGCAGATAATCTCTTTGCTTACTGCCTGCATAAGCTCCTGCCCTTTTTCAGTATTGACGATTACCAATGTTACTCCTTTATCGTCGTCAAACTCCGGATGCTGCTTGTCAATGCCCCAGTAATCGGCAATAGTTATATCTGCACGGCTTCTTTTATTATTAAAAGCACAATCTGAACAAGAAGGTCTTATTGTTACATTATTAAGGAAAAGACGCATATAGGTTTCCTTGCGTTTGCTGTCGCCGCAGCAGTGATTTTCTGTATAAAACAAAGTCTGACCATGCTTCCATCCCTGCTGCTTATCGCGAAATCTTACTTTAATAACTGGCTCTCCAACACTTTCTCCAATTTCCTGCAAATGCTTAGCATAAACTTTGGCGCTTGGAACGCCATGACAAACTACATCTACAGTATAAAGGTTTTGATACTCTTTATTGAGAAAGCCTTTTAAACCGGCAATCTGACAGGGTGTACCGCTGAATAAAACCTTCCGTCCCTGCTGCAGCAAAAACCGCGCCTGCTTATAGCATTCTCCCATTTCGCTCTGCACATATTTGGAGCCGCGCAATTTAGCAAGCTCTGCCTCTTCACTCACAGCACAATGCTGTACCTGTAATTCTGATGTCATTTCCGCACCATACACTATACCCTGCTGAGCAAGAATCTCACGGGCAAATGCAGTGAACAATCCGCCGCTGGAGCTATGAAGTCTAATACTGTCGTCAACATTTTTAGCACCATAAACAGCAAGCGGCTCCTGCTGCTCAGGCTTATGCAATAACGGACACACTTTTTCGCATAACCGGCAATCAACACATTTAGTTATATCTACCTGCGGATATTTAAATCCTTCATTATCAGCCTGCATCTTGATACAATGCTTTGGGCAAACAGAAGCACAGGCTCCGCAGCCGCAGCATCCCACCTTATTTTTAATCTCAATCATTTTCCAGTCTCCTTTTATGGATTGCAGATAGAGCAAGGAGAATAACCAGATTTCAGCAATTCGTCCTTACTGCCGCTGTATTCTTTCCTGTTTTTGGCACTTATCTGTTTGGCACCATTACACTCAGGCTTATGAAATTTATGACTGCCGGTGTTAAGAATATAACTCTGAACTTTTGCTTTATTATCTGCATTTACAGCATTTTCAGCCAGCCTGCTTTTACCTGTAGCATAATCAATTTCTACGCCAGGCTGCACATTATAGCAATAAACATTGAAGCAGATACCTTCACCCTTATCTTCTACAGACTTTGCTTCCATCTGTACTCCGTCAGCCACAAGATTGTTGCCTTTAAATATCGGAGTTACCCGATACAACACATGGTTGCCTGTTTCCTTAACATAGTCTGCCACCATATTTTCAAAAGGCAGCATTCCCTGTACGTTCAGATAACGTGTACCGGTAATTAAATTGCGCTCGTTAGCATTTTCTGCCGTCAGCTGATAACCAATCAGATGACATCTATTATATAGATATTTTCCATCGACAAAATCATACTTGGCAGTTTGCCAGCCGCTGGGCTTTACCTGCCCAATAGAACCACGCTTTTCCTTGGGCATAGTATCCTTGCCAACATTAGCAAAAGCGACTCCGCAGCGTCCTAAGCTGTCTAACTTACTGTATTTTTCAAAAGATTTAGTTGTAAAATCATCTGCCGCAAAAAAAGGCTGATTATTATTAAGTACAACATAGGGCTTATTTGTATAAGCAGGTATACTGCTGATATCCGCTGCAGCTGCACTGCCCTTGCTGTCCGGTGCAGCAGGTTTATCTGCCGCATTGCCGCAGCCTGTCAGCAACACGCACAGACATAGAATAAACGCAGCCACAAATTGTAAATATTTTTTCATCTGCTATAAACCTCCTCCGTTATCTTTTCATGGGATGAACCGCAGAAATCCTCCCGACTAAGCAATCGCCAAGGCTTATTATGAACAGGCACTGTGAAATAGAAATCAGCCGGATAATCTCTGTTCCAGCAAAAAAGAATTATCTGCTCAATTTTATCACTACAATTTGCGACATCTGCATTTTCTACAAAGCAGTAATCTTCTGCTTCAGCTCTGGTTAAAAAGTCTTCGGAAACACATATATTAATATCTTTATTTTCAATCTGTTTCTCAAACTGCTTATAACTGTATGCATTCATCCAAAGCTTTTTACCTTCACAACGCTGCAAGATTTTCTCACGCAGCAACCTATCCTGGCTCTGCCTTCTTTGATTAAAAAGCATGCCCATATTATTATCCACACAAGCAATAACTATCATTTTTACCTCTTATTATATTTTCTGTCTGAAACAAAATTAGAACAATTTTTTCTTCCAGCCCTTTTTAAGATACGGCTTTATTTCCTGCAAACTTAAATTAACTGCTTCATAACCATAAACATTACTGTCACACGCTGGCTTGATAAAAATTATTCCATCATCAGTAAAGCAGAACAGCATATCATCTGTATTATCCCAACCTGTTAACGCAGCTAATCTTGCAGGATTCTTAAATATATCAGACAGTGTCAGCTCTTTAGCTCTGCCCATTTCCATGTTAAGCGCAGCTAATTTTACTGTACCGTCAGCTTTTTTTGCTGCATATAGCGTACTCAGCAATTTTTTAGTATTGCAGGTTACTGCATAATCCACAGTTGCTCCAACATTCTCTCGATACAAATGCAGCGCAGTATTTTTCAAAGATTGATTAGCATATTGACGCGTTAATTCTCCCGGATGGTCTGTCAAAATCGGAAAAATTATATCTGTCCCAAATGCTTTTCTTTCTATACCATAAAAGTTATTGTCAGTTAATACCTTCCAGCCGCTAAAACTATTTTCATCAGTTTTATCTGCCAAAATCATGTTACCAATAAACTGTTTATTTTTATCAACTACGATCCCGTCATTTACATTAGGATAATTCTTTCCATTATATTCTATTAATGACAAGCTGTAAGGCTGCCCGCCGCCATAATATGGAAATACCAAACTTTTATAGTCATGCTTTTTATCTTCTGTAATAATAACAGGAGTATTTACCAAAGTAAAAGCACTGCGTACCTGCAATTTATGCTGTTTTTCTTCCAGCAGCAAAGCACTGCTGCCGCCACTGCCGCTGGTATATGGCCCGCTGACAACAACAAATATTTCCTGCTGTCCATCATCATTCAGATCTACATAATTGTAGTTATAATGCGTGGCGTTACTTTCTTCATCCGTAAATTGGTAATGACTGCTGATTACCTCACTAATCCTGCTGTCAGGAAATTTTTCCGATAAAAACATTTTCATCTGTTCCTGCTGAGGTTTTAATATATTCTCCGCATAAGTATTTCCTACAAAAACACAGCTGCATACCAACGTTAAAAACATAGCAAATATTTTCTGCATAACGCTGCCTCCATTTCAACAACAAGACCTGCCAATATCAAATATCAGCAGGTCTTTATCTATCAAATAACTCTTAACAGCTCAGGAATTATCGGCAAATAGCTCTGAGTATTTTTCCATCATAATAGGATACTCATAATAACGGTCTATTTCCAGTCTGCGGCAGGCTTCGCCATCGACCAGCTTGTATTGAATCTGACGCATCATACCGTTCATATACAGAGCTCCGTCTTTATTTTCAATAACAGGAAATCTTCTGCAGAAATTATTTTCTATAATACTCATTTCGTCAAAACCTCTAAAGCCTTGATATGCAGTCGCATCAGCAACTTCATCCGGCTGCGGCAAATATACCTGGCTCATAGATTTGCCGTTATTGCTTGAATAACCTATAAGCTTCATCTGATTGCCCATTTCATCCGCCTTAAGATATACAAAAATCTCAGGATAATTGTCACCATTTAAATCGCCGATTTCCGCACCAGTCACATGATAGCCTTTAATATCATGCTTTTCTCTAAACTTATTATCATTAAATTCAAAAATCAGCTGATTATTTTTCTCCTTAACAGAATAATCAACATCATTCCACTCAAAATCTTTTTCAAAACTGCTTTCTACATTAGGCTTCAATAATCTTACCGGTTTGGAAAAAGTTACATTATCATTAGCAGCAGCTGCGGAAAATATACCTAATGCCATAACAGCAGTTAAAGCCAATACTTTCTTTTTCATAAAATCGCCTCCAGCTAAGTAATTTTTTACCGCCACACTCAATCTTTGTATATCATTCCATAAGTTTAGAAAATATCCTTCTGCCTAAGGACAGTTCGAAAAAAATTCACATATAAAGTTCTATTTACGCCATCGTTACCAATGCAATATTTCATGCAGGCCCCACATTACTAATCCGGCAGCAACTGCATCACTGTTCATCCGCTCATATTTATCATTTAAATGTATGCGCACACTGCCCCAATTAATTCCGTGTGCTTTGCAAATTTCTTTATAGGGCTTACCATTTTTCTGCATACGGAAAATATCTGTAAAATCACCGCCAATACTTTCGGCAATATATTTGGCAACAATATAATCTTCCAAGGTCATCCCGGCATGACAGGCGCGGTCAAAATCATGTCTGTCTGCCCGCAATACATCGCGCACGATATCACCGCAGTTTTTATGTTTTTCGTGATGTACTTGTTTAGCATGTTTTACCGGCGGCTTAGGGTCATTCTTTGGCTTAGCATCTGTAGGTGCAGCAAAAATACTGCTTCCTATTAACAAACATAACAGCAACGCCATCGTTTTCTTTTCTAAATCATGTACCATCATTTTATTTCCCTCCTCTACGCCATTGTAAACAAAATAATCTAAGTTAATATTATCTGTCTGATACGTTTTTTCCTGCTTTTCTAAGTATTTCACAAATCATTCATTGGACTTTGAAGACTAATCCTGCTACGCTTATAGCAGAAAATGTTACAGAGGTGATAATAATGGCTTATACAATCGGACAGGCTGCTCAAAAAGCCAATCTCTCTCCTTCTGCCCTTCGGTATTATGATAAGGAAGGCCTGCTGCCTTTTCTTTTACGTTCAGAAAACGGTATACGTATGTTTACCGATACAGATTTAGAAATTTTAACTATAATCGACTGTCTGAAAAAAACTGGTATGTCCATTAAAGAAATAAAATACTTTATGGAATTAGCTTCCCAAGGCGACAGCACAATATCTGAGCGTCTGGCTCTCGTTCAGCAGCGGCAAAAAACAGTACAAAAACAAATCGAACAGCTTCAGCAAACCTTAAAAATTTTGGACTACAAGGTATGGTACTATGAAACAGCTGCCAAAGCGGGGTCATGTAAAGTTCATGAATCATATGCAATAGAAGATATACCCCAAAAATATCATAGTGTTTATAAAAAACTTAAAGGTAAGTAAAGAGATAACAGCCAATAGCTAAAAAGTATTGACTTTTAATTTTAAACCCTGTATAATACTCTTTGTATTCGGGGCGTGGCTCAGTTTGGTAGAGCACCTGCCTTGGGAGCAGGGGGTCGCAGGTTCAAATCCTGCCGCTCCGACCAGACTTACAATTATAAATTGCGGGTGTAGTTTAGTGGTAAAACCTCAGCCTTCCAAGCTGATGTTGTGGGTTCGATTCCCATCGCCCGCTCCATTTCATGGTTCAGTAGCTCAGTTGGATAGAGCAACGGCCTTCTAAGCCGTGGGTCGGGGGTTCGAATCCCTCCTGGATCACCATTAAAAATAAAGGCACAGACTTGTTTCTGTGCCTTTTCTTTTTGTTCTGTACCAACAAAACCGCCGGTCAACTGTACCAACCATGTACCAACCAATAATTTACTAATTCACCAACTATATGTGGCCCAAACGGCAGCCTCTTTATCCCGCCAGTCATAATCTACCCGCGCGCCTACGTACTGACCTTTTTCGGTAATTCTTCTTTTAATACCGTAGCTGATACCAGAGATATGACTGCCGCTTTCCTGATCAAGCTTCAGACCGACTTCGTGCTGTACTTTAGGAGCGGCATATATGTGGTATTGCTTCAGCTCTATAGGAGTATCTTCCGGAAGTTTGGATAAATTATTGTCAGACACTACCGGCGCAAAGTCGCTGCCCTGCTGCTGTCGCTGCTGTTCGGCTACCTGCTGGACGGTACCGACCGTAGCAGACACACTGCCTGCGGGCTTTGCATCCTGGACTTTATCATGGATAATTTTACTCTGTTCATCCGAAAGGCTGACACCAGCACTACCAGCAGCTTTTTTTATTTGGTCAGTACTCTGCAGCTGTTCGGATTTTATGATTGGAGTTTTTTCTGCAGGTTTTAATACATCATATATGCAATAGCCAGCAACTCCAATAATACAAGCGATAATGAAATACTTACAAATTTTATATTTTCTCTCAACATCCATAACGTCCTCCTAAACAGAAAAAAATCCCTAAGCCAATAATGACTTAGGGATTTCTTTTTTATTTTAGAATAAATTTTTGATGTAGCCGATTAGCTTGTCAATTCCGGCAATGGCCAAAATACCGATGCAGGCATACAGAAAACGTTTTCCATACTTGCCGAGCTTCTCGGTTAAAGTACGGTCAAGCTCTTTGATTTTCTCAATTTCATCAGAAAATTTACCAAGATACTTGCGGATTTTTTCTTTCAGTTCCGCTTTTTCTTCATCACCAAGTAATTCTACATCAGCTCTCAGCTGTTTCATAGCAGCCTCAATGTTTTGTAAATCTCTTTCAACTTTTTCTTTTGCAGTCATAGTCATTTTTATCATCCTTTCAAATTATTGTTATCTGCCGTTACCAGCTTCACCATAAGGCGGTATTCCGTATGGTGTAGTCAAATCAATACCCGCAACATAGTTATATGTAATGGTAGCTCTGTTGGCATATCCTGCAGCATATTGTTCTTCGACACCAGCGGAACGATAGTATTGCGTCATGAATAAATCTCGCAGCACTACCAAGCTTCGCAGGTTATTAGTATTGCATCTGTTCCGCAAGAACTGGTAAACAACGCTGTGACTGGTCGGACACCAAATACCGGCGTAAATAAGGCAGCGAGTATCATCCAAATCAGGTACTTGCTGCAAAGTGTCTACGTAAGTCAAGCAATCGCCTGCCAAAATCATCTGCTGCGCAGTTTTACCTTGTTCACTACCGATTAAAGCTTTAAGCTGCCCCAGTTCGCCGCTGTTCACAATGTCAGAATAAGACCTTCCAATAAACTGCTGGCCACCGTCAATGTAACTTAACAAAGTATTGCCTCTGCTACCTTCCCATTGAGAGCAGCCCATGCTTGGATAATCACCGGCAGTACTGCAGCTAACCGCATCAAACGGACCTTCAACGCCGGTAGTAATAATGCCTTTTGCAATTTCTTCAGCTAAAATTTTACGCATATCCATTTTCTCTTATCTCCTTTTCAGTTCTCCTTCTTCTGCTTTTTCCGTCAGCCGTGCTAATGCGTTCCGGATAACATCCGGTATGTACTGACCGTAACCGGCACGGTCAATATTCTCAATAATGCTGCCAGCTTCATTGAGCGCATAAGCACAGATTGCCATCTGCCGAAGGATATGCATATTCATGGCTGTATCAATGATATTGCATAAAGCAACAACAGCAAAAATTACAAACTTCTTTAAAATTCCTCGGAAGCCGGTAGAGCTGTCCCACTGCCCAGTTTTAAAAGCGGTAAACATACCTGTTGCATAATCGATAATGCTCAAAGCAATTAATGCATAAATCATCTTGTCCATGCCACCAACAGCCAGGCTGAAGAAAAGACCGATTACTGCTCCAATGCTCATAAGATACTGTTCTGCCCCTGTCGGTTTCAGCTGCAGAAGAAAATCAAGTACACTGTCTTTTATTTGTAAAAAAATGTTCATGGGCGAACCTCCAATAAAATCGTGTCCAGATCTTCTTTAAACTTTGCCGCTTCTACTTTTTCCTTAGCTGTACGGTACGCAATGTGTAGTTTGTTACTTCTAAACGCCACGGCTGCAATAACTGCTTTTAAGTCAGCTGCTGTTACAGTAGCTGTGCCATTATCAGCTAAAGTCCACTCGATTGTTGCTTCTTCGCCTTGCAGTTCCAAAGCAATAATAGCAGCGTTAATTCTATCTCTCGCTTTTTCATCATAGTCGTAACTATTTCCATTATATTCGATAGGCAAAACCTCTGCTGTATCTCTTTGCGTTTTTAGTTCTACCAACTTAGATGTTTTCAACTCGGCAAGTGTAGGTTTGGCTATTTCTTCTACTTCAAAGTATTCGCCTTTGTCTGTAATAACAGCTCTGTTGGTATTGCACCATTCAGCAGCTGTACGATACTGCTCAGTATCATAAACAGTAGAATGACTACCATCTTCATTTTGAATAACTATTTTTTCAATTTTTCTACCTATCATTTATACCACCCCTTCACTTCCCAAGCATATCCAGCAGGATCAGTTCCTCCTAAAATTTTTATTTGTGTTGTACTGATTTTTTGAGCTACATATTGATATTCACCAATGCCATTATCAAAAGCATTTGCAAAATATTTTGTATTTATCATAGGCACCAACAATGTTACATCTCTCCCACTTGTGCTACTGTTACCCGTTCCACCTTGTTCAACCCAGCCATTTGAATATTTAAAATAATAGCTCATTTCATTTTTATAACTTTCAATAATTGTATTTACTGCATTCCACCCAATCCATGTTTGTGTTGACGGCTTATAACTTCCAATGTATTCGACAGGGACAGTACTGTTTGAATTGTTGGGTATCAATCTAAAAACAATATTATAAATATTGTCTGTGCCTTTTTGAATAATTAAAGTGCCATTTTTAACTGGAATATCAAGGTTTGGTGTGTAATAAGTACCGGGAGTAGACGCAACATTGAATACTAACATAGAATTGAATGGCATAGCATTAGCTATATCTTGAAATGTAACTGTTGATGGCTCTAGACCAAGTTGAGCTAAAGAGTTATAAAACTTCATATTTAAATCAACATTGCCATTGGAAGCATTAATCCCATTTACACTTACAACATATTGTTTCCAACCTAAAAATTCAGCATTATATTTATCATAAATAGCATTGTATTTTAGGCTACCTACATTTTTATTAGCTGGAATCAGTTGAATATCTGTTGCATAATTGGCGTCCACACTTCTTGTTACGATAATTGTTCCCGATGTCGGTAATTCAAGATTAGGTGTATATATTGCACTACTACTCGATGGATTGGCGTGAAAAATCAATACAGAAGAAACAGGAAGTGCATCTATAATTTCTTGCCACGTGGTTTCTTTGGTTAATCTTAATTGTGTAAGAGAATTATAAAATTGCATCTTCAAATCAATATTATTATTTTCATCAGGTTTTATGCCATTGATAGTTTCAACTACCTGCTTGTATGTACCATTACCAAATAAAGCTTTATTTTGATCCCCTGCTTGCGGTGCTGGTACAAAACCACGTTTCCCTGCTTTGCTGCCTGTAGCACCAGTCATATCATAATGTGCTGTTTCATCTGCATTATGTTGATTAAAGGCTTGTTCATGCGCCGCTGCATTCTCATTATGCTCATCAATCTGCAGCTGTACATAACCCATAGTAGCCAATGCACCCGGATCAATTTCAACATTTATCTGCTCAGTATCGCTTACTGCGATATTTACAGAAAATTCCTGACTGATTACTGTGCTGCCGCCTTCTGCAGGAAGATAATCCGGTGCGCCGTCTGTAGTGTACGCATATAAAATCTCGCCGTCATCCGGATCCTGTGCAAACACGCCAAGCTCTCGAACATAATAACCGGCTTCTAAGCCAATATTACTTATGGTGGCACTGATTTTACAGTAGTCACCATTCGGTTCCCTGCCCCCAATGCCGAGATTTTGTTCCGGCTTAATCAGGTCTGTTAATTTTCGTATATCTGTTTCTTCAGGTAATGTTCCTGAGCCGAGCTTTAACTTGGTAATATTCAGAACTTCACCAGCTTGTACTTTGGACTGTAAAGCAATGCCCTTATCTGTCATAACTAAACCGTTCCAGTTTGCCATTATTTAATTTCCACCTTTCTGTGATAGTATTTTCCAAGGCCAATAAACTGTTTGCCGCTGATATCATATGCCTTGAATTTTGCAGGATATATTTCCACTGTTTTATGCTGTGATATGACTAACCCTAAAACAAGGCTGCCGTATACTTCCCTATAGAAGCTAACATCATCCAACCAGCTACGAGTATTTTTTGTAACCTGGACTGTATCATTTAGATTTTCAATCACTTCTATATCCGGTACTGGTTCCGTGATAAGCCGTATTCTAAAATGGTAAGGTTCGCCGCCATACTCAAACCATTCGACAACTTTACCGGATTGAAATACAGCACTTATGACCTTTTCAACCGCTGCCGGAGTGCCTCTTATTTTATGATCTGAAATTGAATTTCTGATCAGCTTGATTTTTTTACTTCTGCTGTAAGTATCTAAATAAGCATCAACATGCCACTGCCATGCCAGCTCATCTAATAAATCATCTGGTAGGTATTCTAAATTTGGCAGCAATAAGATCATTTTGATTAGATTGCCGCTTGTTACAGTTACCTGATTCATTATTTCCGAAAAAGCCTGTATATTTTCGTCATGATTAATGCTATTGGGTACTGTGTCTAAAAAATTACTCATTTTCGATGCCTCCAAGCTTTACATCTACTGCAGATTCCTGAGCAATCTGAGTAATTTCTAAAACTGTATATTCTGGTTCAGCAACAATAACTCGCTTAGCTCCTGCTCCAACCATTCTGGCGATAAGTTCAGACGGATTAATATCTCTGCCTAATTTTTCTTTTTGCCATTCTTTGAATTCTTCCACTGCCTTATTAACATTTTCCTGAATAACATTAGCCTGGCTGTTATCATCTTTAGAAATGTAATAAGTAACATCGATGTTATATGGTACTGCTGTAGGTGCAATAACATTAACTTTATCTGTCAGCGGCCGTACCTTTCTGTCATTCACGGCTTCTTCAACAATATCCAGCAATTCTGATTCAGGAATTTTACCTCCTGTTTCTAAAGGTGTGATTTGAACCGTACCAGGTTCCGGCGAGAATACAGCAACATCACTGATTAATGCCGATGCTCTTTTAGCAAAATATTGATATGCTCCATCAGGCCCAGCCACGCTAAAACTCTCTGGTGCCTGGTGAATAGCTTCCCGGTAACTGTCATCATTTTCAACATCTGCGCCACCAGCAGAAACAGTTTTATTGGTAATGCTGGCCACAAAAGGAACTGGATCAACAATAACATTAATCTGATTTTCGCTGAAATCGTTACCGATTATACCCGTCTGCAGGCAAGTTGCAGCAGCTTCGATATTAGTTTCTCCCGGCTGAATAATTTGAAGCTCATCAATTGCAAAATAAATATCTGTATTACCATTTACGGCAATTCGAGTACCAGCCGGTATGATAACTGCTGAATTCTGCTGAGCAGACAAGGTAATTACCATTGTTGTTTTAGCTGCCGATGCAGCTAATCTGTCGGTACCGACTAAAGCACCTAAGTGATCAAGATTATTACCTACTGCATATCGCAGCAAATTCTGTTTACCGGTTTCATTAATGTTATTCATCAATAAAACTACTATGTGTGTAATACACATTAAAAAAAGCCTAACCGGATCACCTTGTGCTAAGGTTCTACCAGTCAGACTTGTATATAAATCAAAGATAGTTTTTTGTATTTCTGTCGCATCACTGCTTACAAAAATAATTTCAGGTAAATTATTGAGCGGCCGCACTTATATTCACCCTCACTTTCAATTCAACAACGCCATCAATACCATTGCTAAAAATAATTTCTTTAACCGCTGCTCGTGGCTCATTTTCTTTTATGGCCATAAACACTTCATTGGTTATTTTGGCTTTTACAGCATTTACAGGCATATCTATAAAGCTGGCATCAATACCAAAATCACGCATCAACGGTACTGAAAACTTTGTTGTTGATAAAATAGTTTTTACATTTTGAATAATTTCCTCAATTTCTGTAGCAGGCGCAAAATTTATTTGTTTTAAATTATCATTTGATATCAAAACTTCCATTTCATACCTCCTTCTCTTTTACATATTCAGTCAAAGATAAACTTACTTCTGCAGCGATAATTTCACCGTCTGCTTCAGTATGTAAAACAGTTTCAGAAATTGATGTAATTACCCAATAGTTATCATTAATTGGTTTTTGATTGATGATGATCGGAAAATATTCTCCCTCATCACACCACTTCTTTAACGTTTCTATTTCTTCTTCCGGGCTTATTCCTAAATCTTTTCTGAGCAGCATTTTAAAACTTATGTTTTCCAGATCACTGCCTAAAAATTCCAGTTTAGGTTTTTGGCCGATAATATCATGCGTACCCCATTTACTTTTAATGTTCCGATTATAATCGCTAAATGTCCGTAAATATTTTGAAGAAACAATAAACGGAATTCCATTTATACTACCTACATAAGCCATCTCAGCCTCCTATAAATACATTGTCACTACCTTCAGCAACACTGCCACCACAGCTTACAGGATCACCTACACGGCCAGCTGCTTTTCCATTAATAAATACACTGCCACTACCGGCGGCAATTACACCACTGTGTGATGGATGTACAATGCATCCATGCGGTGAATAGCTGTCGCCTACGCGGCCAGCGCCTTTACCATTGATAAATACATCATTACTGGCTGAGATTAAAGCAGTAGAACCGCAGGCATCATGCCCGGTATCTTTATCTCCTAATCTTGTAGCATTTGGCATCGTATCACCTAATTTATATCGACTCTGGGAGCCGTTATTTTTATAGCAGATGCTGCATTTATTTCAATGATGCCATTTTCATACTTAATGAAACTGCCATCTGGAAAATTAATTGCTGTAACAGCTGCTGAATTCTGTACCGGCTTATCAACTTCCGTATATACTTCTCCAATCACATAGCCCTGTGCAAGTCCGTTGCCGCTTGGATTAGGAAGGAAAATACAAAGTACAACACTTCCGATACTTGGCATTTTATAGCTTTTTACATCTTTAGCTGATAACATCACCAGCTGCAGATCATCTGATACCATATTATCCTTATCCATGTATGCTACTTTAACAGTAGCATTTTTTGCATTTATACTACTTACTTTACCTATTCTGATTATATTTTTAATAACATTTACATTAATATCCATTCAAACATCTCCTGATGTTACAGCTCATCTTATAACCACTGCCGATCTGATGATTAATACTTGTAATAATGTATTTGCCATCAAATTGGCCATACCCCAATACATTAATAGTCATACCGGCGTAGAAATCTAAATTACCTGCAGCTGTAAAACTGCCGGTTGTTTCTTCACGGTTCTTGTTGCGCAGTGCTTTTTTAGTAAAGCGGATTGCTTCTGCTATGCTGGAAACCTGTTCATTTAATTCCAGAGTTTTAAGTTCCGTTTTGTCCGGGATCTTAAATGTATACTCAATAGTATTGTTGGTTTTACTGTCAGTATATTTCAGATGAGCGGCTGAATATATATCTCTTAATTTAGTTCTAAACCGATAACTTCCCAATACAGGGATATACTGCATTCCTGTGATCGGCTGTAATACTTCGTAATGCTGTGGTAGTACAGTAAATAATGCATCAGCACTTTCAAACTTTGCTTCGTCAAAAATCACTAATTTATTATTCTGCACTTTAATGGCCAGCCCATAAGAATTACATAACCGCATCATAAACTTCAGATCTGATTCCTCAGTCTGTTCAATGCGGTTGATCACAGGATTTTCTTCAGTATCAAAAAATAACTCTAAAGCAGCAGACCTGGCAATATCATTAGATATTGTTTTAAGTTCAGCTTTTTCCCAGCTGCGGCTTTTTTCTACTTCCCTCAGATCATTATCATATGGTACAGAAACGGCCTTAATATTGACCGTGGAAGGTGGAGATGCAGATTCAATTTCGTCAATTTCAAAAATTCCTAAATCTTTAACAGAACTTCCCTGCCAGTTTTCAGCAATTATTTTTACATTCAATTTAGCACCTTTTGATGGAAACCAGGCTGACTGCCATAAATGCTGCCTATCTTCCAGAGTAAGCTGCAGATCATCAGCTTTATTTGACATGTTATCTGTATAACTCACACTAAGCAGATATTCTGATAATGCAGCTGAAATATTTTTGTTATTGTAAAATACTTCAACATTAACTCTTCTTGCTTTCATTACCTTTCCCATGGCGGCAGATTGTTAGTAACCGGAGCTTCATATACCGGAATATTTAATGTTATTCCTGCAGGGAAAATAACAATATCTTTATACTGCTGATTAGCATTGATCAGAGCGTTTATTGCATATTCTGTACCAAACAGCTTATAAGCAATACTGTCCCACATGTCACCCTGAACAGTCGAATATGTTTGC
The DNA here is from genome assembly GCA_900541915.1 of uncultured Phascolarctobacterium sp. GTDB lineage: Bacteria > Bacillota > Negativicutes > Acidaminococcales > Acidaminococcaceae > URXU01. The sequence continues at coordinate 128,757 of UQLS01000002.1, read as the reverse complement.
ATTTCTCCACCTTCCTTTCTTAATTTTATTGAAATGATAACCTACGCTGCTGATTTTCATAATCAGCTAAGATCCGCTGCAGATCGGCAATGAATTCATCTTTGGCAGTCTGTAATACTTGCAGCAGTTTATCATTATCTGGAGTTCCTGTAACAGTAATTTGCGGTGAAAACGGAGCATTTATTTGAATACTGCTGCTACCAATGCCTAATGGATTACCCATAATTTTATTGGTTTCAGCCAGTAAGCCGATGTTTCTTGCAGTTGGTGTATGTGGTATAGCACTTTCACCGGAATTTTCTGCAAAAGTAGTTAAAAACGCACCTTTACCATAAATACCGCCTGCAGCATTTTCAGCTACTTCAACACTGCCGCTGCTACCTTTTACATAATTAATAGTGGCTGTGATCGGATTGCTTAAAAAGCTTTTGACATTATTCCATTTGGTTGTGATCCAGCCGGTAATGTCATCAATTTTAGTTTCAATCTGATCACCAAACTCATCAACAGTGTTTGCTGCGCTTCCCCAAGCTTCAGAAGCATAATTTTTCAAATTTTCCCAGTTATTATATAAAGCTATACCTGCAGCTGTAACTCCACCAATGGCCAGCGGAATCCAGCCTATTGTTGCAATAAGCGGCACCAATGCCCCCACTGCCAAAGCTGTTGCTGCCGCTCCTAAGCCTAACAAAGCCGGTACTGCTACAGTTTGGATAGTGTCGGAATTATTGACCATCCAGGCAGCTAAGTCTTTCATGATCGGCAATGTTTTCTGGCCAAGCGGACCAACAATACTTACTTCTGCTTGCCTGCCAATAAAATCAAGAGCCTGCCCAAAGGATGTTATTTTATCAATCTGCATCTGGTTGATAACCTGGTTATTCATGTCTACGGAGTTATTTAGCTTTGCCAGTGCTAATACACCTTTTTCGCCTAAATCTTCCCACATAGTACCGAATAAGTTTACACCTGCAATATTCCTTGCTACAGGATCTTCCATCTTACTTAATGCAGCGATCGTTTCATTAAATGCTTTTTGAGCAGAAACACCACCTGCAGCAAATTTACTTGCCATAAGATCAGCATTTAAGCCAATAGCACTGAAGCCTTCCGCTGTTGTTTTGCTACCGTCTTTTACTCTGATGTTAAACTCTTTGATCGCATCACCGACTTTATCAACACTAAAAGCACCCTGATCAGCTCCATTAATCAAAATTTCTGTAAATTGTTCAGCAGTAAATCCAAGCTGATTAAACTGCACAGCATATTCATTAAGTGTATCGGCTAAATCACCGTTTTTATTAGCTCCGTTTTGAGCGCCTACAGCGATAAGGTTATATGCCTGCTCTGCGTTGATACCGAAATTTTTCATCAAGCTGCTGGCAGCTCTTACAGACTCATTTACATCAATATCGAATGCATCACGGATGAGCAATGCACCTTTAGATGCGTTCTCTAATTCCTGCCCTGTCAGTTTGGTCTGCTGGTATATCAGTTTCATTGAAGAAGCAATATCTTCATAATCTTGGCCAGCTCCTGAAGCGTATACATTTAGCAATGTCTGCTGGAATTTCTGCAGCTCTTCATCACTTGCTCCGGTTGCAGTCTGTAAATTGCCTAAAGCCTGCTGCAGCATGTCAAGACTGCTGCCTACTTTTGCCGCTGCCACACCTAAAAAGCCGATACCTGCACCTGCTGAAAGCATTCCAGACAGCTTGCTTTTCATCATGCCGCTTGCAGTGCCAGCTAATGTACTGGATTCAGCTAAGCCTTCATAAGCAGCTTTTTCGGCTTCTAATGCTTCAGTCAATGACTGGTGCTGGTTTTCATACTTTCTAACGGCAGAAATTGAAGTTGTATACTCTTTTTTCAGATCAGCAGATTCAGCTTTTAAGCTTTTAGTTTCATTTTTTGCCGCTGCCAGGTAATTTTTTAAGCCTGCCTGCGCAGACCTTTCCTGATTAATGGCCGCAGTTAAACTTTTCTGCTGATTTTTATAGTCATTTACTTCGATGTTTCCGCTTTGATAGGCATCTTTCAATGCGTTAAGGCTGTTTTTGTAAGATGTAATTCTGCTTTTAGATTCATCAATAGAACGCTGCAGATCTTCCTGTAATGCAATATTATCGGCAATTTTGCTTTGTAATTGCTGATTTTTTTGGTTATATTCAGCAACTGCGGCGCTATTATCTGTATAACCTTTATCAAGTTCATCCAGTTTGCCTTGCAACATATTAATGCGTTTTTCAGACAATTGCATTTCTGCTCTTGTCTGCTGAAAAGATGATAACAAGCCGCTGCCGATAATACCATTGATGTTAAATGAATACTCAAATTCTTTACCTGCCACTTGCTTTTCTCCTTTCAATACAAATTTGATACCACATTAAAAACTCATCAATAGTCATATCAAGAAAAAATGACACAGGCGTATGGGTTTCCTGTGTCATGAAAATAGCACTATTGATTATAAGTTTCTGGAAGCTTACTTCTTGTTGATGTTGTCGGGTACTGGCAAGCCGTTTAAGAACTTTGACGTTAAAGCAATGATTTTTACAGCATCAGCTGCTGGCAGATCTAACATAAAGCTATCACCTACGCCACAAGCTTTAGCAGCAATGATATAAATAAAATCCAGACTGTTTGTTACATCAATTACAGCCGTATTTTTAAGCCGGGCAATTCTTTCCGCATAAAGAAGATCATTACCGGTAAGTTTGTCAAAATCAAAGATGAGTTCAGCAATACTTTGATCGCCGATTGTAACTTGTTTTTTAAATTTATATTTGTACATTTTATCACACCTTATTCTAAGCCAAGATTTTTACGAATATCGGCTGCATAATCAGTACCATTCAAAACATATTTATTATTGAATTTATCAACTTCGATAACTTCCTTGCCGTCTAAAGAAATTTTGATATAAGTAACCTCAATTTCAAGACTGGTCCCCATTGCTGTAGCAGCTTCAAGTTTACCTAAGTCAAGATTTTTTGAACGACCCTGAACAACGATTTTCACAGCTTTCTGTGTTGCAATTGCCTGAGTTTTATCCCAGTTTTGCAGGTTACCACGCAGATCAAGAGTAAGGCCGTTAGGTGTTACCAGATCAATAAGACTTTCAACAATTGCTTGCCATGTCAAAGTCATAGTAATAGAACCAAAATGACCAACAACAGGCGCATCAATCTCACCAGCAATACCAGTTCCTTTGACCGTGTTAGTCATGGCCTGTAAGTTCGGCAAAGTAACATCAACAATACCTAACAAACGGCCGTTATTGTTGTTATTTTGGTATACTTCAAAATCGGTAAGTGTTTCAGGAATAATACCTAAAGTACTCATTCTGATATCCTCCTACTTAATTAAATAAATTTTCAAAAGCATTGGTATCAAATTCCAATTCATTTTGAATTTCGCGCATCGGCACAGGCGGTGTATAGTAAGTGTGGAATTTAATCCTACCATCGATAAGGCTGGTAGTAGGATTATCTTCCTCACGGAATTCAATACGGCCGCCGAGCAATACGCCTGCAGAAACAAGACCATTCAGACGGATATTTTCACTGTCAACAATGGCATCAATATTTCTGCGGATCATAGGATCATCAACTTTCTGCCAGAATGTCAAAATGAATGTCTGACGATGCCAGTTAAACATTCGGCGCAATGCAATGAAGCTGTCCTTCGGATCTGTATTGGCAGGATAACAGCCGGTACGGTTGCCCCACAGCTTCCAGCCGCCGATGAAGTTTAATCCTGTCACAATACCCTGACCGTTCAGATAATTTGCTTCTTCTAAGCCGATGATCACTTCACTGCCATCTTCCAGACACAACCCTGTAGCCTGCATATTCTCATTAGAAGGAGATTTGTACGGAATGTTACCATTAGCAGCATCAGTATTGGCTAATACGCCGATAAGCTGCGTAGACATATAGAAAATATCATTACCGTTTCTTACTTTTGGCCAGCATACAACCTGATTTACATCGGTGTAATTATTTTGATTTTTCCAGTTTGGAACATCGGAATACTTAGTTACGGTATCTGTAGTTACATCGGTAAGGCAGATCGCAGTAAACAAGCCGTTAATAGACATTGTTTTTGCCTTCATAACGCTCGCTACTTCTGGATTATGGGACCAGCCAGGAGCTGCAATTGTACCGGGAACCAAACCATACAACGGATATACATCGTTGATAGCTTCAAGTCCCTCTTTGCTGCCGGTGCTGGCATCGATACCACCGATAATATCATCCGCGGTAACTGCAGTCGGATCAAGTTTATCATAATCAACATAGATTGTACTTGCCTCGGCCAGCTGTCCTTCCGGTAAAATAGTAATATTCAAAACGCCATCATCATCATAGATGGCTTCATAATCAGTGCCTTCGGTTAAAGCCTGACCAGCAGAAGCAGCTTTGACTTTAAGGCTACTTAAAATAACAGGATCAGTGATTTTTACCAGCTTATCTACAACAGTAAGTTCGCTGTCAGCAACATTTTCCTTGTGCTGTGCTGGATCCAAAACATTGATAAATACAATGGGCGCACAATTAAATAAACTAAATGCTGCATAGATCACTTCATTAAGGCTGTAGTTTTCCCAATCGGAGGAAAAACCTATTTTCTGAACAGCTTCTGCATAGGTATAACATAATACCGGCTTGTTTACTTTTGCCGGATCAGTTGCCAGATGCACCGGAGCAGTGCCGACAACTACGGGTAATCCTGCTTCTGTATTTACTGCTGGTACTAAACTGGTAGCAACCTCACTGACAGTTATGCCATGTTCATATGCCATATTATTTACCTCCTAACGCTTGATTATAGTACTTATTTAAAATAGTACCTTTGGTTTGAATATCTTTTCTTGCCTGCTCTAACTGGCTGACAGGCACAAACAGTTTATTCAATACCGGGCAAGCAGCAATCTCAGCTTTAACGCTTTCAGGATAACCGCCTTTAAAAACTGTATATTGAATAATGGATCTGTTTTTGCGAGTAGGACCTACATAAATAATTCTTGCAGGTGCTACTGCTTTAGTATCTTTTTTGATTGCCATATTTACACCTCCGGATTAAGACTTGCAATATTAAATGTAACAGTAATTTGGGCAAAATATTTAGGATAAGGTTGTTCTTCGTCAAAATTCCATTTAACAGGTAATAATCTTGGGAATCCTGCAATAGCATTTTCTTTTACTAACAGCTGCCGAATTCTCTCAACAATGTTATAGATGCTTTTCCAGCCTTCATCGTCAACATCTTCTACACCTACAAGAATTCTTACATCTGCTGTTGAAAGTATTCCTTTATCATTTTCACTCTTACCAGTCAGGCATTGAACTAATACCAACGGTATTTTGTTAGCATCCTTGCTTTTTCGCACTTCTGGATAAGCTCTCATGACCTTTATTTTTTCATTTTTACCATTGGTTTTATAGGTAAATTCTTTTAAATTTTCCTCCAAATACTCTGCTACTGAATCAATTAAATATAATGGTGTCAGCATTATCTTACATATCCTTTCAGATAAGCATTAACTTCATGAGTAAATGCATCATTAAGTTCTTTTTCAGCGATCGGATCAATATATTCACGGACACTTTTATTGCCTAACATGCTTGGCACAGAAGGGCCAACCAATTCTTTTACAGGCAAAGAGCTTTTGCCTACTCTTTCAACAACTGCTTTATGTCCTGAACGAAATTTAGTAAAAAAGCCTCTTTGAATATATCCACCTGTACTGCTCTTTTTAACCTGAGCAAAAATACCATCCTTAGGTTTTTGGCCTGTCTGGCTTGGATTGATTCTAAAATAACTTAATGCTCTGCTTCTGCCCCTTGAAAAAACACTCCCCTGCAAAATACTTGCAGTAGATTTTTTTACTTTGATTGTTTCATCAACGCGATTTGCTGAAATATAATATTCAGCCGTAACTTTTTTTACAGCATTAGTTTTAGCTTTAATGATAGCACGGTTAATAGCTCTGGCAGCTGCTTTATTAACAGCCCCTGGCATTCCAGCTAACGCTTGTTCAGCTAATTCCATATCTTCTTTATTGATGCTGATCATGTTTCATTAGATCCTAACCTGATTGTTAATAATCCCCTGGCATTTTGGCAGGATAAAACTTCATAATCTTTACCATCAACAGAAAAACGCTGCCCCCTAAAGGGAACAGCGTTAATTTCTTTTTCTGATACATTTACCATTATGTTGTCAGCATACATTTCTACAAAATCACCGCTGACGGTAAATTTATCGTTTGATATGATATTTTGTACAACTGCTGTACATTTCTGTCCATTAAGATCATGAATTCCAGCAAATTCATCAAGCGATAAAATGCTGTTTTGCATATCCTCCTGCAGAATGTCATCAAAGATCATTTTTCAATACCAGTTTCTGGATTTACTTCCGGCAGTTCAGCATCTTCTTCAGCATCTTCAAGATTTTCGCCTCTTTCAATCAAAGCATCTGTGATCACATCCATAATGGCATCTTTTGTTTTTGCGCTGCCGAGATCAATTTCCTGTTCTTCAGCAAATGCTTTCAATTCCTTTACTGTCATTTTATCTAAGTCAATGCCATCTTCAGGAATTTCATCTACGCCTTCTACACCTTTCGGTAATTCTGTTAAAGGTTTGTAGATCACAGAAAATTCTTTAGGAGCCGCTTTTGCAAGTTTTTCAGCTTCTTCAATAGGCATTTCAACAATGCTGCCAGCTTTATAAAGCTGGCCATTGTATCTCAAACTAAATTTTTCAACTCTTAATTGAACCATTTTAAGCCTCCATAATTAAGATTTTACTTTGATGCAACCAAAGTCATCTACATACTCAGGCAGCAACAAGCAACGAGATGCCAAACGCAGGCTGCTCACATCATTTTCAATATCTGTAGTGATTTTGGGAATATGTTTACCTTCATAGGTATGCAATTGGCGATCACTTTCTTCCAGCTGAGAAATAGCACCGTAATAGCGTTTACCTCTGCCGGAAACACCCATTACAAAGATATCTTCAGGAATATAGGATTTTAAGCTACCATCAAAATCAAGATAAGTTGCATTATACGCATAAAGTTCCAGGTTAAATTCTGCCCAGTAACCTACGCGCACAACTTCCGGCCGAACAATACGAGGCTGAATGCTCATAATCGCCAGATTATCACGGCTGGGAACCATCAATTTATCAGCGATTTTTTGATTGTTAATAATATAGTCAGCAACTTTACGAGTCATAATTGCTACATCCGGTACCATACCAGTAGCAGCACTGATTTTCAAAGACATATCGCCTACATTTTCGCGGATTTTTGCTGTTTCAGTATCCCAATTGTCTGCACCAGATAAGGTAACTTTGTTTTCAAAGCCATCTAAAACAAAAGTATCAATTTTTTCAGTTTTACCGTCATCAGCATAACCATGGATTTCACATTCACCAGTAGTCAAAAGCTGTGCTGCCATCCATTCCTGACGGCGAATATTCATATCCATCAGTTCAGCAATATCCCTTGCTCGCATTTCCATTGCTCTTTCTTCAGGTGTTTTCTGGCTGTAGATATCTTCACCAAAGCCACGCATTGCAACATCACTTAAAGTAATGTTGCGTTTTGGTGCCATGATTGGCGGTTTATATTCATGCAACACAGAACCCTCACGGCGCATATTAACACCTTTGCCGCCGGGAGTGATAAACGGAGCCATCATACGGCTGCCTTTACGATATTCAACCTGGAAACTTTCAGTCAGGAAAGTAGTTTCATGTGGAAAAAAAGTATCTACCAGCAAGGTAGTAGGTAAAATCTGACGGTTAATAGCCGCCAGCAAAGTTGTAGTTTGGTTGTAGTTCGGCATTAATTATTCCCCCTTTTCTTCACCATAAATACTGGTCAAATAAATACCAACAGCACGCAGTTCAGCTTCATGCGCAACTGCAGTATCATCAGATTGTTTAACAATAAGTGCTTCACGATTAAAAAGGCCGCGAGTATATACGGTGGCCACAACATCACTGCCAGTTAAGCTCACATCTTCTGCCAATACAACAGAAGCTTTTTCGCTGCCATCAGATAAGTCATTATCAACAATGGCATACTTATTTTCCAAGGTAACTAAACCCAAGAGTGTGCCTCTTTTAAGTTCTGCTGTAGTTCCCTTGATAGTAACATTTGCAGTTAATGCAGTTACAGCGGTACCACCAATAAGCTGATCATATTGTGTAGTTGCTACATTTTCAGCAATAGCCATATTATTTACCTCCCTTGCCGAGTACATTTTTTAAGCAATTTGCAAGTGCCAAAACTTCTTCATCCTGCGGATTAGTTACTTCTTTAGGATTACCTTTTACTTTGGCACTGCCACTTTCATCCAAATCATTAACAAGATTGCGCATAAAGTTCTGCGCATCGGCAATGCCATCTTTTTTAATGCGGTTAATCACACCTTCTACATCAGAAGCAGTTACCTCACCATTAGCAATTGCATCATCAATAATTTGGTCAATAACCTTATTGTTGCACTTCAAAGACAGCAAATTTGTAATACGCTCACGTTCATTTTTTGCGGCCTCTGTCGCAGTAATCGGTTCTTCCTTTTCATTGCTCAGCAAATTCATGATCTGCTGAAAAAAACTTTTCTTATTCGGCATTCTTTTGCCCTCCTTATTAATAATTTTCAGCATTTTATCCATGCTTTCAATACTGCCAAAATTGACCTGATTAATAACTAAATTACCTTTATCATCAATACCAGTAATGTAATTATCAGTATCAATCTCATCAACAAAGCCATAATTATATGCTTCATCAGCAGTTAAAATTGTTTCTTCATCCATCATTTTGGATAATTCTTTTTCAGTGATTTTATCTTTACATTTTTTCAAATATGTATTGATAATTGTTTGTTTTATAATGCCTAACGCCTGCTTGATTTTCTCAATCTCAGTTTCATCATAATACCCATACATTGCATTCATAGGATTATGAATAATAAACAAAGCATTTTTAGGCATTACAATTTTATCCGCTGCCATTGCAATAATAGTTGCTGCTGATGCTGCTACACCATCAATAGTTGCTTCCACGTTACCGGTATAACGCTTTAACTGGTTGTAAATAGCCTGCGCTGCAAAAACATCTCCACCCATACAATTAATACGGACTACGATGTCTTTGCCATTTAACACCTGTAAATCTTCTGCAAATTCTTTAGGCGTTACAGCTTCATCCCAGTATGCTTCGTCAGCAATTGGCTTATAGATGTATATCTCCGCTTTTTGACTTCCAATTTCATTTTTCACTTTCCAAAAGCGCATCATCTTTCTCCTTTCCTTCAGTATTTATTACCTGGATATTTTGTTTCTGCAACCCTGCTGCACTCCATTTTTCATTTTCCAAAGCCAGTGCATCTACATTATCTTCATAATCTGTACCAGTAAGTTCAGCAGCTTCTCTTTCATGAGTGCTTACGCCCATTGCAATTTTCATTTGTGCTGCCTGTACTTCTTTCACTGGATCAAGCAAACCATTAACAGGACCAAACCAGTCAGCTTTACTCCATGCTTTAGTAATTAATGGATCTGTTGCATATCCAGGTGCTTTAATTCGGCCAGTTGCAATTGCTTCTGCCAGCCACATTTCATATATAGGCTGACAAAAGTCACGAGCAAACCATACTCTGCGCTGCTTAAAAATTGCATAAGCCTGATTTAATGCTCCACGAGCAGCTGAATATGATGAGTTAAATTTCCCCATAATTACCTCTGCCGGTATATTTAATCCGGCACCAACCATCGTAATTAAAGTATTAACAAATGGCTCATATGTGGATATAGAACTCTTTGAATCAATAGTTTCTATCTCCCAACCTGGAGGTAACGTATTCATGGTTGCAGCTCCCAATTTAAAATCATTGGGATTTAGCTTATATTTTTCTTCTTGATAAGTTGACTGCAGAACATCATCAATATCACTGCCAGAACTTCCCTCTTTAAAAAAGAGTGTGAAGAATGAGCGAACAATAGCTGCAGTGAGTTCTGCTCTGGTATATCTACTGATCTGCAGTATTTCTTCAATAACCGGAGCCAGTTGCGGTACTCCACGATATTGTTCCGGCCTATCCTCATGAGATACCTGCAGAATAAGCGGCAATCCTGTACGCGGGCCAAATGCAACAACTCTTTCCCATTTGGTAGCGTTGCCAAGATTGGTAGGATCATACGGAGGTCTGTTCGCTATCCAATAAGCCATAACAGCACCGTTTTTATCAATTTCTACACCATTGATAATATCATTACCGTTTTGTGGATTTTTTACAGCTAAGCTGTAGGCATTAGTTATGCCTATATTGCTGTATGTTCCTGGCGAACATACTCTGTTAGATTCAATAAGCTGTATCTTTAATGTGTATGGATTATTTAGGGTAGGTTTGCCATACTTCGGCAAGGCAAAGCTATCACCATTTACAAGCTCACCCACTAAAGCAATATTTTGCATATCCCAGAAATTATTTTTTCTGTATAAATCACAAGTCACTGAATCTGCCCAAAGTCTGAATTCTGCCAGAGTACTACGCTGCCATTCTTTTGCTTCTGCAGGAGTAAGACCTAATATTTTAAAGTCAATTTTAGGTGAAGGCACAAGACCAGCTCCTACTACATTTGATCGCTGAGTTTCAATAATGCCTCGGCCTATAGGAGAATTGATGCTGATATCATAACTGCGGTTACGAATAACATTCAGATTACTATCAATATCTGCCTGGGGACTTGACTGTATCGGATTAAACAGCCTAAACGCCTGGCGCGTAAATGATGCACTGCCGTTTGAGTAACCGGTATTCTTTGCCTTCATGCTGGTTTTGCTCTCCGGCGGTGTCCGGCTCCGAGCTTGAATGTTTCTTTTATTTTTTCTCACTTACTTCACCTCATTCTGCAAATACAATTTGTCTACTTCGTTTATTTTTCTTAACTGCAGTATCGGTAACAGTAGCACCAGCTGCAATTAAATCATCAATAGCCTTTCTTATTTCTCCAATATTGGCACGGGTATACGTTATATTTTCGATAGTATAAGATTGGCCACCAAGCAAAATTTTCTGTTCTGCTTTCAAATATTCTCTAAGCCTGTCATTGAGCATTTGATTTGGCATTAAATCACCTCTCTGCTTTGTATTGCACCATAGCGTCTATTATGTTTTGCTTTTACAACAGCTTTTTTATTTTCTACTTCAACTTTGCCATCTAAATTATTTTTCAATTTTTCATAATCTAATGGTATCGATGAACGGCAAGCTAAGTTATAAACTCTTAGATCAAGAGGTTCGTTACGGATTTTATCGTTGATTTTTTTCCAGCGCATTACAATTTTGCCATTTTGTTTTATTGGCTCAAGGCGTTCTGAAATTAAACCAACAAAATAAATTTTGTCATAACCTCTATTTTGAAACATAATATCTAAACCGCTTTCACTACTGTTATCCAAAGGAAAATGCATATATTTTTCCCCAGGATTTTCAATACTTAACCGGTCCATAATGTACTGCTTACCATTGTCTGTACCAACAATGATAAGTGGTATATTTTTATACTTTTTAACTTTAGAGATTTTATGAATCAGCGGCACCCCATACTGTGATGAACCTTTAATAGCAAATCTTTGTTTTCGGTAATTTTTTAGACAGTATTTATATACTTCATCCTGGTAATGACCGCCTGTATCAATAAAAGTTCTTAAAATTGTTAAACCTTTACCGTCAGCAAATCTGTAGGTACGATCTAATACCTGATCAAGCATATTCCATACTTCTTGAGTATCAGGAACACCATATAAAAAGCCTCGATGAATCCCCCAGCTTTCATCGCCAAAGCCCCAGCCACAAACTTCATATTCCAGGCGGTTATCTTGAACGTCAACCGCTGCCGTTAATGCTAAAACACCATCCGGCAGCTCTGCATTATACATTTCTCGCCGCTGCAGAAACTGACTTTCATTTTCAAACGCACCTTTACGTTCATAGCTTTCACCAAATCGTGTATTATACACAACCTTTTCTCGCTCCGGATCACCTTCAGCTTTAAGCCACTCTGCCATAACCTCATTCCAGCTAATCCATGGCGATGCCCAGCAGTTTACAAAAAAACTTCTGGTGTCAGTATTAAATGCATCAGGATTTTGTGGAATGTATTTCTGCTTTGCTTTTTTCATCTGTGCTTCAGTAAAAGAAAAACCGCAGTCTGGACAAATCCAAACTACGGAATGAACAATAACATGCTTTTCTTTTTTCTTATTTTGACTTACTGAAGCTTCAGTTTTCATCTGCCGATGTGTTAATAAATGCCATTCGCCGCAGTTCGGACAGCAGTGCTGCCATTCTTCCTGGGTACCAGTCATATATTCATCATCAATACGGCTTTCATCTTTGATTGTCGGTGTAGAAAATTCGCCAATCAGCTTATTCCAGTATGTTGTAGTACGCTTGCTGGCCAAATCTATCGGATCACCTTCAACCCCTGCCGAATCTGGAAAGCGGTCAACCTCATCACAAAGCAATATTCTAATCGGCTTTGATGCCAGGCTGGAAGGACTATTGGCTCCAGTTATGACCAAGCGGCCACCAACAAAATACTTTGATAAAATAGTATTTCCGCTGCTGCGACTTTTTGATTCTTTAAAAATCTTCTTCAGCACCGGAGTATTTTCAATCATGGGAGTTATACGGCTTTTAGAATAATCCTCAGCATCTGTTAATGTTGGCTGCATAAGCATTATCGAACATGGATCTAAATGTGCAAATCTGCCGATAACACAGTTCATAATATCAGATTTACCAATTTGCGATGCAGATTTTACAACAACTTTTCGTACACCTTTTTCTGTAAAGGCATCTAAAATCCTACGCTGGTATGGCGCGCGGTCGGTTCGCCATCTTCCTGGTTCTGCAGACATTGACGGCAGCATCCTATAACTGTCTGCCCATTCAGCTACACCAATTTTAGGAATTAAATCCAGTGATTTGCTAAAAATTCTTTTAATTAAGCCTAAAGTTTTTTTAGCTACCATCTGAATCATCCTCTACACTAAACATTGTTGGTGAATAATCTTTAACTTCCAGCAGCCTGCTTTCAATCTCTTTAGTTAAAGCTTCTTCAACTTCATCAGATGAGCAGTTTTCTAAAATCTTTGCCATTTTACTGGGTATGGCTAGCATCTGACTACGGAAATTCGTTAGCATTTCCGATAAAACCAGCTCCACATCATCGGCTTCATGTAGTTCTAAATTTCTTTTCCGCAAATCTAATTCAGCTAACTGCCTTTTTGTTCTCTCATGTAAAGCTTTTTCGGTTATATAATCAATACTTTCATCACTTTTGTACTTGTATATATAAAATTCTTTAATCGCTTCCGGCAAAATAAAGTTACCTTCCGGCTGCCGAGTAATGATTTTTTCATCTGCTAACTGATTAACTCTGCGTTGACTAATGCCTAAAAGTCTTGCAAGTTCAGAAGCACTGCCAAATATTAGAACTTTATTTGCCATAATTTCACCTCTTTTCTTAAATTTTTAGCAAAAATATACGATTTTTTTATAAAATTTTGTTATTTTTTGCAGTATTTAACCTGGAAATATTCATTTTTAAAAATTTCCAGAAAAAGCATAATTTTTAAGCTTCATTTTTTCATATAAAAAATTTTGTGCATTTATTAGAAATTTTTTATTTTTTCATGCAAGAAAACAGCCATTAATTTAATAATGCCTGGAAGGAAATCGAATTTTATTTTTTTATAGCTAAATACCTGCTGGGAGTCGCAAGGCCCTTACCAAAAAATATTTTCTGGAAGTACCTTTTGCGAGCAAAACAAAAAGGACATTAGCTGATGCTAATGCCCTTGCTTTTAAATGCTTATTTTTACTTACACTTCTCCATGCCTTAATTATATCAGCAAAAATTTCATAAGTAAATTGCATCTTTTTTGCACGGTTAAATTGCATCAGCACCAAAGAAAATTACAGATAACTTTTTAACTAATCTTGCGCGGTTTCTCCATACGGTTGTTTTTTCACAGTTCAAAGCTTCAGCAATATCTTCATCAGCTAAGTTATTAAAATACCTTAACTCTATGATTCGATAATAAACATCTTCAGATATTTCACCTAAAGCAATTTGAATCTCTTTCACTTCTGCTTCGTCCCTAGATTTCTTCATCTGGACAGCAAGTATTTTCGCTGCCTGTTTTTCTTCTGGTGTTAAACGTATGCCGCCGCACTCAGAGTAAGAAGTGATATCCTTAGATTTTTCTGTTATCTTTTCCCTTTTTAGATCAGCAATATCTAATTCATACCTTTTGATATTTTTTACCAGAGTAGGATAAGCATACAACTTTGATTCTGTCTGCTTATAAATATTTTTAGGCTTTTGGCTTATGCTTTTCATTGTTGCTTCTACTGCTGTACTTACAGCATGATTTATTATTTTTTCTATTTCTTTGCCTTTTTCCATATCTTTTCATCATCCTTTCTTGGGCCTTATTATCTATAGCAATGCATTTGTAATATTGAAATGGATATCCGGTAATGTCTGATACATCAGTATATATGCTATCAGTCATAACTATATATCCGGCCGGAGCTGTTGGAACTTCTCTCCATGAATCAGCTTTAGCAATTTCTATAATTGGTTCCGGTTTAATAAGATTTTTTGAACCGCTCCATCTCTTTTTATAAATTGCTCGTTCCGGATCATTAAAAGTTTTTCTTGATTGCTTGATAAGATATTCTGCCAGCTGACTATAATCACCACTGCCATCTAAAGGGTTCACATGAATTCTTCCTTTTCCCCAAACAGCAGATATTTCATCATAATTTAAACCTTTGGTAATAACAAGATGAAAATGTACGCTTTTTTTACTGTATTCTGCTACAGAAATATATTTTAATTCATGCCCTTTTTTTGAATATGCTCTTTTCAAGTTCCTTAAAAATTTAGCTATATCTTTTTTAGCTGCTTCTGTTGTATCTGGCTTTTTTAGATATTCATAAGTCAATACTAAGTGCATATCATTTTCAGTAAAATTACTGTTTACTAATCTTCTTAATTTTTTTATAGCATTCCGCTCATTAACTTTTTGCATTTGTTCAGAAGATGAATTTACTTTAGGCATCCTAGAAACTTTTTTGCTCTTATATTTGCAAGTATAATATTTTTCTACTTCAATAACAGATCCGGTAATCCATGTCCGTTTCAAGTATGCCATTTCAATTCACCTCTTTTATGTCATTAAGATAATATACTTTATCAAGGTTTTGGGAGGTCTTATCACCTCCCAATTTTTCTATATATAATAGAAGAAAATTTTTATTCTAAATCTTTTTGATGCGGCTCTCGAAAGTTAATTTCAGGGTACCTATATAATAGAAGTTTCTTTTTTAACAGATACTCTGGTGTAGCTACTCCTTTAGTATCTATAACTTCCTGCCTACCATCCTTATACGTAACCACAAAATCAGCTACATAATTAATGGACCTTATGGTTTTATCCTGGTATTTAAACGCAGGCTGCAGCAGATATTTCTTTTGCCGTTCAATTTTAGTTATCTCTCCGGCAGCATATAACCACTGCAATTCGCTAAAATAGAATTCTGCCTCAAATTTGCTATCAAATTTAATGCCATCTATCTCAACTTTTACATTTTTGTATTTGTTTTCTTTACGCGGAACGGCAGCAGTATTTCTACTGCCGCCCTGCTCTTTAGTTCTTACGTTTTCTGGTAAATATGGCCATCGTGTCATAAATTTATCGAATGATAAATAACATCATTTTCATTTCTCATATTCCAGGCTTCGACAGCTTCTTCTAAACTATCAAATCCATAATTTGCAGTGCATATTCCCATAAACTTATCTTTCTCATTGCGTTTTTCTTTAGTCAGCATTATCTCCACCTCAATCTTTGCCCACAATATCCGCAAAAATTTTTATGCTCGCCCATACTAATATGCCATCCACATTTAGGACAATCTGCATAAAAAGGATAAAACTTATTTCTGTTCGTTACTTTCATAGGCAAGTGCTTTTTAAGTAGCATTGTATACTTTGCTTTGCAACGTCTGCATTTATAGCCTTTTGGTATTTTTACTGTAACATTACGACCATCGGCGATTCCTGCTTCTTTCATAATTTTTGCTCTCTTTTCTCTTAAAGTTCCGTTTACATCCGTAGCATAATGGCGGCCTTCGAGTGTATTCACATAAGGCTTTACCGGTCACAGCACATCTTCCCATTAATTTATCTTTTTCATCAGGTATGTAATGTAGGCAGTCTATACATAAATTTTTCACAGTTGTAGTATCCACTTAGTACCGTCATAAACATAAGACTTCTCATTCTTTACAGTATAAAAATGAGGTCTGTAATTATATTTCTCTGCCCATTTATAAAAAACAGCATTCAATTCATCTTCTAAAATACTTTGATGCTCGCTTGTTACATCTGTTAAATAATCCTCTGCGCATTCACCAAATTCGCTATAAGCTCGATTTCCAATATCTTCTAATAAATTGTCAGCATCAATTCCTATACCTACTTCTTCAACTTCGCCAACTATCACAATGCTTCCAGGCACCAATTTGCTACCCATATCATCTGCTGCACCTTTTAAAGCATCATCAATGCTGTTAAACCCTCTTTCAGAATATAAATCATTCCATTCAAGCATATAAGCATATTCTTTCTTTTCTATATCCATCTCAGCATGACAATTGGTGCAGTACCCCATATTATCTTCTTTTATACATACTCTGCTTTTACATATAGAGCATGTAGCCCATAATTCCCCTTTGCTACGATCTCCATAATTGGGGCCAATCCACTGCCATTTACCACGCTTCTTTGACTGTTCTTCCGCTTGTTCTCTGAAATCTTTACCCATGATGCCCTTTGCTATTACTACTGCCAAACTATGCGCCTGTTTTTCGTCCATCCTGTTCACCTATCCTATCTTTCAAAGTATTTTCTTTTCCGCAATAAATCTGCAGCACTATATTTCGCCCACAATCGACCATGCCGTTTATCTTTTTTTGCAAGCGAAAATTTTATCTCATGATTTATCAACATATCGCAAATTCTTCTATTGAATTTTGTAACTGCTTCATATCCTATTTTCATAACAACATATCCTCCGGCTCAACTGCATCCACCAAAAGAAGCCAAATCTCAACACTCATATATAAATGCTAAAGAAAATACATAATAAAAATTGCAGTATGCAAGCTTAGAATACAGAAAGTCAAAAACCATCTATAAGACTTTTCTTTATAGCTAAGGCATGCTTCTTTTAATAAAAAGTAAAGATACACATTTAAGCAAAGAAATAATGCAATATAACCACATAAAATAAATGCTGCTATTATTTCATTTTCTATCTCTATATTCATTAATTAACACGCCCTCTCTGAACATGCTTCTGCCACTTTCTTCTTATTTCCATTTTCCTTTTAACCTGTAAAGCATCCGCATGACGTTCTCCTTCATGCATTAATTTAGTGATTTTCGCAACGCACATTGCTTTTTTATATCTATCACAATGAAGATGACAGATAACTGTACGTTCACTACAATTTTTACAACAATACATTACATCACCGCCCAATGCTTATTTTTAGGACAGTTACTTTTATGACGTTTTAATATATGACAAAAATTACTCGGCTCTATGCCATACAATTCAGAAGCTTTCTTATTGCCTAATAAATTTCGTTGCTGCTGCATTTCCTCCAAAAGCTCCGGTGTGAACCAATCAACTGTTCTGGTTTTTCGTCTGCTGCCAACATTTAGATACTCACAAAATGCTTTTTCAGGACAACAATATGCAGGTGCAAGAATTGCATAAGCTAAAACATACCAGCCTATTCTCCAACTTATTTCCATACACTCACCCCATTTTAGGATTATATTTTGAAAAATCTGGCTGCGTGTGGAAGATTTTTTTATTATTGCACCATCGCTGCAGATATCGTGTCTGCATCGGAGCATTGATCTTATCAAAAATCATTACATATGGATCATAGCCGATAGCAACCAATTTATAAATTCTTTCTAAATCTTCGTTATGGCTACTATTAAAATTAGTTAAAACATATACTCGTTTTTTCCGTTTATCTGGTCCAAAAGCACTACTATATTGTTTAAGAAGCTCATATGTCCTAATATCTCTAGGATTATCCCATGCAAAGTGCAGCATCTTGATTTTACATTTTTGAATCATGGCAGCTTTCTCGTCAGTCATGAGCCTAATGTCTAATCCTTGAGTAAAATCAACATAAGCTTTACTATCAATTAACTGCTGCAATAATTCTTGCCAATCAGAGCAGGCAAGCAAATTAGGATCAAGTAATTTAATATATTTTTGGTCCTTCCAAAATTCTGCCAAATCAGCAACTTGTACTGATATACAGCCCTCTTTTTTTGATACTATACAAAAAGGACACTGCCGCGGGCATCCTCTTGTTAAATAGCCATAAGCTGTATCAGTTATCCCATATAGTTCATAATCAGGATATATATGTTCCATTTCTTCCGGCAATCGACTTGTTAGGTTATATCCAGTACCGC
This sequence comes from uncultured Phascolarctobacterium sp., assembly GCA_900541915.1. Lineage (GTDB taxonomy): Bacteria > Bacillota > Negativicutes > Acidaminococcales > Acidaminococcaceae > URXU01. The sequence continues at coordinate 110,137 of UQLS01000002.1, read as the reverse complement.
CTCTGATAATTTCGTCAGCTTGATATGCATGTAAATCATCTGGAGTAAAGTCGAACACCTTAGCAATATAAACACCGTTATAATGCTCTAAGCTTCCAGCCCATTCGACACTATCGCCATGCTCTTTATGCCAAGCTGATATTTTCATTAACGCGAGATTCGGGAAGTTATGGCCGTCAACGTCCACCAGCCCTATCTTCATAAAACCCACTCCTTAATAATTGTTTTACTAAAATAAAAGGCTGCCTATACTTCCCAGAATTTTGTTCTGCGCCGTTGCTTGTATATAGTGCAGCCTCTTATAACTAAAAATTAAATATCTTTTTTAACTTATCAATTATTTTATTAGGTAATGGCTCAAGATTAACTATTCCATTGCCTTGATATTGTTTGTGATTTAAGCTGGCATATATCCACTGCCTGCTTTTTTTGTTATTGTGTTTCATACTACTTACCTTCAAAATCCAATTTTTCAGAATAGATTGGATCAGTACCATATACCAAAGCTTTTTCCGCATCAGACATTTCATAACCTAAAGATTTTAGCCAGTCATATAAAAATATAATTCTGCATTTAGGTCTATATACAGGCATTTCCATGTATCTTCTTTGGATAACTGCTTTCCTGTCATCATCAAACATTTCATAAATCCATTTTGGTATTTTATTTTTATCAATGTTCTTAACTGCTTCTAAAACTCTGAGAGGATCTCCCCAAAATTCAGAGTAGTTGTCATCCTCATCATTAATGCCTAACATCTTATCAATATCAACTTCACCAATACAGTCAAAATCTCTGCTTGCTAATGCCGCTGCCAGTAAAGCACCTTTTAAAACAGCAATTTCATTTTTAGATGTCAATGTAAGTTTTTCTACAAATTCACTACGCAGTTCATAAAAAATATTTGATTGTTTTTCAATATAACCCCAGGCTTCTTCTATTTTGTTTTCTTTTTCATGCTCTTTAATATCTTTTTCATTTTTTATAACTTCTACTTTCTGATAAACCTTAACGCCGCTATATTCTGAATAAGTGTAGTATTCAGCTTCAGAAGGCAAAGTTATAGTATTTAGGTCTTTATCAATATCAAATTCTAATAATTTTTTGTATTCTGATTTCCAAGACTCTTGTAACTCAAGTTGTTTGATATTTCTCAGACGAAAAAATTTCTCTACCCTTTCTTCTTTCTTTTGGCGTTCCTGGTTTTCCAATGCGTCTTTCATTGCATATTCAAAATTCCAGGTGCCAATCTTATCCAGCAGTTTGTTTCTTTCAATAATATTTTCAATTTTAGCCAGCTCATCAAAGTCAGTAATAGGTATCTGTCTTACTGATACTTCTTTTAATTTTTCCTGATCGAGTTCCATCATCTTGATTCTTCTGCGCACAGTAGTCTGCGAAAAGCCGGACTTTTGGGAGATTTCTTCGATACTGTTACCAAAATCGAGCAACATCTGAAAGCCGTGGGCTTCTTCATATATTGTTAAATCACTTCGTTGCATATTTTCCAGCAACATTGTTTGTATCTGCTGCGGTAAATCCATTTCAACAATAGTACATGGAACCTCATATAACCCTGCTTGCCTTGCTGCCGTTAATCGTCTGTGTCCGATGATAACGGTATAACCATCCGGAAGAAAACTTTCTTCACTTTCCCAATGTCCAGGTACTACCGTTAAGTTCTGAAGAATACCATTGGCCTTTATGCTGGCTGCCAGCTCGTCAATATCACTGATTACTTTGCGTGGATTTTGTGGATGATAATAAATTTCACTAATCGGTAAATTAAGTCTTAGTTCCATATTCAACCTGCTTTCTTGATTTTGTTATTCAGTACTAAATCCATTTTGGAAGCCATTTTTCTGATACACCAATTATCTAAAAAATACATTGGAGTATACCAAACATTATCACTATCTACAGGCAGCAGTCCTTTATCATCAACTGCTACAGCAGGATTAGTTAAAGTATTTTGAATAACTGTATATCCGGCGCATCCTAAAAAACTTAACTGGATATAACACATCATGCCAGCTAACTGATCTACATCCTGCGCTACAAAAAGAACTGACTGCTGGTAATTAATATGCTGTTTTAAAAATTCGTTGGCATATGCTATGAGCAATGCTCCAGCACCGCAGGCTGGATCATTTACTGATATCCAGCCTTTGTCAGCAATTTTTCCGAGTACATCATCACTCATTAACATACCGGCCATACAGCGGCAGACAGAGTACGGCGTAAAAAATTGACCTTTCCATTCATTACTAAGGTCAAGATTCATAAATAAGTCGCCCAAGAAATCCTGGTCTGGATTACGTTCTAAGCCGGTTACAACATTACCCAGCATAGCCACAAACTTTTCTAATTCATTGCTGCTATACTTACCAGCAATATTCATATATGCTTTTTCTCTTTTTTCAGAATGTCTTTTATCAACAGCATTTGATATGCTGCAAGCTGACAACATGATAAAATCCTGCCATATCTGCCAAAGTGATAATCTTCCGGTCATTCCATGAAGGATATCTACAATATTCTTTTGATATATGTTATTAGTTCTTACGTTTTTTGCCATATACTCATTCAAACATTTTCAGTGCTTTGTACTTAGATCTTTCTATCATGACATTAAAAAGAATCACATCTTCAATATCATTGTTAGTTTTAAAAAAAGTATTCCGAACATTATATTCATTAAGCTGGCTGCGTGATATGCCTATATCTTTCAGATTTTTAGCTATTGATATAGGTTTTTTATTACATTGATACGCCCTGCACACAGCCGGACGTACTTCATAAATCAAACATCCCTTTTGCTCATGTCTGAAAGGGCATATCCAGTCAATAGATTTCTCAGCAGTAACAGCACTATAATGGTCAACAGGCTTAATTTTATGCCGTTTTATATATTTTTTGATTGTTACAATTTCACTTTTAGTCAATGGTAAAAGGTTGCTGCAACAATTTCCGCAGCCGCTACATTTACCATCTTTAGAAGTAAAAATTTCACTTTCATCACAAAACTGTAAATCAGTTGTTTTAACTACTTGCACTTATCTCACCTTCTACCGGTCCAAGTTCTTCTACCTCTAAGTGTTCGCGGCTTTCTTTCTTCATTTACCTTTTGCTGCTTCTGAAGCTCATGTTCAATAGCATCTTCAAGCCGCTGTGCAGTATCAATTATGGTTGCTGGTGCGGCAGTCAATGACAGTTGCTGCAATATATTCTTATTCGGCTGCCAAACTTTACGCTCTATCAGCATCACTCTATGAGATTCAGCATAAAAAGCAATGATGCCGCGTTTTCCTTCTGCATACTCTTTTAATACCTTTTCTGCCTGCTGAACAGCACTCATACCTTTAAAACCTAAATCGCGTAAACGGTACCTATTGTAAATTTCAATTAAATCATTACTAGCCATTTTCTATCCTTTCTTGAGCTTCAATAGCCAGTTCCACATCTAAAATTGTTGGCCAGCGATAATGTCCTTTTCCTGCAATCAGAACCGCTGCCTGAAACACTGATAAATTAGTGTTTTTAAAATGCGTATACATTGTTCTTACTGAAGCTTTAAATTCTTTTATGTCCTTTACGTCAGGAGGCATCAACCCTACTTTTTTCCAATGAACCCAAGCATTGATCATATCTTTTTCTGTAATCATTTATCCCAATCTCCGGAGTTCCACCTTGTTACGGCTTTGACGATCATATCCTCTGCCGTCATTTTCCCTTCACGCTTAACTTCTACGCTGCCACATCCATTTTTGCAGTACAGTAGTAACGCGTCACTGTTCCAATGGTGCTGCATAGTAAAGGAAAATCTGCATATCGGACAATTTTTAAGAATCAATCCGTATTTTTTATATTTTTCTATAAAGTCCTTATCCATCAATTAAACTACCTTGTTCAGCAAAGTAACCTTCTGCAGCTTCTTCAAGTGTTGGCTGCTCTTTCTTGTTATAATGAGCAAAAGCAAATGCTTCCTTTGCCATATTCTCCATAGCATCAAATTGGAATTGCGTAAGCTGCTGATAAAATATGTCTTTTGTGCCATCTTTAGTAACAATAGTAGTAATACCGGTTCCTTTTTCATAAAAAGGTAATGTTGTTAAAACGGTTAAGTCAGAATGATTAGCTATACCGTCAACAGCAGCAGTTATTTTCATACCTCTGCCGCAGTCTGTTTTATTTACAAAAGTGATTTTTCTCACATATACTTGTAACTTTTCACCGGTTACTGCATCCGCTATAGGAAATCCAATCATCTGATAAAAGCATTCTTTAATATCAATTAATGCTTTATAAAAATCTTCATGAGCGGTTTCTAAACTGGAAACTCTTAATTTCTTTTCCATGCCATTAGAAAGTAGTATTGTATAATCTACCGTAATAGAGCCACTAATCTTAATGTTAGATACTTTATAATCAACTACATTCATCATCATGCCCCCTTTTGTCATCGTAATTTAAGTATGAAGAACATTGCTTTGGATCATCCCAGCAACGTGAAGCATAATCGCAAGTATCTCGTGTAAAACATTCAGCACAGCAGACTGCTTTGCCAGCTGAACACTTCCCTTGTATGCATACATGCACTTTCTCAATTACATTCATCTACATCACCTTAATTTGAAAAGAAAATTTCATTATTGTATAATGTAGTTGAAACTGCTCTGCAAATAGTTTCAACCCTACTCAATGAAAGTGTGCTAAACTCTCACTGAGTAACCGGCTATTAAAATAGCCGGTTTTTTTATTTTAGTGTTCTTTGAAAAATCATACTTTTGGCTTCATCTAAGATGCTTAATGCCTGATTAACATTAGTTTTTTCTTGCAAAAGGCTTTCTATAAGACTTTTAGCAATTTGTGTCTTAAAGTAATCTTCTAACCTTGAACCGAAAAGCTTTATGCATTCATCATCTGCCAATAAATCTTTGACATCTTCTAAAGATTTAATATTGTTTAATTCGGCAAAAAGCATATAGTTTTGAAAATCTGGATATCCGTCATCCTTATACGGAATTTTATATTTAGGATTTTTCCAATATTTTTCTTCAGGTAATACTTCTATATGACCTGACACATATTTAGAACCTGTAAAATTCCTAAATGGTTTCATTTAATCACCTCAATAAATAGTTACTTATCAACACGATTTTCAAGCGGAATAATAATTACATCACCAGGCTGCAGGCGGCGATTATCAGCAAATTTATCTGCGTTTGCCTCTCTGATCTGCCATTGGAACTCTCCAAAATGACTTTCTTTATTCTGCTGATTAAAATACTGACCTGCGATATACCATAAGGTATCTCCTGGTTGTACTGTATAATGAGCTTCCGTTTTTACATATTCGGTATTTAACCCACTGCACAATAAAGCTGCTGCAAGCAATAATGCAATCCCTATCTTTTTCATAAGCTGTACCTCTCTTTCATTTGCCGCATCATGTTTCTACTGAACGCAGTAAAATCAAATTTTTGGCCTTTGCTGCACTTAGTAGATTGCATAATTTTTTCTCTTTCTTTTTTTACCTCTACTTGCGATTGGCGTTGAGCCGTCTGTGTAGCCGCTGCTACTTCCAGTGCATTTTCAGCAAATTTGTATCTGTTCCCAATCCTGATGCAAGGTATTTCTCCGGCCAAAGCCATTCTTCTGACACCGTTATACGAAAGGCCGGAACGCTCTGCAAATTCTCTAAGCCCTAACAATTTATCTCACCACCTTCTAATCAAAAGTAAAAAGACTAAAAATCTGCGGATTATCATTGATAAAGTCATGTACTGCAATAAATACATGACACCGTTCTCCAAAGTTTTCGTTACATTTTTTACTTTTCCAAAACTGTTCTTCCGTAAAATAGTCAGCACAATTTAAATATTCATCGTCTAAAGGGTTAGGATAAATTTTTCTAAAAACATAAGCTGCTTGCTTTATATCTCTAGCCAATATTTCTATCCACCCATCTTCATACGGCTGGTTTCCATCCGCAACAAATGTAAAATAAAATCTTTTCACATTCACTCACCGTCTTTCATTTTTCCTATCCCATTGAAGCAGCCCTTATATCCACAGTTCTCACTTATTTGCTTAAGTTCTCTTTCTTCCAGTCCTATATGCTATAATCTATATAGATAGGAGGTACTTAATATGCTTAATGAACTTTTAAGTGGTTTTATTGCATCTGTATTTGTTTTTTGTATGGGCCTATGGTGGAAGCATCGTGAAACTGAATCTAAAATCAAAGGAATCTCACTTCTCCTGTTTTTTGAAGTTAATGACCATTTATCTTGGCTTGAAAATTTAAATGAAATTTCAATTGATTTAATTCTCCATACCCAAGATATTGAATGGGATAAAAATCGTTATTTTTTGGCAAGTAATCTACCTTATAATGAGTTTTCTACAATAATCAAACATTATCGTTCTATGCGTGCTGCAAGAAAGTTACTATCTGTAGCTAAAAATCCTACTAATTTACCAGAAGAATTTAGGCAAAAATATATAGTTAATGCCCAAGATGCTCATGAACTACTTTTTAATTTGGCAAAACTTGACCAACAAAAGCTAATAGAGTACAACACATTAAAATCTAAGCAGTAAGTATTCTCCCAAAAACTATTTACTTTTTTGCTTACATAACTACTTCATCATCCGCAATAGTTGTTAAGACTGTTTTAAACCACTCTTAAAGAATTGTTTCTGCACCTTGAATTTGTTATGGCTATTATGAAAGGATTGATTAAATGCTTACTCAAAAAGAATTAGAAAAATTAGTAAGACTTATTGGTTCTGGAAAAAATACTTATGCAGAACTTCATAAGGAATTTCCATATATGACTAATGAAGATTGGATTAAAATTATCGGAGATGATTTTCAACCAGATGATTATAATAAAGGTCTTATAGGCGCTCTAAGTATGACATCTATAATTAGTCAAAGAAAAATAATAATATTTTTTACAGAAACACCGGATGATTACAGTGAAGATTATCAATTTAAATCAACTGATTCATTTGAATTATCTGTTAGCTCTGAAAATTTACTTTATCAACTAAAAAAAGAAGATAAAAATCAACTACTGATTGTAATAAGTTGTATATGCAGCATTATTGCAGCTATAACAGGTTGCGCATCTATAATGAAATAATATTTATAATGCAAATAACTGTATTTACAAACGTAATCAATACCAACAACTGTTCTTTCCAAGAAAGGTAGTACCACTTCTCTCGTATATTTTTTAAAAATTTCATATTCTCACCTCCACTGCCCTGCATAACAGCAGGGCTTATTTATTTGCTGCCAAAGCTTCTTCATAATTTCTAATCTGTGACAATGGAATACCGAAAATATCAGAAATTTTAGCTGCAGTAATGATATTCAAATCTTTTTGATAGGTACCTAATTCCAGTCGAGAATAAGTATTCTGATTAACGCCTAACTTTTGTGCAACTTCTACTTGTGTTAAAGACTTAGATAATCTAAGTTTCCTCAACCACTCACGCATTTTATCCCACCTTTCTATCCCTTTTTGGTATATTATACCGTTTCGGGATTTTAAAGTCAACCATTTTGGTATACCCTTATTTACTTTTATCCCAGTTAAAGATATTATTTATATAAGGAGGAGATATTATGCTGTCAAAGCTATCTGAGTTGAGAAAAAATCAAGGTCTTAGTCAAATAGAGTTAGCAAAAATATTAAATGTAAATCAAAATACAATATCACGTTGGGAAAATGGTGATAGAGAACCAAATCCAGATATGCTGAAAACTATAGCAAATTACTTCCAAGTGAGCGTTGATTATTTGTTAGGAAACGAACCAATAAATAATAAAAAAATCCCCAAGGACCTGAAAAAAATCCTTGAGGAAGAAGAAATTACCTTAAACGGCAGGATGATGTCTGCTGAAGATAAAGAAAAAATATATAGAGTTATTGAAGTTATGTACCATGATGCTAAAGAGCAAAATAAAAGGAAGTAAGAAGGTGACAGCGTGTATAACTATCACTTACGCGTCCGGAATATGCTCAAAAAATACGGTACTGCTGATCCTCTGATTATAGCCAAAGCTTTAAAAATTAAAGTCTTTGCAGCCGACCTTCCTTCTCATGTAAATGGCATGTGGAAACGAGTGCTGCGCAGAAAATATATATGCTATAACCAAAACTTAGATGACTGGCAGATAAAAGCTGTTGTTGCTCATGAGTTAGGCCACATTATACTCCATCCTTCTTATAAGCATTACTGTACAGAAAATAGAACCTATTTTGCATCAGCTAAACATGAAACAGAAGCTGATACCTTTGCTTTATTTCTGTTAAAAGAAGCATTGGTAGACGTGGACCATGAATATATTAAGAAGTTTTTAAAAGAAGGCTGGAAATAGAAATTCTTTTAAAATGAGGTATTTTTATAAACAAAGAAGAAATTATAAGAAAAGCTATCATTTGTGCTATTTTAAATATCTTTACAATTAATAATATAAATTAAATTGATAGCAAAATATCTTCAAAAGTATATTCATCTTCCTTTTTACCATTAGTCATAAATCCTCTCAAAAGTCTTTATGACGCTCATTAGAACCGCTTTCTAATAGAATGCAAGGATATGCAAAGTATACTTTGTTTTCTTTATTGTTTCATTAATCTAATTTTAAAAAATCAATATTAAAATAAAAGGAATGATAACATCTTGAAAGCCAAAAAAATGATTTCTATTTTAGTTCCATGCTATAACGAAGAAGCTGTACTAAAAATATTTTATGATAGAACTCAAAATGTAATAGCAACTATACCTCAATATGAATTTCAGTTTGTTTTCGTAAATGATGGTAGTACCGATAGTACAATTAAAATAATACATGACTTACGAGAAAAAGATACAAGAGTAAATTATATCGATTTGTCACGTAATTTCGGTAAAGAAATTGCAATGATAGCTGGAATTGATTATTTAATTGGAGATGCTGCCATCATTATGGACGCAGATTTACAAGATCCTCCCGAGTTAATTTCTGAAATGATTTATTGGTGGGAACAGGGATACAAGGATGTTTATGCAAAACGCCGAAGTCGAGCTGGTGAAACTTTTTTCAAAAAATTCTCATCTCATGTTTTTTATCGTATTTTACAAAAAGTATCTAGCATCCCAATTCAACCTGATGTGGGAGATTTTCGTTTACTAGATAAAGAATGTTTAAATGCATTACGTCGCATGCGTGAATCTCAAAGGTACACAAAAGGTTTATTTAGCTGGATTGGCTTCGAAAAAAAAGAAATTTTATTTGATAGAGATGCTCGTGCGGCAGGTACGACAAAATGGAACTACTGGAAATTAATTAATTTGGCAATTGAGGGATTAACTAGTTTTACAATAGTGCCGCTAAGACTTGCTTCTTTATTAGGATGCATATTATCTATTTTATCCATCATCTACATGCTAATTATTGTTGTGAAGACCCTTGTATATGGCGGAGATGTAGCTGGATACCCATCTTTAATTTCTGTAATACTATTTATTGGCGGTGTTCAATTACTATTTTTAGGTATAATAGGTGAATATTTGGGACGTATTTTTAATGAAAGCAAACATAGACCACTATATTTAGTTAAAGGATTTAATAAATATCAGGAGATAAAATGTAATGAAAAATAAACAAAATATATTACGAACTCTATTTTTTATTTTTATTGTTAGTATACAAATTGCAGTATGTATACACTATGTAAATACTAAACATAATTTATTTATAGATGAAATTTGGACATTCAATTTATCTAATAGTTATTTTAATCCATTTTTAGATAGTAATAAGGAATATATGAACCATTGGATAGATTCAAAAAGTCTTTTCCAATCACTTACAGTTCGGCCAGGAGAAGAATTCAGCTATGATTCTGTTTTCTATAATCAAGCCAAAGATGTTCATCCTCCACTGTACTATATGCTTATTCATACAATATGTTCATTTTATCCAGAACAATTTTCAATTTGGTTTGGAGTTATACCCAACTTAATATTTTTTATCGCAACACAAGTAATCTTACTAAAAACTTCTGATAAGTTATTTAATAATAAATGGATTAGTATTCTTCCTTGCCTTCTGTATGGTTTTAGTTGGGGTGCTATAAACACAGTTATATATATTAGAATGTATATGATGCTTACATTTTTTTGCGTTCTCTCATTCTATATGCACCTTTTATTATTCGAATACTACACCACAAATAAGAATCTAAATAAAAATTACTTATTAAGTATATTTATAATTACAATTTTAGGTTTTCTAACACAATACTATTATATTATTTTTGCCTTCTTCTTATCCGTATTTTATTATCTATGGTTACATAAAAATACAGAAAAAAAATTTGCTGTAAAATATGCCACAATTGTTATTGGAGGAATTATCACTGGTATTTTAATTTTTCCAGCATTTTTACAACAACTATTTAGAGGATACCGCGGTACAGAAGCCGCACGTAATCTACTTAAATCAAATTTAGAAGTTAGATTGGAAAAATTCATTGAAATAATTAATATGGATATTTTCGGCAATTCCTTAGGACTAATTTTAGTGCTATTTTCATTATGTTGTCTTATAAAACTAATACAAACTTTCTGTGAAATTTCAATTAATAATTCCAATAGAAATTTTTGTATAAATATTAAGATGAGCAATTTAAATAAGTTTCAAGAAAATTACACTTTTGAAATTTCAAAAAACAATTTAGTTTTTTGCGGAATCATTTTATTTACAACATGTATATTCTTACTAATAGTAAAAATAGCTCCATTCCTAGAAAATCGCTATATTTATATGCTATATCCATTTTTAAGTTTGATTTTGATAAAATCTTATGTACTTTGGTTTGGGCATATAACAAGAAATAAAATTATTTCTTTTATAATGCTATTCATAATAATTTCTTCAAGCTTTAATATGTATAATTCCAATAATATAAAATTTTCATTTGCTTGGAAAAACACCAAAGAAATAGAACAAATAATCAATACCAATTACCCAAATATAAATAGTATTGTTATATCAGGAAACAATAATTGGCACCCCTCTGTTTCCCAACTGTTACTATTTAATAAAACTAAACAGACATTAATAATAAATCAAAATGACTGCGATAAGTTAAAGAAATTCTTACAACCATTTATTAACAAAAACAACGCAGTAATAATATACATTACATATAACGTTAAAAACGAAAAAGCTATTATAAAAAATATTACTTTGCAATCGCCTTATAAATCTTTTAAAAAATTAGATTCAAATCATGGAAACACATATCTTTTCACAAAATAGCGACTAATTATGTCTGATATTTCGAAGCAGTAAATTAGCAAAATTTGTATAGCCTTTGTTTACAGGATACTTAATATACTGGTACATGAACATTCCTGCTAATTTTAGGATGATATTTCTACAGAAAAATGACAAGTTTCTTTTACTTATTTTTGTAACATGAAAGGATAAATATTATGGCTACTACAAAAAAGAAAGCTAACGGCGAAGGCAGTATTTCTATTGAAAAAGCTACCGGATTATATCGTGCAGCCATAACAGATCCAACCGGCAAACGAGTTGTTAAACGCTTCAAAGAACGAAAGGCAGCTGTTGAATGGCTAACCAACATAAAATCGGAAGTATATAAAAATACTTATATTGCTCCGACTAATATTACTCTAGGACAATGGATGGCAGAATATTTTGATACCTATGTTGTACCCAAAGTACGGCCAAAAACGCTGCAGCGTTACCTACAATCCTCTAAATTTCTTGAACCTTTGGTTAATCTTCCACTGCAGAAAATAAATGCTCATAGTGTTCAAAAATTTTATAACACACTGCCAGAAATGAGCGATAGCAGTAAAAATAAAATTCATAAACTGCTTAAAGCAATGGTTACTAAAGCTTTCCAGCTTGATATGATACCTAAAAATTTTATGGAAGCAGTCGAGCCACCAAAAGTTACTCAAAAAGAAGTAGAGATATTTACTATTGATGAAATCCATAAAATTCTTAATACTGTAAGAACTAATAGATATTATAGTAAATATTATCCTATGATTTATCTGGCTATAACTACAGGTGCCAGATTAGGGGAAATTCTTGGTCTTAAACGTAACTGCTTGAAAGATGGTTATATTACAATCAACAGCAGCCTGCAAGAAGTCAACGGCCAGTTAGTTGATATGCCGCCTAAAACGCAAGCTGGATATCGCAGGATAACAATTAACGCAACACTGCAGCAGTTATTATATAAAAGCTTACTCAAAGATAAAATTATAGTTTTTGATGGATATGTTTTTCATACGTCAAACGGTACTGCATACAGTCCGCGCAATATTGAACGTGTCTGGAAAAAAATTTTGTTGCTGGCAGAATTACCCCATAAGAATTTCCACTGCCTAAGACATACACACGCAACTCAATTATTAGCAGAAGGCGTTCCCCTGCTGGAAGTTTCTAAAAGATTAGGCCATAGCCGCGCAAGCCATACACTTAATCTGTATGGCCATGCAATACCTGGTTATGATAATGATATTCCGGACAAGATAGATAAAATACTATCACTTTAGTGTACCAACTGTACCAACCACTGTACCAACCGTTATAAAAAATCATAAAAAAACAAGTAAAAACACGAAAAATCAGCAACTACAAAACCGCTATAATGCTTGATTTTTCAAGGCTTTTCGGCTTTCAAAAAGGAATGCCTTCTAAGCCGTGGGTCGGGGGGTTCGAATCCCTCCTGGATCACCAGCATTTATGCCGATTCTCAGATTTTGAGAATCGGCTTTTTCATTTTCTAACACCTTATCAACACCTTATTGAAAAACATCTTATTGTCGTTATAACAAACTAAAAATTTAATACTTTATCATATAGTATAAATGCCAGCGAATTACTCGCTGGCATTTCTTAGTTCCAAAACTCTCTGATTATTTCTACAAGCTTATGCTTCTGTGGTGCACGCATCTTCTTCAGCGACTGCACGCCTTTCAGCATGGAATAGATTTCATCATCACTCATGACCTTCAGGAACTTTCTTAGCCGGATAATAAGAATATTGGCAATACGTTCAATGGTTACAATACTTTTAAAATCATCTTCATCCTGCACCAGCTCCGTTATCAGCTGCTCTGACTTACGCAACATATCGTTGAAGATATAATTCTCTGACCTGCTCCAGTTCTTCATGCTTTCGCCTTCCTTATGCCGCTTTATTTGCTTTCTTCTGACAGTCCATGCACAGCGGCTGTCCAAACCTGCTTACAGAGAACTGTACAACTTTCTCACTGGTTATCTCTTCGCCGCAGCCTGCGCAGATAGCAACGCCTTCACTGGCTGTTTTCTTTGGTGCAGCTTTTGGTTTGGTAGTAGTAGGTTTTATATTTTGTTGGCTGTCAGTGCAGGTAGCTTCATCAGTCTTACCGTCTGCTTCCGGATCATCACCGGTAGCTATGCAAAGGCTTAGCATAAAGGCATACTTAACAGCAGCCGTCTGTGCTTTCATAACTGCCTTATCTCCGGCATCTTGTCCAGAACCGATGCCAAATAAATCTACACTTTCTCCGCTGTCGCTATCAATGATGTGTACCTGTACCGATACTGTTGCTAAATGTTCTGTATTGCCTTTAAGATTAGTAACGTCAACCATACTTTCTAATGTTGGGCAGACAATGCTGGCCAGCTTATTTTTGGTAAGAGATTCATTGACTTTCTGCAGCACATCTTCGGCAGTAGCGTATTTATAGTTATGAAAGCTGTTGATACCATTTTGGGCTACATGGCTACATTCGTTCATAACTGCGACAAGTTTTTTAGCAATCTTTGCGTTTTCCATATCTAATAACACTCCTTTGTTTAATAATCATCCGGAAAGAGTACGGTGATAATGTCATATTCAGTCTTATTAGTACTCTCGGCAGTAATCCATAGTCTGCCTTTACAGGTAGGATAGGCAGCAAGGATAAAGTCTTTGTATTTTAAGGCATCTTCATTAACAGCTGTATCTTCTGCTGATGTATCTCCCCAGTCCTGGCAGTAAAATCTGCGTATAGCAAACAGAACCTGGGTACTGAAAGCTTTATTATGCTTTACTTCTTCTGCTACGGCTCTGGTGTAATAGATGGTGGCTTTAGTAAAAATATTCATATCCTGCTCCTTAAATGACAAAAGCCAGACAGCTTAATACCTGTCTAGCTTAATTTTTATTGATAAAGTAAAAGAAAATACACCGGATTTTTCATCCGGTGTATTTGACTCTTATAATAAATATTTTTTTAAATCTTCAAAAACGTACTCTCTTACCTCATCAGCAATATCTTTTGCTTTATTAGAACTTAAACCTACCAGTGCGGCAACTTCTAAAATTTCTTTCATCCCTGGATTCTTACCGTTACCATGCACAGTAGTAGCATGCTCTCCTCCAATCGAATTGCTATAGGTCAAATCATAAGCTGGTGACAACTGCCAATTTTTTTGTTCTTCATCATAAAGGAAACTAAAGTTTTTAGAATGATCGTCCCTATTATGTGCAAAAACATTGAAGCACATTAATCTATATAATTTTTCAACTTGAGTAAAATCTTTGCTTAGATTAAGTGTCAATTTCATCAATATGTCATAATCAAGATTCGGTATCCGATGAGATGTTTCCAAAATCCCTGCTGCCGATATCATATGTATACGATGAACACAGCCTTGCATATCTTTTTTACGGTCAAATCTTTTTACTCCAAAATATCCGCCGCAGGTTTTAGAAGCAAATAATTTAGTTTCCGGCATTTCAATACCACATCGTCTTGCACAAAGAGAATATTCGTACTCTTGCACACCTATGTCGGTACTATCTTCTCTTGCAGGAAATTTTATAATCCAATCCTCACCGTCAATCTCAGTTAAAATCTTCGGTCTGGCACCACCGGAAGAACCGCCTAATCTGAAAAGCTCATCAAGATTCTCTGAATAGTCACTGGCTAAAATAGCTGCACACTCATTGGAAAGTTTATCTAAGTCGAGCTTGCTTGCCGGTGTTTCAAAATGATAATCCGGTTCATAAGTCAAAGCCCCCATACCGGATGCACCAACAATAGCCAGTCTGTCTATTGCTGATAATGTTGCTGGATTAATCTTGTTTTTAAGTAAGATTCTATCTACAAGCAACCTACCCCAACCATCCGGCAAGCTATCAGCAAACACTCCATATAGTCCATCGAATGGATCAATTTTAGGAATAAAAACCTTTTTTTGCAACGGCAATGAATATGGACTAATGCTAAAACCTTCAGCTAACCATTCAGTTGTATATTCAAAAGCAGCAAGATAATTTTTATATGCCGCCATAGTCCCTACCTGCCTGCTTTTATAAAAGACTTTTAATTCATTAATCTTTTGCATTTTTTATCTCCTCAATAGACTGAAACGGTACATCAGTAAAAAGATTTTTCATTTCATCGTCTATCTCCAAAGCAATGGCAATCTTGGTCAAAGAAAGCAGTGATATTTCTCCGCTTTGCTCAAAACGCTTCACAGACCCAAGGCTTACTCCTGACTTCTCGCCTAATTCTTTCTGTGAAATCTTGCGTCTTTTGCGAATAGCACGGATACGTTCAGCTATTTTTTTATTAATATCTCCCGGCGTTGTTTCATTGAACAAAAAATTCAAGTTATTCATAGCTATTATTTTAGCTTATTTATATTATTTTTGCAATTAACAGCTAATATATTATCTGTTATTATGCTACTATCTGAATATCTTTACTATGCTTAACCATCCTGTCATACGGACAGTTCTCAGCTACAGCGCAGTAATCTTAACAGTTAATAATCTTTTTGGAAACTTCTTTATATAGCCGTATTCGAGTATTAATTGATAAATACTAAAAATATTAGTGTTATTCTAAGACGTCGTTAATTTTGATGAACAGGCCTTGCAATAAGGCGCTATCCTTACTGTAGAAAGCACGTATTATTAATGCAATAATTAGCCATCTTAGCCTCTCTTTTCAAGGCAAAAATAATAAAAATGCGTCAGGTTTATCTGACGCATTTTTATTAATACTTACTATTATTTTCTTTTTTTCTGCGTGAACCCAGTTCAGCCAGCAATTCAGAAGGTGAAATATTATGATATGCCAATAATACAAGGCAATGATACCATAAATCAGACATTTCATATACAACTTCACCATTATTATTATTTTTAGAGGCAATTATCGTTTCTGCTGCTTCTTCGCCAACTTTTTTAAGTATCTTATCCTGCCCGGAAGTAAATAAATATTTTGTATAGGATTTTTCTCCGCCATGAATACGCTTCTGCTGAATAACATCATACAGTTCGTTTAAAATAGCAGATGTTATCTGCCCATTGACTGCAGGCAGGTTATTTTCTCTCCATAAAATATTATGGAAGCAGCTATATTCACCTGTGTGGCAGGCAGCGCCAGTTTGTTTTACTTGTAAAAGCAAGCTGTCACCATCACAATCATATTTTATATCTACTACCTTCTGTACGTTGCCACTGGTAGATCCTTTATTCCACAGTTCCTGACGACTGCGACTCCAAAACCAAGTATATCCGGTTTCTACTGTACGCTGCAGTGACACGGCATTCATATAAGCTAACATCAATACCTTACCTGTAGTAGCATCCTGTACTACTGCGGGCACTAAACCTTTTTCATCAAATTTAATCTTCGTAAAATCTACCTGCATTATAATCTCACCTCTACACCATGCTTATGCAAATATTCTTTTACCTGTCTGACAGTAAATTTTCTGTAATGAAACACAGAGGCTGCCAGTACTGCATCAGCAATACCATTCTGCAGTACGTCATAAAAATCCTGCAGCCTGCCAGCACCACCAGAAGCAATCACAGGTACATTTACTACCTTACTAATTGCTTCTGTAAGCTCTATATCATAACCCTTTTTTGTACCGTCAGCATCCATACTGGTCAGCAAAATTTCCCCTGCTCCTAATTCAACCCCTCTTTTAGCCCATTCTACTGCATCGATCCCTGTAGGTACCCGACCGCCGTTAACATAAACTTCCCATTTTTGCGGTCCAGTCTTGTTAGCATCTATTGCTAAAACAATGCATTGATTACCAAATTGCCTCGCTCCCTCAGCTATCAGCTGAGGATTTTTTACAGCAGCTGAGTTAACAGAAATCTTATCTGCACCTGCTCTCAATGTTTCTTTAATATCATCAACGCTTCTGATACCGCCGCCGACAGTAAGAGGAATAAAAACTTTGCCCGCAACCTTTCGGATAACTTCAAGTAATGCTTTTCGCTTTTCTACCGAAGCACCAATATCCAGAAAAACCAGTTCATCAGCACCGGCATTATCGTAAAACTCAGCTAATTCTACAGGATCTCCGGCATCGCGCAGTTCAATAAAATTTGTTCCTTTTACAACTCTGTTTCCTGCCACATCAAGACAGGGAATTATTCTCTTTGTCAGCATCTTTTTTCACCTGCCAGCTTTATCGCTTCTTCCAATTTTACTGCTCCTGTATAAATAGCCTTACCTATGATGCAGCCGCTTATACCTTGCTTTTCATACGGCAGCAGACGTCTAATATCATCCAGCGAAGCTACACCACCCGAAGCAATAACAGGAATACCGGAACATACAGCTATTTCTGCTGTTGCTTCTGCATTAACGCCGCTCAAGGTTCCATCCCTGCTGATATCTGTAAAAATAATAGCAGTAACGCCATAGCCAGCTAAAGAACAGGCCAGATCTGTTGCCTTCACCTGGCTGTTTTTTCCCCAGCCATCGACAGCAACATAACCATCTCTGGCATCAATGCCTACCACTATTCTCTCTGGAAACTTTTTACAGGCCTCGGCAACCAACTGTGGATTGCGTACTGCTGCACTGCCAAGTATAACCCTGTTTACTCCTAAATTAAGCCAGTTTTCTATATTTTCCATACTGCGAATACCGCCGCCTAGCTGTACAGGAATATTCACTACCTCAATAATACTTTTAATAGCTGCCATGTTCTGACTCGCACCAGCAACAGCTCCATCAAGGTCTACTACATGCAAAAACTCTGCGCCCTCATTTTTCCATCTTACTGCCATTGCCGCCGGGCTGTCAGAAAATATCGTTTCTTTAGCAAAATCGCCTTCCGTCAGGCGTACACATCTACCACCTCTAAGATCAATTGCCGGATAAACCCTCATAATTTCCACTCCTTAAATGCCTGCAGCATTTTTAGTCCTACTTCGCCTGATTTTTCCGGATGAAACTGCACTGCCTGAATATTATCACGACCTACAGCCGCTGTTATTTCAGTACCATAATCGCATACGGCTGTAATAATATTACTGTCTTTCGGTACAGCATGAAAGCTGTGCACAAAGTAAACATAACTTCCATCCGCTGCAGCAGTCAAAGGTGAGGCTGCTTTCAGTTTCAGTCTGTTCCAGCCCATGTGCGGCACCTTATACTCAGTAGTTAATCTTTTTACTGCACCTTTAAAAATCCCTAGTCCAGCTACTCCAGGACTTTCCTCGCTGCTTTCAAAAAGCAGCTGCATACCCAGACAAATACCTAAAAACCCCTTACCGCTTTTTATGTGCTTAATCAGTTCAGGCACTAAACCAGTCGCCTGTAAGTTCTTCATACAGTCGCCAAACGCACCTACTCCGGGCAGGATAATTTTTTCAGCAGCAGATATAATTTTTTTATCTGCTGTCACTATTGGCACTGCTCCTACAGCTTCTACCGCTTTACTGACGCTGTGCAGGTTGCCCATTCCATAATCAATTATCACGATTTCATTTTTCATAATACACCTTTGCTGCTCATCACACCTTTAACTCTGCTGTCTAAAGCTGCCGCCTGCGCTACAGCACGTGCAAAAGCCTTAAAAACAGCTTCAATAATATGATGAGTATTTTTTCCGTATAAAATCCTTATATGCAGCGTCATTTTTGCTTCATTAGCAACAGCTCTGAAAAACTCTTCCGTCATTTCTGTATCATAGTTTCCCAGTTTACCTGATGGTATTTCTCCCTGCAGCACAAGATAAGGTCTGCCGGAAAAGTCCAATACAACCTGTACCAAAGCTTCATCCATAGGTATAAAACACTCGCCATAACGATGCATGCCAACCTTGTCATCTATAGCCTCATTAAGCAGTCGTCCTAAAACAATACCACAATCTTCAACAGTATGATGACAATCTACCTCAAGATCACCTTTAGCCTGCATATTAAGGTTGCAAAAACTATGCTTAGCAAAAAGTGTCAGCATATGATTCAGAAAGCCAACACCGGTATCAATCCTGCTTTCTCCCTCACCATCCAATACCAGCTCTGCTGTTATCTTTGTTTCTGCTGTTTCTCTCACAATCTTGCTGCTGCGCATATTCACACATCCTCGCATAAATCTCTCATTACATCCATAATCCGTTGATTTTCCTGCGGCAAGCCTATACTAATGCGTAAGCAGCCGCGTAAATTCTTATTAGTACTGTAATCACGCACCAGAATACCGGCTTCTTTTAATTTTTCAAAAATAAACTTCCCGCTGTTCATCCTGTCATCCTGTAAATCTTTACCATATATTTTCTTATATTTTTCAGACATTTTCGCTGTCATGCTTCCGTCCGCATAAAAGGTCACAAAATTAGTTGCAGACGGATATACATTAAATCCTAACTGACGCAAACATTCAGCCAGTTCTTCTCTCATTGTTACAGTTTCGCTGATTCTTGCTGCATAAAGCTCTCTGTAAGAATATACTGCCTCTGCTGTCATCAGAGTATAAGCATTGACTCCATACGGCAGTATAGCTTTCTTCAGCGCCTTAATCAGCTCTTCTGCCCCTAAACCATATCCACAACGCATGCCTGCCAATCCATAAGCTTTGGAAAAAGTCCGCAAACAAATAATATTATCATATTCTTGTAAAAGGTTTACTGCAGAATTCTTTCCTGCAAATTCAATATAGGCTTCATCAATAACTACCGGACAATCTACTGCTGCAACAATAGCGGCAATATCCGCTAAATCATTGTAGTTACCAGTGGGATTATTGGGATTACATAAAATAAGCAAATCCGGTTTAACTTCAGCTGCTGTTTTTAACAAGGCGTCCTTATCAATATATCCCCTGTCATCAAGATAGTATGGATATACTTCGCTTTCCGACAATTGCACATACACTTCATACATAGAAAAGGATGGTACAGGTACAATAATTTTGCTGCCGCTGCCACCAAAAACCTGGCAAACTATTCGCAAAAGTTCACTGGAGCCGTTGCCAATAATTACATTTTCTGCCTGCAGATTAAAACTCGTTGCCAGCTGCGCGCATAAATTCTCTGCCTGAATCTGAGGGTATCTGTTAAATGCAAACGTCTGCATTTGTTTTTCCAATTTCTGCAAAACCTGCTGCGGCAAAGGCAAATTACTTTCATTAGCATTAACTACTATTTCAGCATTGATATTTTCCACATGATATGTTTCCAGTTTGGCAATACTTTCTCTAATTCTGATATTCTTCATCATTTATTCTTTCTCCACACGTTTACGAATAGCATTTGCATGTGCCTGCAGCCCTTCTGCTTCCGCCATAACAATAATATCATCTGCCACAGCAGTAAGAGCTTTATCAGTATATGCTATAATGCTAGTTTTCTTCATAAAGGTTTCAACATTCAGTACAGAATAAAACTTAGCTGTACCACCTGTAGGTAAAATATGATTAGGTCCTGCGTAATAGTCTCCCAAAGGTTCCGGCGAATATGCACCTAAAAAGATAGCACCAGCATTGCGGATAAAAGGCAGTAATTCAAAGGGAGCTTTAGTCATGATTTCCAAATGTTCCGGTGCTGACATATTAGCCATAGCAACAACCGTTTCCATACTATCCGCCAAAATTACTTTTCCCTGCCCTTCAAGAGAAACAGCAGCTATACCTTTACGGGGTAAAGCTTCCAATTGTAACTCCAGTTCCCGCATAGTATCACGCGCGACCTGCTCACTGTCCGTAACTAGGATGGCACTTGCCAGCGGGTCATGCTCTGCCTGGCTTAAAAGATCAGCTGCAAGATAACGCGGGCTGGCGCTCTCATCCGCAACTATCAAAATTTCGCTCGGTCCCGCCAGCATATCTATATCACAATGACCATATACTGCTTTTTTGGCTAAGGTAACAAATATATTTCCAGGCCCGGTAATTTTTTCTACCTTGGGTACTGTTTCTGTACCAAAAGCCATAGCAGCAACTGCCTGTGCACCACCCATCTTGTAAATATCTGTAATTCCTATTTCTTTAGCTGTTACCAGCACATAAGGATTTACTTTACCATCTTTTCCCGGCGGTACAGCCATTACAATCTTAGGTACACCGGCAACTTTAGCAGGACAGGCATTCATAATGACCGATGAAGGATAAGCAGCTGTACCGCCAGGTACATAGATGCCTACCGAATCAAGAGACGTTACTTTCTGTCCCAGCATTGAACCATATTCTCTGTTAGTCAGCCATGTTTTTGGTACCTGCTCTTCATGAAAACGTGTAACATTAGCAATAGCCTTTTTGATAGCTGCGATTACTTCCGGCTTTACCACTGCTTCCGCTTCTCTAAATTCCTCTTCTGAAACCCTGATGTTATCTGCATTAAGTTCTGCTTTATCAATAAGTTTGGTGTAGTAGAACAGTTTGTCATCTCCACCGATTCTTACATCATTTACGATACGTTCTACAACCTGAGCTGCCGTCAATGGCTCGCCAAACATTTCCGTGACTCCAGCTTGTACACCTGGAGAAAGAGTACACTCATCAAAAGCCTTCTTCTTCATCAATGCAGCAACTTCAGCTGCAGTCATTTTTCTTGCATCTATAAAATTCATCTGCTTAACCTTCTTTCAAAACTTCCCTTAAATCTTCTGTTAAACGTGATATCCTGTCAAACTTTAATCGGAAACTTGCTTTATTGGCAATCAATCTTGATGTTGCCGTAAAAATGGAAGCAACCTCTGTAAGATTATTTTCCCGCAAAGTAGTGCCTGTTTCTACAATATCAACTATAAGCTCACTCAATCCCACAATCGGCCCCAATTCGATAGAGCCGTTCAGCTTGATAATTTCAGTCTGAATACCCAGCTCATCAAAATATCGTTTAGCACAATTAGGATATTTGGTAGCCACTCTTAAATGCGCATAATCCTCCAGCTTCGTCAATCGCTTTGCTTCGGGTACTGCCAGCATTAGTCTGCATTTACCAAACTTAAGGTCTAATAATTCCACTATATCCTTATTTTCTTCCGCCAAAACATCTTTACCTATAATTCCCAGATCAGCAGCACCATATTCTACATAAGTCGGTACATCTACGGTCTTGGCAATAATGAATTTTACCTTAGCTTTTTCATTAACAATAACCAGTTTACGGGAATCCTCTGAAATATTATCTGCACTATAGCCAACCTTTGCCAAGAGCTTAACTGCTTTATCAAACAGCTTGCCTTTCGGCAAGGCAATAGTAATATATTCGTCCATAAACTCTCCCCCTCAAACATAGACCAAACTGCAGCAGCAATTACTGCTTACCTGTTCCGCAGCCTGCTGTAACGTCATTGGCTCTACAGCCAGTTTTACACTGCGTCCTTCTTTTCGCAGAGCATCGGCTTTTACTATAGCCTGTACAATATTTCCTTCTCCCCACGCCACAAAAACATCCCAACGTCTGCTGTAATCAAGTGCACCCTGCCTTTCCAAAGCAAGGATGATGCGCTCAATTCCCAAAGCAAAACCAGTAGCAGGGCAATCCATACCAAATTTATCCATCATTCGGTCATAACGTCCCCCACCAGCTACTGAAAAGCCTAATTCTGGCAAATAAATCTCAAACAGCATTCCCGTATAATAATCAAGGGATCTGTTCAATCCCAAGTCAAAGCTTACATAATCACCATAACCATATGCTTTTACTAAATTATATATCTGCCTCAAGTCGTCCAAAGCTTTGCTTACCTTTTTACCTTGCAGTGCAGTAGCCAGCTCATCTAAAAGTTCCTGCTTTCCTTGCAGAAAAAGTAATCTGCTGAATATATTTTGCAGCTGACTGCCTGCTTCAGTTAACGAAGCAGCTATTTCTTCCATAGCAACAGCATCATGTCTGCGAAGATTTTCCTTTACACTCCTTATCTGCTCTGGATCGAGTCCTGCATCACGACACAATCCATCAATAAAGCCAATATGTCCCAAACTGATAGTAAAATTTTTAATTCCGGCTGCTTGCAGACTTTCAGCAGCCAATACAATTACCTCTGCATCAGCAGCGGCTCCGCTTGCACCAAAAAGCTCTACACCAGCCTGTTCAAACTCACATTGTTTGCCAGCCTGGATATTTTCATATCTGTACAAGCTTGCCAGATAACATAATCGTTTAATTTTATTCTCATCCTGCAGCCTGTTAGCAGCCACTCTGGCAATTGGCGCAGTCATATCATTTCTTAATGCAAGCAAATTATTATTACGGTCAAAAAAACGAAAATCACTTTCCTTATCAGTAATCTTAAAAATGTCTGCATATTCAAAACTGGGAGTTTTAACCTCATCGTAACCCCATTTGCAGAAAACATTGATAATCTTATTTTCTATAGCCCGTCTTATTTTCATCTCTCCAGGCAAAATATCTTTAGTTCCATAAGGTATTTCGTATATTTTCCTCTCCACCATAATCCCCCCAATAGTACTTTGATTGTTTAGTACTTTATCACTTTATTTATTTAAAGTAAAGAAATCTGTAAATAAATTTTTTCAATGCAAAAATTATTCTTTTTTCTGTAATTTATTTTACAGATTATTAAATTTGTCGAAATATTTTTATCATTTCAGTATAAGTAATCATTGTTACATTATCATATTCCTTTACTTTTTCTATCTATTTTTATTAAAGCCGATTAAAAAACATATAAATATAAAATAAAAAATTCCCAAGTAAGTACTGTACTTATTTCCTTTGTATAGCTATAAGTATTTTTTACCTATGCTTATATTCTGCAAACAAAAAAGCAGTCAGCAATTAACTGACTGCTTTTTGCACGATATATAGATAATATTTTATAAAACAAATTTCATTTCTATGCTTTCGGGTTCTGCTGGCAAATGAGTTCTTTCTTGATCTGATTCATCGAATTCTAAAGGTATAAATAAGATAACAAGCTTTCTATCAAAAAAGAGTATCTTTCTTTTCAGAAAGATACTCTTTTTCTTTATTTACTCTTCACTTAATACACTTTATATTATTTCACAAAATGGCAAGCTACATAATGGCCTTCATCTATTTTTCTAAGTCGAGGCTTTTCACTACGACATATATCTGAGCACTTTTCACAGCGGCTTTGAAAAGGACAACCATTCGGCAAGTCTAAAGGACTGGGAACTTCACCTTCCAAAGTCTGTATTTTTTCTCCAGGTTTAAAATGTACTTTAAATACAGCCTTTAAAAGCGCCTGTGAATAAGGATGTACAGTATGGCCATCAATTTTACCTTTTTCAATAATTTCTACTACGTTGCCCAAATACATGACAGCCACCTGATGACACATTAAGTCAACCAGTCCTATATCATGACATATAAATATAAAAGTTATTCCTTGCTCTTTCTGGAGCTTTACAAGCAGTTCACATACTTTTCTCTGTACGGAAACATCAAGTGCACTGGTAGCCTCATCACAGATAATAATTTCAGGATTCAAAGATATAGCTCTCGCAATGCCTATACGTTGTCGTTGACCGCCACTCATACTGTGCGGATAACGATCTTTAAAATCTGTCGGCAGCTCTACCAATCGAAGTAATTCTTCTGCCTTGGCATCAACCTCGCTGTCCTTAATCATTCCAAAATTTTTCAGCGGCTCACACAGAATATCCTTTATTTTCATTTTCGGATTAAATGCTGCTGTAGGATCTTGGAAAACCATCTGTATTTTTCGCCTGTTCTGACGGGCTTGTTCACCTTTCGCCTGCAGTAAATCCTTTCCGTAAAATAATACTTGTCCTCCATCAGCAGGATGAATCTGCATTAGCGTACGTACCAATGTGCTCTTTCCGCAGCCACTTTCACCGATAATGCCAAGTGTCTGCCCTTTATATACGCGCAGACTGACATTATTGCAGGCAGTTAAAGTTTTTCCACCCTCAACTGCAAATTTTTTGGTAAGATTTTTAACCTCCAAAATTACCTTCGGTTCAGTATAAGCAATATGTTTCTCATTCATAATACTTTTTACCTCCCATTACAGGTACCGAAGCAAGCAGCTCCTTGGTATATTCATGCTGCGGATTACTAATAATATCTTCACGAAGGCCGCTTTCAACAATATGTCCATCTTTCATAACGATTATTTTATTAGACATATAGGACGCTACACCAAGATTATGCGTAACAATAATAACTGCCGCATTGAACTCGTTACGTACATCCACAATCTGGCGAATAATCTGCGCCTGCGTAGTTACATCAAGTGCGCTCGTAGGCTCATCAGCCAGCAGAATTTTAGGCTGAAAAACCATTGCTATTGCTATACCTACACGCTGCCGCATACCACCAGATAACTCAAACGGATAACTGTTCATAATATTATCAGGATTTGGAAGCCGGACATCATCCAGCATGGCAACAGCCATTTTATAGGCATCTGCTTTAGAAATATTCGGCCTATGAGCAATAATGTAATCTATAAACTGCTTGCCGATTTTTCGGATAGGATTAATCATATTACCACTATCCTGAAAAATCATGGACATCTCTTCGCCGCACATTTTACGCCAGTCGTCAGCAGTATTACCTAGTACACTACGACCTTCAAACAGAATGTCCCCGCCACTGACATGCCCGTTTCCCGGCAAACATCCCATCAGAGCACGAATCACAGTAGTTTTGCCGCTGCCGCTCTCACCTACAATAGAAAGTATTTCTCCCTTTTCAAGTGAAAAGCTGGCTTTATCTACTGTTATTTTATTTCCGTAGCTTATCTGTAAATCTTTTACTTCCAAAAGCATTAATTAACAACACCTTCTTTATTATTGTGCAGGTTTGATATCCTTGGTCAGCCAGTAATAGTCAGCCGGTTTAATATCGGCATCCTGCACAGAAGCTTTACTTACCAAATTAGTTTTAGGATAGCCAAAGAACAGAGCCACACCATCATTCAGCAGTATCTGCTGCATCTTAATCATTAAATCACGACGCTTTGCCGGATCAAACTCTACTGCCAGCTGATCGCTCAAAGCATCAAATTCAGGATTGCTGTAGCCAGTAGAATTCTGGGGCTGACTGCCATTAACATTGGTTTTCCAGTACCAGTTGAGATAAACCTCAGGATCGCCGCTGTTAGCAGTAAGAATGTTAGAAATAATCAAATCAAACTCACCATTTCTGCGCATCGGATCAAGTACGTTGTAATCTACATTTTTCATATTTACTTTAATACCGATTTTTTTTGCATCTGCTTGAGTAGCTTCAGCATATAACGGAAGTTCAGCACGTCCACTGTAGTAAACAAAATCAAGTTCCATATTTTTGCCGTTTTTATCTACATAACCATCACCGTTAGTATCTTTCCATCCTGCTTCAGCCAACAGTTTTTTCGCACGTTCTACATTATAGCTGTTGGGATCATTCAACTGGTCAAAGCCGTAGTCCAAAGAAGGCGGTACAGGAGCCTTGCCGGGAATAAAGGTATCTTTTAACAGCACTTTATTATAAGTTTCACGATCCAAGCAGCTAATAAGAGCCGCACGTACCTTCGGATCAGCCAAAGGCTTGCCTTCATTCATATTCATCTGAGCAAGTACTGTACGCAGAGAAGCAATCTCAGAAATTTTATAATTATCATTTTTAAACAGGTCCAAATCACCTGCAGCAATATTTATCGCAAAGTCTATTTCTCCGGACTGTAAAGCCATGGCACGGGTATTAGGATCATCAATAGTAGGAATATCTACTGCCTTAAACGGTACTTTGCCATCCCAGTAATTAGGATTTGCAACCATTTCAGCTTTAGATTTGCTGTAGGATTTCACCATATACGGACCGGTACAAATCGGTCCTTCTTTAGCATAATCACGATCTGTAACCTTAGTATCAATAATGATGAAAAGAGGATCAGCAAGCATTCCCGGCAATGTGGGAACAGGCTTATCTGTTCTGATTATAAGGTTCTGTCCATCAGCTTTGATTTCCGCATAGGTAAAGAAAGACTGTGCACGTGCATTATTTTTAAATGCGCGTTCAATCGATTCCTTAGCAATTTCAGCTGTTAATTTATCGCCATTGGAAAATACTACCTTATCATTAATCTTAAATGTCCATGTCAATTTATCATCGCTAATCTGCCAGCTCTCTGCCAGCCAAGGTACGACATTCATTTTATCATCAAATTTAGACAGACATTCACCAAGACCATAACGCATAACTACCCAACCGAAGAAGTTATCAGTCGGTTCAAGGCTATCTGCAAAATTAGTTACACCAAATTTAAGTTTTTCACTGGAAACCGGTGCAACTTTATCATCACCGCAGCCAGCTACAGCCAAAGTCAATAATCCCATCATTGTCGCTACAGCAGCACTTTTGTAAAATTTTTTCATTTGATTACACCCCTTTTACCAATTTAAGTTTATCATTCATTATCTTCCTGCCTTGGATCAAGTACATCTCGCAATGCATCTCCCCAAAGATTAAAGACAACAACAGTCAAAAAAATTGCTAACCCCGGAAATACCATTAACCATGGTGCTGTTTGCAACTGCTGGCGACCTTCATTGAGCATTAATCCCCACTCTGGGGCCGGAGGCTGGCTGCCAAAGCCTAAGAAAGACAAACCCGCAAGTTCCATCATCATAGCGCCTATATCTGCAGCTGCTGTAATAACCATTAGCGGCAAAATATTAGGCAATATATGCTGCCAGAGAATATGCATCGGTTTACCGCCGTTGACTATAGCAGCTGTAACAAAATCACGTTTTTTAACTTTCAGGACCACACTTCGTGCTAATCTGGCGTATTTAGTCCATGTTACAATTATCAGCGCTATCATAGCGTTAATAAGGCTGCCACCCAAAATACCTGCAATAGCGATAGCCAGAATCATTCCCGGAAAAGAAATCATCATATCAGCTATACGCATGATAACAATATCGGTTTTTCCGCCAAAGTAGCCAGCAATAACACCTAAAGAGGTTCCCACAATAAAAATCAACACTACCAAGAGAAGTACACTGCTCAAAGAGTAAGCCGCACCAAAAAGCACGCGGCTGAAATTATCTCTGCCAAGTTTATCAGTACCAAATAAATGTTCTGATGACGGCGGCAAATAAGCATTAGCCATAATTGCTTCATATGGATCATAAGGCGCAATCAACGGAGCTGCTGCTGCTATTAAAATCAACAATGCCACAAAAAAGCTTGCTATCGCAAAAGAACGATTATTTTTTAAGCCATAAAGTATTTTATCCATATTACCTGCCTGCCTTTCTAAGTCTCGGGTCAAGGCGAGTATAGGAAAAATCTACTACCAGATTGATTACCATATACATTAAAGCGATCCACAGCACAATGCCCTGTACCAGCTGAAAATCACGGTAGATAATAGATTGTACAGCAAGATAGCCCAGACCAGGCCAAGAAAAAACTATTTCAACAACAGCCGCGCCACCAAGCAGATTACCAAAAGATAAACCTAATAATGTAATAAGCGGCAACATGGCATTTGGTAAAACTTCTTTCCAAAGGATATGACTTTCACTCATCCCGCGAGCTCTTGCACCTGCCACATAATCCTGATTCAGCTCTTCCAGTACTGCAGTACGAACCTGCCGTGTATATTTAGCTGCCATGACAATCCCCAATGTCAATGTCGGTAAAATCAAATTCTCCAATGATACCCTACCACCAACAATGGGCAATAAGCGCAGTTTCAGGCCAAAAATCCACAACAACATCAAACCCATCCAGAAGTTAGGTATTGATACACCAACAAAGGTAAGTCCTCTTACAAAATAATCAAGAAAACTATTGCGTTTCACAGCAGAATAAATTCCTAAAGGAACAGAAACTACAAGCATAAATGCGGCAGAAGCACCAGCCAACAGTATTGTTGCCGGTAAAGAATGCATGAGTTCATCCACAACAGGTTTCTTTACCATATAAGAAAATCCCAGATTACCCTGCAATGCCCGTCCTAACCAGTCCAAATACTGAAAGAAAAAAGGTTTATCAAGACCAAGCTCATGTCGTAAAGCCTCAATTTCTACCTGACTAACCATAATATCCTCGTTACCGGCAATCATCTGCCGCACTGGATCACCCGGAGCAAGCATGACCAGACAGAAAGTAATAAAGCTGATGCCTAAAAGTACCAGTAAAATTTCTCCTATACGGTACACAAGCTGTTTATTACTCAAAAGCACCATCTCCTCAATAAAAAAAATCTCTTTCTGCGAAATACAGAAAGAGATTTGAATACTTCTTCACATATACTGCCATAATGCTACTTTACAGAACTATTCATACGCTTTCTGTCCCTCGCAGAAAATACATATATTCTGAGGCTGCGATCTGACTTTGCCCAAAGGCTTCACAGTGGCGTGACCGTTGCGGATTTACACCGCATTCCCTAATTCACCTCTTCTAAGAGAGCACCTCAGATGATATTTTTGTCAAAATATCCCTTTAAGTATTTTAGCACATATTACTATTAATAGTCAAGAATAATAAGCATGATAACACTGTTATTTTATTTACTAAATAACAAAAATTGCCACCAGATTGTTCTACAACAACCAACAATCCGGTGGCTTTTCTATATTCATACAGTAATGAATAATTCCTATTTTTACATTTATGATACACAGATAATTTTGATTATTTATTTTTAAACTATATTTAAATTAATGAAAACCTTAACTTTTTTAAATATATATACAATACTATTGACTGCATCCCCATATATGTCATATAAGCAATCCAGAGCCCACTATTAGCTAAATCAGGCACAAGCACCATCTGTACCAAATAAAAGGATACAGATGCTATAAGCATCATATTGCGTACAGGTGCTGTACGTGTCGCACCGCTGAAGACGCCATACAGGGACAGTCCTATAAAGGAAACGGCTGGATATAGCAAAATATAAAATTTATATTTTTCTGCCAGCTTAATTACAGACTCTTGGTCAGTAAATAAGCTAATCATCCAGCTGCTGCCTGCGAAATACACACCAGACAAAAACAATGCCAGTATCGCTGCCCATTTATAAGTTAAAGCAATAGTTTTATCAAGCATTGTTCTGCTTTGTGTACCTATTGACTTACCTGTAAAAATTGCCGTACCGTTAGCAATTCCATCCATTAAAAAGCTCATCAAATCCTTAATCTGCAGCAATACAGCATTAGCCGCAAGCACTGCTGTACCAAACCCTGCGCCTACAGCCGCCATAACATTATTTACAGTCAGTAAGCATGCCGTTCTAAGCATAAGATTAAAGTTAACCTTAAGCATTTCTGTAAAGGTACGCCAATCTAATAATTCCTTTACCGGTAAAATTCTGTAGTTGAAATTGCCTAATTTCGCTATTAAAAACACTCCTACGGCAGCACCATAAATCTGACACAGCAAGGTTGCCACAGCAACTCCTTCAATACCAAGCTCCCATACAAGCACAAACAAAATGCTTAAAATAATATTCAGCAGATTAGAAGAAACTTGCATTATTACAGAAGCACGAACCTGCGCCTGACCCATTAGCCATCCTAGAGAAACATAATTAAACAGGACTAAAGGAGCACCCCAGATCAGAATATCAAAATAACTACGGCACAAAGCAGCAACCTGTTCTGTGGGAGAAATAAAACTTAAATATGCTTCAACTATATATTTCTGCAAAACAATGCACAAAAAGCCTATAACAATAGCCAGTACCAAAGGTTTAAAAAAAGCAAGCATAGAAAGAGTTTTATCGTTCGCTCCCATGGCCTGTGCAGAGTAACCCGTAGTACTTACACGAAGAAATCCAAATAACCAGTACAGATTATTAAACAGGATGGCTCCTAATGCTACCGCGGCAATATATTCCGGCTGCGGTAATTGTCCCATTACCGCAGTATTGACAGCCCCCATCAATGGTTGCGTCATTGTAGATAACATAAAGGGAACTGTAAGTTTTAAAAATTCTTTGTCATTCAGCATATTACGCCTTCTCTTAATCGCATCTATTTTTTAACAACAACTAATTCCAATAGATGTATTTATTGAATTAAAAATTTATTTTATGTTATAATATAGCACAATAAGTTATCACAATCAATAGAGAAGCAATCATAATGTCTGATACTGTAAATATTTGTGGTTTAACCATTAACAGAGGCGAAAAGCTTCGTACAATGCTGCCTGTTCCCGATACAGCAGTAAAAATTCCAATAACAATTATAAATGGTCATGAAGATGGACCTACGCTGTTTATCACTGCCGGTATACACGGCGGCGAATATCCTGGCATTGCTGCTGCTATGGAGCTCGGACGTGATATAGAGCCAGAACATTTAAGCGGCTGCCTCATCATGATGCATCCTGTTAATATCCAGGGGTTCTGGGCTCGGCGTGAGTTTATTGTTCCTGAAGACGGCAAAAATCTGAACCGCGTTTTTCCTGGTAATCCATTAGGTACGCTGTCTGATAAAACGGCTTATCTTATCAGTAATAACTTTTTCCCAATTGCTGATTTCTATGTAGATATGCATAGTGGCGATATTCACGAAAGCTTACACCCATATGTATATTATCCAGGTCAGCCAACACTGGAAATAGAACAAAAATCACGCAGTATTGCCAAGGTCCTGGATATGGAATATATGGTACGCTCAATGGCGACAGGCGGTGCATATAATTACGCTGCCAGTCAAGGCCTGCCATCAATTTTAATAGAGCGCGGAGGAGCAGGATTATGCTTGCGTGAAGACATAGATGCCTACAAAAATGATATCTATAATATTATGAACAAGCTAAAAATGACCTCCATCCCTGTAAAGCCACGTCGTCATGTACCAAGTGATGTAGAAAATCTGATTTATTTAGAAACAATGGAAGCAGGATGCTGGATGCATCACATCCATAGTGGCGACTTTGTCGAAGAAGGTCAAATTCTTGGTCATATTACCGACCTTTTCGGCAGCATAATTACCACCTATTATGCCGAACAGACAGGTGTTGTTCTTTACATATGCCCTGCTCTTTCAGCACCCAAAGGTACTGTACTTGTAGCCTATGGAACTATTAAAAATGAAAATAACGAATAAATAAAAAACCGGCATAAGCCGGTTTTTTATTTATCAGAACGTAATCTGCAGTCGACTCCAAAGTACTTGAGTATCTTTACCGCTTTCTTTACCTTCCAAATCATAATAATCTAAATTATAAACCATATTCTTAGCAATTGTTACATTAGCGCCAATACCGTAGCCTTTGAAACCTTCATTGTAGAAGTATCCCCAGTCACCTGTTTTCATGGTATGAGCTACAAAAGTTCCTGCTCCCTGGTTATAGTAATTACCCCACAATCCCCAGCTGCCAGGATCAGCAGCTTTAGCACCTTTATAAGAAGCACTGATTACATAACCATCAGTATCGACATTCTTATTCATCAGCATTGTATCGCCTAAGTCAGAGTTAAGGTAGGTAGCGCCTAATTTTACATCCCCAAAATTATAAGAAGCACTTACATTCCAGACGTTATTGTCCTTACCTATACCAACATTATTAGTATCTCCATCACCAACAAAAGCAGCTGTTTTCAAGCCATATTTAAAAGCATCATATCCTGCGGATAAAGACAGCTTACCTATTTTACCATTAGCAGAAACTCCATAAAACTCATCATAGCCATAGTCAGTTGGCTGGCCATAGTAAGCATTAACTTTAATATCTTTACCATAAGAAAGCTGCAGCATTTCTGCTGTATCGTCGTAAAGGTATCCATTAGCCAGATATTGATCAGTTTTACCGGCCAATACCTTCACGCCGCCAATCTTACCGTTTACATAAGCCTGATTAAACTGTGTTTTTTCATCACCGCTGTCATTGTTAAACTTCTGATCGTTTTGAATACGTCCGGTAAAGCTCCAGTCATCATTCACCTGCCCTTTAATATAAATACGGCTGCGCAGGCGGTTTACGGCATCTTTACCTTTTTCCCTACCAAGATCTCCGTTGCGGTCACCATATTCATAGCGGATCTGGCCAGTAATTTTTACATTATCCGTTTTTTCTTCCAAAGCAGCTACACGAATGCCTAAAGTATCAAGCTCCTCGGCAAATTCTGCTGAAAGCTTATCAACATTGGCACCTTTTGCCATAGCTTTCGCTACAATTTGTGCCATTTCATAGCGGGTCATCAGCTTATCTCCGCCATACGTTCCGTCAGGATACCCTTCAACTACGCCAGCAGCAACCAGTTTGTTTACACTGTCATATGCCCAGTGGCCAGCAGGAACATCAGAAAACGGATTTGCTGCGTATGCAGAAGCAGTTACGCCTAAAGCTAAAAGCATGGAAAAGATCACTGTTTGTTTCATAGTCATATCACACTCCTAAATTTTTGGCCGTCTTTAAGAATGTGAGAGTGATCTGTAAACAGATTTCTTAAAACAGCATATATTGTCTTTATTATAGTATATTTTCTCATTAAGTCAATATTTTAAATAACATTAGATTTTATTTATCAATGGAAATTTTTCTTATTATTAAAAGCAACAAAAAACTCTCTTGCCAGCTTATCCTGTGCAAGAGAGTTTTATTACTTCTCTATCAAGCCTTTTCAATTATCCTGATAACTTCCGGCAGCTGTCTTAAATCGTTAATAACAAAATCTGCGCCAGCCTCCATCAGTGTTTTGCGTACCTGCGCACGCAACGAAAGGAGCTCGCCATCGCTTAAAGCATCGTATTTATCCTGACTGATGCCCATGACAGAACTGCCGTCGATAACGCCGACAGACCATACGCCTGCATTTTTTCCTTCCATAATATCAGCAACAGTATCACCAACTTTTACTACTTCGCTGACACTCTGAATACCGAGTTTATACATATTGCGGAAAATCATATACGGATAAGGACGTCCTACATTGCCTGTAAAATCTGTGGAAATCCAGAAATCCGGCTGATAGCCCTGCTGCGCTGCAGCTGCAGTTACAATCTGCATCATCTTGTCATTAAAACCGGTAGTCGACCCAATCTTAATATCTTTAGTACGCAGCTGCTGCACTGTATCCAGTACATAGGGCTTTACAGTGGAATAATCATTTAACGAAGCAAGCAGTAAAGGCTCAAAATCAGCATAAATTGCCAAAGCATCTTCATCATTGGCTTCTCTGCCGTATTTTTCCTGCCATAAAGCAGCAATTCGCGGCATTTTCAGCATGGTGCGGATATGGTCGATTTTCAGCATTCCCATAGGTTTACGGGTTTCTTCTTCCGTAACCTCGATGCCGTGTTTTTTAAAGCTTTCCATGAAAGCAGCAACAGGCGCAAAGCAGCCAAAATCAACTGTGGTACCTGCCCAGTCAAATATTACAGCCTTTATTTTGCTCATTTTTTATGCTCCTCTGTAAATGCTTTAAAGATTGCCAGGATTTTCTCCACATCTTCCATATAAATTTCACCGATATTGCCCAGTCGGAAGGTTTCCGCATCGGTCAGTTTGCCAGGATAGATTACATAGCCGCGGTCTTTCAGATAAGCATACATTTCTGCAAAAGTGAAAGCCGCATTTTCCGGATAGAAAAAGGTAGTAATGATGGGACCCTGTAAGCTGCTTGCGATAAAGGCTTTAAAGCCCATAGCTTCCATACCTTCGCGCAGTGCCTTATTGGTAGCTGCATAACGTTGATTGCGTGCTGCAATACCGCCTTCTGCTTTCAGCTCTTCCAAAGCCTGGGCAAAGGCAGCAACTACATGAGTAGGAGAAGTAAAACGCCATTTACCGCCGTCTTTTTCCATAGTCTCCCATTGTGCATACAAATCAAGAGAAAGACTATGCGCCAGTCCGCGGCATTTTTTCAAATCAGCTGTCTCGGCAATAATGAAGGAGAAGCCCGGCACACCCTGGATGCATTTATTAGCGCTGCTTACCAGGTAAGTAATGCCCGTTGCCGGTACATCAATATCCACACCGCCAAAGCTGCTCATTGCATCTACAATAAACTTCTTGCCATATTTTTTCGCAAGCTGTCCAATGGTCTCAATATCATTGAGTATACCGCTGGTAGTTTCACTGTGTACCATAGCAATATGGGTTATTTCACGGTCAGACTGCAGCAGTTCTTCCACTATCTGCGCGTCAGGTACTTTAGCGTAATCTTCTTCATATACTACATAAGACAGTTTATGGTATTCTGCCATTTCAGCCATACGTTTGCTGTAAGCACCGTTTTGTAAAATCAGCAGCTTGTCGCTGGGAGCGATAACGCTGGAAAGTACAGACTCAACACCGAAGGTACCGCTGCCCTGCATCAGTACGGCAGTATAGGCTGCTTTGTCAGCATGCGCCAGCTCCAGCAGCTGTCTGCGTACAGACTGAGTCATGTCTTTATAATCAGCATCCCAGGTACAGCGGTCAATCAGCATAGCTTCTTTTACGCCAACACTGGTAGTCAAAGGTCCTGGAGTCAGCAGCTTATAGGTATTCTTATCCATCAAATTCATCCTTTTAACAATTATTTTTTAATAAGTTCCTGATGTTTTTTCAGCAGTTCAACAGTCAGAGTTTCTTTAAAGTTTTTCGGATTTGCCGGTTTATTTTCTGCTGCTACGGTTTCACCTTCATAGAGAGCAACCGGATAAATTTTCAGCAGTTCAGGACGTGCATTTTTAGCAATGCATTCTGCAATCTTTTTAGCCTGTTCGTTTTCTTTAGCGCCTTTATCTACTACTGCAACAGCTTCAGTCAGCATAAAGTTGCCTTCAGCAGGGTCAACAAAATCTACAGGCAAGCCTTTTTGTTTATCAGCAACAGCCTGGTGACGCAGACCAAAACCAACAGCTACTTCACCGGCACGGATTTTTTTCAGCGGACCGGAGCCGGATTTTTCCAGATGAGGAACAGCGTTTGCTTCAATTTGTTTCATAATAGCAGCACCGTCAGTTTCGCCATATTCATTCAGTACAGCCTGAGTCATCAGCCAAGCAGTAGAAGAACCCATGATATCAGGTACGGAAATATGACCTTTGTATTTAGCATCTGCCAAATCTTTAATTGCTTTCGGAGCAGGCAGACCTGCTTTTTTCAGTTCTTCGGTATTAACAAACAGGGAACCGCAGTTGCCGATAGTAGGAAGATAGAAGGAAGCGTGCTTCATCAGCGGTTTATTAACATCGGTCAGATCAATGAACATGGGATGTTCTTTTTGAGCGCTGTCCAGATAGTAGGAAGTCATTTGTACTACACCGGCTTCAATATTTTTGCCTTCTGCAGAAAGTTTGCCCCCCAGTTCGGAAGTACCGAAGGATTGCATGATATATTTGCCATTGAAGCCATTTTTATCCAGAGCTGCTTTAATAGCAACCTGAGCTTCTTCATCGGCATTGGTATAAATTACGGTAGGCTTTACATCTGCTGCAGCCTCTTTTTTCTCCTCACCGCCGCAGCCTGCAATACCTGCAGCCAAACACATCATCATCATTGCTGTGCATAACAACTTAGCAAAACTTTTCATCTGAATACTCCTTTGCTTTCAATAAATTTTTTACTTTTTTATACAGAGGAAATTCCTCTTTTTCAGCAAGTACATCGAAAACAGTCTTTACTACAATATTAGTCAGGAAGATCAGTAAGGAAAGAACGAATACTTCATCGAACTTTTCAAAATACTGCAGCTCCTTGATTTTTGTAGTAATAACCATTGTTCTTGCGCCTGCCAGAAAAACAATTGCGCTGATTGTCACCATAGCGTTGACAAAGAAATAACTCAGCATCTGATAAATAGTCGCCTTGGAATTGGGAATAACTACTTTTATTACTGTTTTTAGCCATGTATCGCCCATCAAAAGTCCCGTGGTTTCCCAGGATTCATTCATCTTGGCCAACGAGGATTTAATCATCAGATACGGCGTAGTGAAAAAGTGCAGGATATTGGCAATAATAAGGATGGCAAATGTATTCTGCAGCGAACTGCCGGAGAATACGAAGATAAATGCAACACCCAGTACCATGCCCGGCACGGTATTGGTAACCATGGCGATAACGTCCATAATTACTTTGCAGTATCTGTGCAAATCAGAACGGGCGTTAACCATGGCCGCACCGTAACATAAAATTGTTCCGGCAACGGCGGTAATACCGGCCACCATCAGAGAATTTATGTAAATATCAAGCAGCGCGCTGTCACTAAGCACTCGCTTGACAGTATCCAGCGTAAATATCGGCTGATAAGGCCAG
This sequence comes from uncultured Phascolarctobacterium sp., assembly GCA_900541915.1. Classification (GTDB taxonomy): domain Bacteria; phylum Bacillota; class Negativicutes; order Acidaminococcales; family Acidaminococcaceae; genus URXU01. Next base: position 72,632 of record UQLS01000002.1, on the reverse strand, counting down.
CTTTTTACAAAGGGTACGATAAACATGATGGCAAATACGGAAATAAATGCCAGCGTTACTGCGGCAAAGAATACAGTAAAGATACTGTCGCGTACAAAGGAACGCTGAATTTCATAACGACTGAGCTTGTTATAACGGAAATTGAATTTTTCCATATAGCGCAGCAGCGCTACACTGATTACAGAAGGTATCAGCATCATTACTGCAATAACGCTGCCGTTGCTGAAATTAGGCAGAGCGCCCATCATCTGCATGTACAGCTCTACTGCGATTACTTCGTATTCACCGCCGATAGACACCGGTATACCGAAGTCAGTAAAGCTCAGGAAGAACGAAAGGATAAATGCAGCCAGCAAACTGCCTGTCAGCGGTCTGACACTGGTCATAAGGAAAGTACGGAGCGTGCTGTCACCCATGATTTTAGAAACAGTGATAAAGTTTTTATCAATATAGAAAAACGCGTTGTACAGTACCAGAAAAGCCGGCGGCAGCGTATATATAATGTAGGAAATCAACAGTCCCCAAAAACCATAGATAGGAAACAGCTGTGTATCTAAAAGCCTTGTAATCAAACCCTGCTTGCCGAAAGAATAAATAACAGCAAAGCCATAGGTTATTGACGGCAGAAACATCGGCATCATAATTACCAGCTGCAGCATTTCCTTAATCTTATGCGGCAGTCGCGTCATGTGCAGGCCATAGGCTAAGAAAAATGCCAGTATTGTGGTAATCAGTGCTTCCAAAGAAGCAATTACAAAGCTGTTACTAAAAGCCTGCAGAAATTTATCATTGCCAAGCATCTGCTGATAATTTGCCAGTCCCAGCCCGCTGCCGGTCTGTAAGGATTTTAAAGCCAGATTACCCAGCGGTAAGCCTAAAAAGATGGCAAAAATAATACATACCAGTACAAAGCACAGCTTTAATTCAAAACTTTTCCTGTTCATCTTGCAACCCCTGCTACAGCTGCAGGCAGATCGCCAAACAAACGGAAAATATTATCGCGTTTAATACGCAGCTGCGATAAAATAAATTTTTCCACAAACTGAGTTTTCGGCTGATTGACAATAACCTGCGGACGATCAAATTGGGAGATTTTTCCTTCATTGATAATCAGCACCTTATCAGACAAGGTCAGCGCTTCTTCCGGGTCGTGGGTAACAATAATCGTAGTCAGGTTATATTGCTTAGCAATCAGCTGAATACGCTCTTTGATAGATTCCTTAATAACGCCGTCCAGTGCGCTCAGCGGTTCGTCCAAAAGCAGGATTTTCGGTTTCATGACCAAAGTACGCGCCAGCGCTACTCTCTGCTTCTGACCGCCGGAAAGCTGGTCGATACGTTTTTTCAGATGTTCTTTTAGTCCTAAAAGATTTACCAGTTCTTCAACTTCTTCCGGAGTGGAAATACCCGGTTTATTACGTAATCCGTAAATAATATTGTCGTAAGCATTGAGATTGGGAAACAGCGCATAATCCTGAAATACGATATTGAAACCGCGGTCTTTCATCGGTACCCTGCTCAAGTCCTGTCCGTCAAAAATAATCTGACCGGCATTAATTTCCGTCAAACCCAGAATAACATTCAAAAGAGTGGTCTTGCCGCTTCCTGACGGGCCAAGAATAGATACAATCTCGCCAGTTTCTATTTTCAGAGAGATATCGTTAAGAATTGTCTTGTTGTCATAACTTTTTTTAATATTTTTTAACTCCAGCATTATGAGCCTCCATCTGCATCTGTAAATATTTTTACATTAAATAATTTCTAGCCTTTATTTTAATAACAGTATTTGTCCATTTCAAGTGTATTTACGTTCATTTAACTAACACTTTACCTGTTCTTAATAATCTGCAGATTTATTGAACATACATTTTACATACTGCCCTTAGAGCATGATACGACTGCCGACAAAATTATTCTGTCAGCAGTCGCACAGTTGCTTCAGCAGGGCTGTAATGTCCCAGCTCATGTATTGTCTTGGTATAGGTGCCGTGGTAATCGCTGCCGCCAGTGCAGTATAAGCCAAATTTTTCAGCCTCTGCCAGTACTTTTTCTCTGTCTGCCTGGTTATGCATAGGATGCAGCAGTTCTATTCCCCACAACCCAGCTTCTTTCAGCTGCGGGATCATGGAAAAATTATCCTGCTGGCCCGGATGCGCCAGAACAGCTTTGCCGCCATCGGCATTTATAGCCTGTACCGCTTCTACAGCGTCCACATAAGTAATATCAAAATCACAGGGGCCATTCTGTTTAAACAAGGTGTAGTAAACCTTGCCAAACAGCTCGTCCTCCTGACCGGAATCAACGAGATACTTTAAAATATGCTGCTTATAGATGTATTTGCCGGCGTAACGGCGTACATCCTCTTCTGTTATCTTATAGCCCAGTTCACGCAAAATCTCTATCTTGCGCAGAGAATTGCCATGTCTGCGCATAAGTAAAGGTTCGCACAGCGCAGTAATATGCTCGCCGCCGCTGTAATTAAAACCGAGGATATGTGCCTTTTTGCCGCTGGCAAAATCATAAGCGGAAATTTCTACGCCCGGCAGCGCCTTAATACCGTAGCTTGCCGCTAAAACAATACCATCTTCATAGCCAGCTACAGAATCGTGTTCAGTAAAAGACATTACTTTAATGCCCAATGCAGAAGCTTTTTGCAGAATCTGCTCTCTGGTATCACTGCCGTCTGAAAGAGTTGAATGAATATGTAAATCAGCAATCATCGCTTTTCGCTCCTATTCTGTAAAACTGCCCTGAGAAAGATTGTAAACTCTGTCGCAAAGCCCTTCCATAAATTCCAGGTCATGGAAAATGCCCAGCATGGAGGTACCTTCATTTTTCAGTTTCAGCAGCAAATCACGTACCAAAAGCTTGGTATCCGGGTCAAGGCTTGCAGTAGGCTCGTCTAAGAGCAGCAGGCGCGGAGCTTTGACCATTGCATGCGCCAGATTCAGACGCAGTTTTTCGCCGCCGGAAAACGTAGCAGGATACAATCCCCATAAATCACGGCGCAGACGGAAGTAATCCAGCATCTGAGCAGCGCGTTTTTCTGCTTCCTCCTGTGAAAAACCAGCTTCCAAAGCAGCATCTGTTACATGCTGGAAGGCAGTAGTACGCGGCAGAATAGAAAGGAATTGGGAAACATAGCCGATTTCTGCTCTGCGCAGATTGATAATCTGCCTTTCGTCAGCATTGACCAAATCAACCGGTCCATAAGCCAGCGAATTGTACCATACATGGCCTTCCGTTGCCAGATAGGTACGGTAGATGCAGCGCAGCACAGTGGATTTACCGGCACCGGAAGTGCCGACAATACCGATAAAAGAACCTTTATTCAGCTCAAAAGAAATATTGCGGCAGCTGCTGATAAGTTTCTGCTGTTCGTGCAGATAAAAGTTTTTAGACAGATGCTCGATTTTTAAAATAGGCTCCACTATGCTTCCTCCTCATCACGATAGGTATTCTTAACTACGCAGCAGCCGTTTGCCCAGGTAGAGATCAGGAGCGGTACGTTATCCGCATCTCTGGCAACTACTAAAAAGTCTGCAAATTTGCCGGCTGCCAGTGTACCTGTTTCGCCGCTGATGCCAGCAGCTGCTGCAGGATTACTGCTTACAAGGGTACATGCCTCCGGCAGCGTCAGAATATTTTTATCATAAAGATAAAATACCGCCCGTAAAAGCGCCTGCGGATAATAATCACTGCATAAAATATCACCGCAGCCTGCTTTAATTGCTACCTCGGCAGACAAATTACCGGAATGACTGCCGCCTAAAAGGATATTAGGAGCACCTAAAAGAGGATGTAAACCGCATTCCTTCGCTTTTTTGGCAACTTCCAGACTTATAGGAAACTCGCTGATAGCAACGCCAGCTTTAGCATTAGTCAATATTTTCTCTTCTGTATCATCATCGTGGCTGGCAATGGGGATATTGTTCTGTTTTGCAGTATCCAGCAATACCTGCAGTTTTGCACCGACAACCATGGGTTTATTCTGCTCTCTTTTTACCAGGTCAGCAAACTCCTTATCAGTAAGGTCTTTGCCTTCACCAGGAAGATGACGGCGATAAATCTTCAAATCACGATACTGTCCCTGTCCAGGACGATGATCCATTAAAGAAACCAAGCCGACTTTTTTCTCTGCCAGCAGCTGACGAACCAAATCATAGCATTCCAGATTATCCAGCTCATAACGCAGATGGAAACGATTATGAATCAGACGTCTGCGTCTGCGTTTAGCATTTACAAGGCCGATTAAGCGTTCTACATGAGGAGCTGTACGGATAGCTTTTGCATCCCAGCTGCCTTCTCTGTACATAGCTACAGAATGGAAAATAGTAGTTATACCGCACTGAGCCAGCTGCTTTTCAGCTTCATCCAGCGCCATATCCATATCCAAAAATGCTGTTGAGCGGGGCTGAATCAGATTTTCAATCATATCAGAGTGAATATCGATAAAGCCAGGCATAACATACGCACCGGCAGCGTCATAACTTTCAGCGTTCTGACGCAGTTCCTGCGGCAGATTACTCATCAGGCCATAGCCTGCAATTTTTTCTCCTTCAATATGAAGATAAGCATTACTTAAAAGTTTATCCGGCAAAACCAGACAAGCATTGATTACAATTTTGTTTTTCTGCATATCTATTTTCAACCTCTACAATAAAGAATGTACCAGCTGCTGAGTATAAGGATGCTGCGGGTCGTCAAGAATCTGGTCAGTCAGACCGCGTTCAATAATCTTACCTTCCAGCATAACTACAGTTCTGTCTGCCAGCATACGGATAACAGCCAAATCATGGGATACAAGCAGGATGGAAACGCCGAACTCCTGTCTGATGCGGCGAATCAAATCCAAAACTTTAGCCTGTACAGAAAGGTCAAGGCCGGTAGTAACCTCGTCCAGCAAAAGCACCTGCGGATTATTAGCCAGAGCCTTGGAAATCTGTACTCTCTGCTGCATACCGCCGCTGAAATTTTTCGGCGGCTCTTTCATCCTGCTCGGCAGTATCTCTACCGCTTCTAACAGCTGACTTGCTCTTTCTGTCATGCTGCCGAAATTGCGTCCGCCGGCGGCAATAAGTTTTTCTGCAATATTGCCTGCTGCAGAATAATCCATACGCAAACCAAGCACCGGATTTTGATAAACCATACCCATCATGTGATTGCGGATATATTTTTTCTGCTGCGCTGTAGCGGTAAACATATTTGCTTTGCCTTCGCTGTACGCCTGCAGATAAGCGCTGCCTTCCGTTACCGGAAAATCGAAATAAATACTCTTCATCATGGTGGACTTACCGGAGCCGGATTCGCCTACCACACCTAAAATCTCGCCCGGATAAAGTTCCAGATTAACATCATTGCAGGCCCAGACAGTCTTGCAGTGAGGGCAGGTATTTTTCAGCAGCGGCTGTCCGCTCAGGCAGTAATCACAGCCCTGTCCGTAGCGTACAGTCAGCCCGCGTACCTCAAGAATAGGTTTTTCTTTATTATCATTTTTTAAGGTCTGCATCCCTGTTCTCTCCTTTTAGCGCAATAGCCAGTATCACTGCATTCATAATACTTCTCGCCTGTCTTTTCATCTGTCAGTTCATCAAGATAAACACCTTCTGCACCGCACAAATGGCAGTGTTTGCCGGTAAAGTTTTCTGTTTCGAAAGGAATATCGTCAAATTCCAGCGGCATAACTTTGGTATGAGGCGGAATAGCATAAATTTTCTTTTCACGGCCTGCACCAAAAAGATACAGGCAGTCGCTGTCATTAAGCTTCGGAGTATCATAACGAGGTATCGGACTGGGATTCATAATGTAACGGTCTTCTACCAGAACAGGATACTCTGAGCTGATACCGATTTTGCCGCAGCGCAGCAAATCTTCGTACAAAGTCAGCCACATAGGACTGTATTCTCCCTCTGCGTGCATTTTCTTGGTTACTGCTTCACGAGGCTCTACAATACGCAGCGGTTCAGGAGTCGGGACCTGCAGCACCAGAATCTGCTCTTTTTTAAGGGGAATTTCCGGAATACGATGGCGGGTTTGGATGATGGAAGCAGCTTCCGAATCAGTAGTTATTTCCACACCTGTGCAGGCAGAAACAAATTTCTTAATGTTTACTGCATTGACACTGTCATCACTGCCTTGGTCAATAACCTTGAGCACATCTTCTTTACCGATAATGGACAAAGTAATCTGGATACCGCCTGTGCCCCAGCCTCTTCCTATAGGCAGCTCCCTGCTGCCAAAGGGAACCTGATAACCGGGAATAGCAACAGCTTTCAACAGGCTGCGTCTGATTTCCCGTTTGGAATTTTCATCTAAAAAAGCAAAATTATAATGTTTTTGGTCTATCATCTTGCTGCTCCTTTATTCACGCACTCGGTCCAGCTTGGACTGGAAGGTTACATAATGCGGCAGCTTCAGATGTGAAATAAAGCCCTGCATTTCCAGACAGTCACCATGGGTCAGTACGAATTCTTCATCCTGCGACGGAGTATTTCCCGTAGTATTCAGGCTGGCGTCAGCAATAGACATGGCAATTGCTTTGGTTTCATTATTGCCGATAACGCAGCCATAGCCGCCGGACAGGCGTATCTTATCAAATTCTTCCTTAGTTTCTTCATGTACAGGCCAGAGAGCTTCTACCTCGGTAACATTTACTGCTCCGATGCAGATAGCTTCGCCTTCTTCCAGCGGATAGGGAATCATAATATCTACATATCCGCTGCGCAGCTCGCTTACTGTGGGATGTACAGCGCCATAGCCACGCATCGCACTGTAGGCAACACCTTCCAAAAAGCCTGATTCACTGCGTGCCATTGTCTGCAGACGAGCACTGCGCGGAGCCGGGAATGTAAGCACATGAGTCGTAATATCATACGGCTTGGTATCGTCTTTTTCCGGCTGCTCAAGTATGCCGTCTGCCTGCAGCAGTTCGTCTACACGGCCGCAGTAAATATCTTCTGCTGTATCTTCTTCCGCATTTTCAGCAATCGTTCTGCCATTTTCCTCCAGCAGAGAAAAATCCAGCAATCTGTGAGCGTAGTCAAAGCTTGCGCCTAAAATCTGTCCGCCGGGAATATCTTTAAAAGCAGCAGAAATTCTACGCATAATCCTCATATCTTTGCAATCGGCAGGCAAAGAATAGTAATCGCGCTTCAAAGTGCTGCGATAAGCACGCAGCAGGAACACTGCTTCTTCCACACTGCCCTTGCTTTGTTTTAAAGCCAGCGCTGCATATTCCGGCGCATACATACCTGCTTCACTCATTACCTTATCTATTAAAAGGGGCATATCCGTTAAAATCGTCTGTACTTCCAGTCTGCCGCTGCTTTGATAAACTTCATCCAGCAGCTTAAGAGACTGCTCAATAGCGGCTTCGCCGCCCTTTACTGCTACGTATGCCATAACTGCCTCCTATTTCACTTTGCACAGACGCGGAACTGCCATGAGCTCGTTTTCTGCGCTGATAAAAATTAAATCAACTCCGCAGGGATATTCCTGCTGTACTTCCTGCCGCAAGCGGCAGATAGTCTTGATATATTCAGTGGTCTGTACCTCTAGTGTGCCGTCTACACCGGGGCCGCTTACTTCAGCTGCTGTTTCTCCGTCCAGCTGCGGACACCAGATAACAAAAGTGCAGGACTGCTGAGGATCCGCCAATGATCCCTGCTTAGCTTCACTTAAAAGCTGACGGATATTTTCATAATTCAGCATCCCTGTCAGATAAATAAAATCAGCTTTCTTATAATCAGCCGGAGCAGCCAAAGTATATGCATGCAGCTGCTGTGCCAGCTCTACATTTTTTTCAACATAGTAGGTAATTTCATTGTCCATCAGTGTAGCGCCTACTGCCAGCACCGCACCCAAGTTGGACTGAAAACCGCCTGCTTCTTTATCTATATTGCTTTTCTGAAAAGGATTAGCCATGGACTGCAGCAGTTTGCGGAACAGTGACTGTGCATCATGTACTACATCAAAAGAATAAACCTGTTTCATCTCACTGCTCTCCCATCGTATTAAAGTCAACCTTAGAACGGCGCAGCCCTGCATTCAGCTTGCCTCGTGCTGCCAGCTGTTCTTTTTCCAGTTCTCTGATAGCTTGATCCAGAGCCTCACATTCCGGCAGTTTGCCATTGTAGGCTGCGTCGATTATAGCTGCGTCAGTAACCTTGGCAAAATCGTCGCCAATCATAACAGCAGCTCCTTTAAAACCTGCAACTTCAACAATACATTCACTGCACAGCACTTCTCCCAAATAAAACAGAGAAGCTTTTACCGGCTCTCTAAATTGCATCATCGTCAGCGTTTTTTGCGCAGGACGTACAATACTTACCTGATATTTTTCCTGCAGCGGCTGGCTCAGCTGACCAACTTCACTGCCTGCGGCAGCTGCCAGTATTTTAGTGTACTGACTTCTGCTTAATAATTGTTTCACGGCTATAACCTCCGTCATTTCAAAAGTTCATGCGTCTTAACGCAAGCCAAGCATAGCATGTACACTGCGGCAAAGCATCAAATCCATGTAAAATGTCCTTTGCAGAAATTTAACAATCCAAAATGTAAAAAAATCTTTACGGAGCAATGCTCCGTAAAGATTCTCACTTAGAAAAATATTAAATTATATCATGTTGAAAAATTTTGCCTGCATTGCGGATATTTTCCCTGCAGCCTTCATCTTTCAGCAGCAACGCCTGATAAAGCATATCATTAAATACTACCTGGGCAACACGGGAATTTACCCAGCCGGCGCCCGGATGCAAGTCCGGCAGAACAAAAATGTAATCAGCATATTCTGTCAGTGTAGAATTGCCGTTGCCTGTAATAGCTACCGTTACTGCTCCGCCTGCTTTGGCACTGCGCAATGCTTCCACCGTCACCCGTGATTTGCCGGACTGAGATATGCCTATGGCCACATCCCTGCTGGATAAATGCTCTGCACTGACCTTCTGAAAAAACATATCGGTATAAGTACGGCAGTTCATACCAAGATATAACAGCTTACCTGCCAAATCTACCGCACTGCCCACAGAGCATTCCACGCCGTAAATATCAATCATGCGCGCACTGCGCAGGCATTTGATAACGGCACGAAAATCATCTTTGTTAATTCCATACGCCAAGTCTGCCAAAATATTGACAGCATGGGCCGCTACTGCTGCCGGTATGTTGTCTATACTTACTTTACCTGCCTGTTCTGATGGCTGTACCTGTACGCTGCCCTCGGCGCATACACAGCGTAAAAATTCTTTCCAGCTTTCAAAGCCACATTTATGCAGGCAGCGTACTATTGTCTGCTGCCCCGCACCTGCTTCTGCGGCACACTGCCGCAAAGTATACTTTGCCAGCTCTTTAGCTTCTGTCTGCGCCAGCAGATAATCTGCAGCCTGCTTTTCTGCAGTTGATAAACTTTTATAATTTACTTTTAAAGCCTGCACCCAGTTCATCTTCTCACCCTTTTGGAGCAATACTCCTGTTTTCTTATCTTACAGCATATCTGCCCGAATAATATTTTACAAGCAAAGCAGCGTATACTTTACATAAAATTAACTTTCCTCAATATTACTTACTGAGCAAAAATCTCTTTTATATACTTTTAGTCAAGCAAAATCCACTGAAAAATCTTCCTTTATCTTGCAAATCTTAAATCAATTCGTTTTAATTAGTGTATGCTATTTATAAAAAATATAGCTTATCTCTTGCTTTTTCTTTTGAATACTGTATAATATACATTATCGCAGTCAAAATTTTCTCATAATTGCGTAAAATATTAAAACTCATTTTATTTCAGGAGGTTTTCATGGAAATCGTTTTAGGCTTTCTTATATTAATGTTCTGTCTTGTGCTGGGTATCCGTCATGGCGGTATCGGCTTAGCTGCTATCAGCGGCATCGGCCTTGTTATCTATACTTTCATTTTTGGTTACAAACCTGGCAAGCCGCCTATCGACGTTATGCTCACCATTATGGCAGTAGTAACCTGCGCAGGCTTTTTGCAGGCTTCCGGCGGTCTTACTGTTATGCTGAAATACGCAGAAAAATTTCTGCGTAATAACCCCAAGCATATCACCGTCTTTGCGCCACTGACAACCTGGTTCTTAACCGTATTATGCGGTACCGGCCACGTTGTTTACACCATGTTCCCCATCATCTACGATATCGCAATTAAACAGGGTATCCGTCCTGAACGTCCTATGGCAGTATCTTCCATTGCTTCTCAAATGGGTATCTGCGCTTCACCGGTATCTGTTGCCGTTGTTTCCGTAGTAGGCTTTATGGCAGCCGCAGGTCATCAGTTCAGCATTATGCAGATTCTTGCTATCTCTATTCCGGCAACCTTCATCGGCGTACTTTTTGCAGCTTTATGGAGCTATCGCCGCGGTAAGGAACTGGCAGACGATCCGGCTTTCCAGGAGCTTATTAAAGACCCTGAACAAAGAGAATATGTTTACGGCAATACTGAAAGTCTGCTGAACAAAAAGCTGCCGGCTTCCTTCTATCACGCTATGTTCATTTTCTTCGCAGGTATCCTTGTAATCGCCGTTCTCGGCAACTTCCCTGCATTGCTGCCGCATTTCGCCGCTAAAGCAGGCGCTGCTCCCAAGCCTATCTCCATGACTATCGTTATCCAAATGGTTATGCTGTTTGTCAGCGCACTTATCCTGCTCTTCTGCAATACCAAAGCCAAAGAAGTTGGCAGCAGCCAGGTATTCCGTTCCGGTGTAGTTGCACTGGTTTCCGTTTACGGTGTTGCCTGGATGGCTGATACCTACTTTGCAAATCACATGGGTATCTTAAAAGAATTTCTCGGCAGCGTAGTAACATCTTACCCACTGGCATATGCAATCGTACTTTTCCTGACTTCCAAACTGGTTAACTCTCAGGCTGCAGCAATCGCAATCGTCATGCCTATCGCTCTGAATGTAGGTATGGATCCGCTGCTGATTCTCTCCTTCATTCCCGCTTGCTATGCTTACTTCTTCCTGCCTACCTATCCTTCCGATTTGGCCTGCATCGGCTTTGACCGTTCCGGTACTACCCACATCGGTAAATTTGTTTTAAATCACAGCTTTATGATGCCCGGCCTTGTCGGCGTATTCATGGCTTGCGTGGCAGGCTACTTTATAGCTCATACTATTCTGTAAAACAAAAAGGAACCTGAAAATCAGGTTCCTTTTTTCTTTTATCTTTTAAGCTAAAACAGGCAGCTCACTGGCAGTTAATACTTCATTGATATACTGCCAATCACAAACATCATGCTGCAGGCAATATTCTGCAATCATTAAAGCCTGCAAAAAACAAAATCTACCAGGCTCACCTGTTTTTAAAACTTCGATATAAACATTCCAACGCTTATACCACTCATCAAGTGCTAAATTACAAACAGTTTTAGATTTTTCCCATAATTTTGTGCAATAAAGCTTTTGTTGTGACAGCCACTCAGTCTCCGGCAGAGTAAAAGCTTCTGAATATTCCGGCAGCTTTTCAGCAATATACTCATGTGCAGCAAAATAAACTTCATTAGAGATACCAAAGCTCTCCTTATCAAACAGCACTATATACACCTGCATATCATGCTGCAGCAAAAAGCTTTCAATAGTATTTATGGCCACATTCAGTGCCTGCTTTTTCAGATAGCCATATACACCGGAAGAAATAATCGGAAAGGTTATGCTTTTACAATTATGTTCTGCTGCCAGATGCAAAGAGTTCTGATAACAGGAGGTTAAAAGTTCTTTCTCCTGCTTATCTCCACCTTGCCATACCGGTCCAACCGTATGAATAACATATTTGCATGGCAAGCAATAACCCCAGGTAAGCTTGGCTTGCCCTGTAGCACAGCCGCCCAAAGTACGGCATTCCTCTAAAAGCTGCGGTCCGGCAGCTCTGTGAATACAGCCGTCAACACCGCCCCCGCCTAATAAATGCGGTGCTGCTGCATTAACGATGGCGTCAACCTTTACCTTAGTAATATCTGCTGCAAGAAATTTTAACGGCATAATATCCCCTCACTTTTTTTCTTAATTATAACACTAAAGACAGTTAAAATTCTGCTGCCGTAACAAATATTGAAATTTCTGTAAATTGGCGAAATACGGCAGGTTTTTTCTGGCAGATGTGGAATTAAGAGGTAAATTTAATACTTTACTTGTATGTAAATAAATCAGAAAGCAGGTGGAAATCATGCGAAAAATAACAGCAGGTCTTGCAGCACTCAGTCTGGCGCTATTCTTATATCAGCCCACTTATGCAGCACCAAGTACTCCGGAAACTACGCCTAAAAGCGTGCAAAATACTACAGCTGCTGCCCAGCTAACAGCTGAAACAGCGGCAAATACCGTCAACAGTTTTATTGATGCAGTCCAAAATGGTGATACTGCAGCTATAGCAAAAATGTTTATCTATCCCAAAGGTCTGCTTCTTGCCGGTCAGCAAACCCGTATTATCAATAACGAGCAGGAATTTGCTTCCTATTGCAGTAATCTTTTCAATAAAGAATTTGTACAAAGTCTGCATAAGCAGTCTTCTGCTGATATGTTTTTTGATGGTTTACACTATGCCACCGCTGATAAACGTATCTGGCTGGAAGAATATAACGGCAAAACTTATATAGCGGCAGTATTTACCGATGCCGAGCATAAAAACGGACTGGCAGCATATGAAGGCAGCGGCAACGCAGCTATAGAAAATATGCAGCCCATATCAGTCAAAGATGGCAGCTTCAAGGGAAGCGCTGCTGATATCAGGATGCCAATTATTGAAAATAACCGTTTCCAAACTATGCAGGACTACTTCAGCAGCAATATTGCCCAAAGCTTATACGCTTATCTGCCTTATTACAGCAATGAATATGGACAGCCTAATCCTCTTTATTTGCAAAACGGCTACACTTTTGAGGAAATTACTGATATTGCCAAGGTAGCAGATTTTGTGCATAAGCGCCAAAATATTAAAGCCAAGGAACGCCAGGAATATTCTAATCGTTATCATATGTACGCTGATTACGAAGTTAAGCTCAACAACAGTGCCTACGTATCCATCCTGCAGTCAATTTATACCTACAGCGGCGGCGCTCATGGCATGACGATTCGTTACAGTATGACGGCAGACAGAGCTACAGGAGAAATAATCAAACTGGCGGATCTCTTTGCTGATAAGACTTATCTGAACGTTTTAAACGAGCTTGCCAAAGACCAAAATAAGGATAAATACCTTTTTGATAAGGTCCAGCTTACCGGTAAGGAAGATTTTTATTTAACGGATAAGGGCTTAACGGTTTACTTCCAGTTATATGAGGTAGCACCTTACGCCGCAGGTTTTGTAGAATATTTCTTCCCCTATAATGAAATTGCTCCGCTGATGTATAAAAACCTTATATAATAGTAAAAAGCTGCAAAGCTAATGCTTTGCAGCTTCTTTTTTTAAGCTATCTGTTCTTGTTTACTGAAAAAGATGAAAATAAGAACACTTACACACATTAAAACAGGATAGAACAAATACGGCATAATCGCCAGCGGTGTTAATCCTGTCAATGCAGCAGCGGAAAGCAGCTGTGCGCCGTAAGGCAATAAACCTTGTCCAACTGAAGCAAAGATGTCTAAAAGCGAAGCACTGCGTTTAGGTGAAATATTATAGGCAGATGCAATACGCTGCGCCAGGGGACCAGCTAAAACAATAGCAATCGTATTATTAGCCGTTGCAATATCCATAAGTAGCACCAAAATTCCTATACCTAACTGTGCGCCCCTAAAGCCGGAAACACTGTTTTGTACATAGTGCAGAATCCAGGCAAAACCACCGTTCATTCTTACCAGAGCACTGATACAGGAAGCCAGGATAGCAATAATAGTAATCTCATACATGGAAGAAAGTCCGGTACCAACTGTAGCAAGAATTTTATTTGCTGCCAGTGAGCCTGTGTACAGTCCTGCCAAGACAGAAAGAATAGAACCGCCAATAAGCAGAGTAAACACATTAACCCCTGCCAAAGCACCCAGCAAAATTAACAGATACGGCACTACCTGAATAATATTATAGCTGGTATCAGCACTTTGCTTATAATCACTGCCGCTGGCAATTACAAGAAAAATTATAGCTGTAATAATCGCCGCCGGCATAACGATTCTGATATTTGCCAAAAATTTATCCTTCATAGCACAGCCTTGAGTACGCACCGCAGCAATAGTAGTATCAGAAATCATGGAAAGATTATCGCCAAACATAGCGCCGCATACTACTGCCCCGATACACAAAGGCATTTCATAGCCAGTCTTGCCGCTGATGTCGATGGCAATTGGCGCCAGAGCAGCAATAGTGCCCATAGAAGTACCCATAGAAATAGAGATAAAGCAGCCCATAATAAAAAGGCCCATTACTGCAAGGTAAGCCGGAATAAAAGACAGCGCCAGATTAACAGTGCTGGTTACGCCTCCGGCAGCCGTTACCACAGCAGAAAAAATACCTGCCAGCAGATAAATCAGGCACATGGTAATAATATTGCTGTCACCGGCCCCGCTGGACGCAACATATAATTTCTGCTCAAAAGTAAAACGCTTATTTTGCAGCAGCGCTACTAAAAGAGCAATCAGAAAAGCCAGCGTTGTAGGCATTAAATAAAAATCACCGGTAACTAAGCCGCTTCCTACGAATAAAACAATAAATACCCCTATAGGCAACAGAGCCGCGAAGCTTTTATCAGCTTCATACTCTAATAAATGCTGAAACATATCCTATCCCCTTTTTCTGAAAATATTGACTTTATATATCATATCAAATTTTTGCGATTTCTGCACATATAAAAATAACAGGGCCGCCTTCTTACGAAGACAGCCCTGAAAATTTTTAGATTATTTTTTCTGTTCTTTAAGATGTTCCTGATATTTTTTAGTTTCAGCAACAATCACACCAGTCAAAGCAAGCAATGCAATCAAGTTCGGAATAGCCATCAAACCGTTAACAATATCTGCCAGTACCCAGATTTCTTCCAATTTCAGGAAAGGACCGCAGGCAATCAAGCCGATGAAAATCAGGCGATACGGCAGGATTGCTTTAACGCCCATGAGATATTCAACGCAGCGTTCACCGTAGTAGTTCCAGCCAAGGATAGTAGTAAAAGCAAACAGTACCAGGCCTACCATCAAAAGCATGCTGCCGAAAGTCGGGAAGCCCATAACAAATGCCTGCTCGGTCATAGCAGCACCATTCAGATCGCCCTGCCATACACCGGTAACAACCAGAGTCAGGCCGGTCAAGGTGCAGATAATAATAGTATCAATAAAGGTACCAGTCATAGAAATCAAGCCTTGTTCTGCAGGCCATTTTGTTTTAGCAGCCGCAGCTACGATAGGAGCACTACCAAGACCGGATTCATTGGAGAATACGCCGCGGGCAACACCGTTGCGCATTGCCATCATTACGGTAGCACCCAGGAAACCGCCGCTGGCAGCAGTAGGATTAAAAGCAGATTCAATAATCAGCGCTGCAGCTGCAGGTACCTGATCTGCAAAGGTAATCAGGATACCAACAGTAGTAACAAAGTACAGCAGAGCCATTAACGGAACTATTTTGCCGGCAACACGAGCAATGGATTTTAAACCACCAATAGTTACTACCGCAACCAGTACAGTCAAAGCAATACCAGTATAAACAACGGGGATACCAGCAGAAATTCTGGTAATTTCAACAATAGAATTTACCTGAGCAAAAGTACCGATACCAAAGTAAGCACAAAGAATACCGAACACAGCAAAGATGACAGCCAGAGGTTTGTATTTTTTGCCTAAGCCATTTTCAATGTAGTACATCGGGCCGCCGGAAATAGCACCGTTAGCATCCACAGTACGATATTTTACAGCCAAAAGGCATTCTGCATATTTTGTAGCCATACCGAAGAAAGCAGCAATCCACATCCAGAAGATAGCACCGGGACCACCGGCTTTAATAGCAGTTGCAACACCTACGATGTTGCCGGTGCCGACAGTTGCAGCAAGTGCAGTACACAAAGCACGGAAACTGTTTACGTCGCCGCTGCCGTCATTTTTAGCACAAAATATAAGCTTAAGAGCACTGCCTAATTTGAAAACCTGCAGCAGACGTAATCTGATAGTCAGCCAGATACCGGTACCTACCAGCAAAGCCAACAGAGGCGGCCCCCATACAAAAGTATCAATTTGATTCAATAATTCCAGCATTGTTAAACTCCCTCTCCATCTTATTTTTAAGTAAATAAAAAACCAGAGTATCTGATAATACTCTGGTTGAGGTCAATGAAGATATGACAAATAAGCCATATATACAACTGTTCTCTGTCCACTGGCCTGAGAGATAAGGATGTTGCCATCCGTGCACCTTCGGCGCCCATTTAAGGGACTCTCCAGAGTTGTGTCCATATACGGTTCCGCTTTTTCAAGCACCTGAGAGTTTTGCTCCTTCGGTAGGTAAAAACCTTCTCCCATATACATCATCCACTCAATATTTACTTATGTGTGTAATTATAGCACATTTTTACTGATATGCAAGCACTTTTTCTAATTTTTTATTTTTTCTTATTGTTTCTGCACAGCAGCAGTGAATTCTTTAATTTGTCTTTTGCGGCTATGCACTTTTTCCCAATATGCGAAATATGCTTTGGTTTCAGCAACAACTACGCCGCTGAGACCAATAAGAGCAATCAAGTTAGGAATAGCCATTAAGCCGTTTACAATATCTGCCAATACCCAGATCATTTCCAGTTTCAGGAAAGCGCCGATAGCAACCAGACCGATAAAGATATAACGATACGGTTTGATGCCTTTAACGCCGAATAAATATTCAACGCAGCGTTCACCATAATAGTTCCAGCCGATGATGGTAGTAAAAGCAAAGAGTACGAGACCGGCAGTTAAGAGATATTTAGCTGCATACGGGAATGCAGAAGAGAATGCAGCCTCAGTCATAGCAGCACCGTTAACATCGCCGCACCATACACCGCTGACAATAAGAGTCAGACCAGTCAAAGAGCAGATGATGATGGTATCAATGAAAGTACCAGTCATAGATACCAGGCCTTGTTCTGCAGGCCATTTTGTTTTAGCAGCCGCAGCTACGATAGGAGCACTGCCGAGACCTGCTTCGTTAGAGAAAATACCGCGGGCAACACCGTTACGCATTGCAACCATTACCGTAGCACCCAGGAAACCGCCCATAGCAGCAGTAGGATTGAAAGCACTATTGATAACCAGCATGAAAGCGTCTGCAACCTTGTCAGAATAATAAACGAGTACGGAAACAGTAGTAATAACATAAAGCACTGCCATAAACGGAACTATCTTGCTGGCAACCTTTGCAATAGACTGCAGGCCGCCGATAGTAACAACTGCAACCAGTACAGTGAGTACAGCGGCAGTATAGATAACAGGAATGCCCAAAGAAACTTCAGTAATAGAAGTGATTGCGTTAACCTGAGTAAAAGTACCGGAACCCAGGCAGGCAGTCATAACACCAAATATGGAGAACAGTACTGCCAGAGGTTTAAAGGACTTGCCGAGACCTTGTTCAATATAGTACATCGGACCGCCGGAAGCATTACCGTTTTCATCCACAGTACGATATTTAACCGCCAGTACACCTTCTGCATACTTGGTAGCCATACCAAAGAATGCAGCCAGCCACATCCAGAACAGTGCACCAGGACCACCGGCTTTAATAGCAGTCGCAACGCCTACAATATTACCGGTACCAACTGTTGCTGCCAGTGCTGTACACAAAGCCTGGAAACTGTTGATATCACCATTACCGGAATTACGCGCCGTAAAAATCAAAGCTAACGCTTTCGGCAACTTCATAACCTGCAAAAGTCCAAGACGAACAGTCAGTAGCACGCCTGTACCAATAAGCAAAATCATCAGCGGCGGACCCCAGACAAAGCTATCCACCATGTTCAAAAATTCCAACATAATTAACGCCCCCACAACTAATAAAATTTACATGTACTGTATATTTAATAACTTACGGATTTTATTGTAACATAACTCAAAATATATCTCAATACAACATCAAATTGTATACACGTATTTTTTCTTTTCTTCCTTTCATATACATACCGTAACTTTGTAAAAATAAGTATATCTTATATAAATATACAATTATATTTAGAGTATGCTATATATCATCTTTAAAAATCAAACCTAAAGATACCTTATAATCTGTACAGAATATAACTCAGTATAAACAAACTATAATTACAGACAAAAAAACAGAACGGTTAAAACCGTTCTGTTTTTATACTTATACTTTTTAGAACAAGAAAGTCAGATCACTCCAGATAATCTGGTCATCTTTCTTGCTGTCCATTTTGCTTTCAGTATCGTAGTAAGCTACCGTACCAACAATATTTTTAGCAAAAGCGTAATTTGCTGCTACACCGTAACCTTTAAAACCATCAATACCAAAAGTATTAGCATCTGTAGTATGAGCGCCTGCTACATAGGTTTGTCCGCCTTGATTATAGTATTTTGCCCATAAACCCCAGCTGCCGGCTTCATCAGCCTGTGCGCCTTTATAAGAAATACCAAGTACATAGCCATCATTATCTGTGGTAGCTTTTTCACCTTTAAGGTTTTTCATGTCACCTTTCAGATACATACCATCCAATGTTACGTCACCAACATTATAGGCAGCTCCGGCATACCAGATATTATTATCAGTGCCAGTTTTTTGGTCAATTGTATACATATCCTTGAAATTAACATAGCCGCCAAGTAAATTCATATTTTTACCCAGTGCAGCATTTAATTCCGCACCTGCATAATTACCATAGGAACCTTTTTCATCCTCAAATTCGAAGTCAGTTCCTTTACCTGCAAAACCAGTAATTTGTACTTTATCACCATAAGTTACCTGTGCGCCATCTGCATCGGTATCATAAATATTGCCATTAGCAACAAACAGATTATAGCGTCCGGCAGTTACATCAAGACCGCCCAGTCTGCCCTGTACATAAGCACGTTTGAAGCTGGTCTTTTCATCACCATTATCGTTGCCGAAATCTTGGGTATTTTCAATCATTCCCACATAATTCCAGTCATCATTCACCTGACCGCTTACCCAGAGTCTGGAACGTAAATCATTGGTATAGCCTTCTGCGTGAGAATCTGCATAGCGATAACGTATTTCACCAGTGATTTTTACATTGTCAGATTTTTCTTCCAAATTTGCTACACGCACACCTAAAGAATCCAGTTCTTCAGCAAATTCTGCAGCCAATTTATCTACGTCAGCGCCTTTCGCCATCGCTTTGGCTACAATTTGTGCCATTTCATAACGAGTCATCAGTTTGCTGCCGCCGTAAGTACCATCAGGATAACCCTCAACTACACCAGCTTCAGCTAGTTTGTTTACACTGTCATACGCCCAATGACCAGCCGGTACATCGGAGAAAGGATTTGCCGCATACGCGGAAGCAGTTACGCCTAAAGCCATAGCCATGGCCAGTACTAAAGATTTTTGCATGATAAATTCCTCCTTAGAAAATAAGATGTTCAAATCTCACTGCTCCACATATTCTTTATATTTTATTCAGAGTAGCCTTGTTTCCTCTTAATAACTTTAAAATTTATGTGTATTAGTAAGATTATATTTGCAATTTATCATGTTTTTTATCTTTTTGCAAGCTTAATTTTAGTACATATTTTATTCACAAATTTAATCTTAATGGTAATAAATTATTATTTGCTATATTTTTTTAGTTTATCAGTATACATTTAGTTTAAAAACAACTGCAATAAAGTAATTAAATTTTTCATTAAAAAACAAAAAAGCGCAGACACAATGTCTGCGCTTTGCTTTTTATTTGGTGGAGACGAGGAGAATCGAACTCCTGACCCCCTGCTTGCAAGGCAGGTGCTCTCCCAGCTGAGCTACGCCCCCAGATAAGTTATATGTATTGGTGGGCCCAGTAGGGTTCGAACCTACGACCAACCGGTTATGAGCCGGTGGCTCTACCACTGAGCTATAGGCCCATACACACAGATAACTAACATATTATATTATATATTACTTTTATTTTACTGTCAACAACTATTCCAGGAAATCCTTGAGTCGTTTGCTGCGGCTTGGATGACGCAGTTTACGCAATGCTTTAGCCTCAATCTGACGAATACGTTCACGAGTGACACCAAAATGCTGTCCTACTTCTTCCAAAGTACGGGAACGTCCGTCTTCCAGACCGAAGCGCAATTCCAGTACCTTCTTCTCACGCAGAGTAAGAGTTTCCAGTACCTCTTCCAACTGCTCACGCAGAAGGGTAAAGGAAGCTGCATCTGCCGGTGCCGGTGCGTCATGGTCTTCGATGAAGTCTCCTAAATGAGAATCTTCTTCCTCACCAATAGGAGTTTCCAAAGAAACAGGCTCCTGTGCAATCTTCATGATTTCACGTACACGTTCTACCGTAGTATCCATTTCCTTAGCAATTTCTTCCGGCTGCGGCTCTCTGCCCAATTCCTGCAGCAGCTGACGGGAAACTCTGATCAGCTTATTAATGGTTTCTACCATGTGTACAGGAATTCTGATAGTTCTTGCCTGGTCAGCAATAGCACGTGTAATTGCCTGACGAATCCACCAGGTAGCATAAGTACTGAATTTAAAGCCTTTATTATAGTCAAATTTTTCTACTGCTTTAATCAGGCCCAAATTGCCTTCCTGAATAAGGTCAAGGAACAGCATACCACGTCCAACATAACGTTTGGCAATACTTACTACCAAACGCAGGTTGGCTTCTGACAAGCACTTTTTAGCATTATCGCCTTGACGCTGTACAGCCTTAAGCAGCTTTTTATAGCGTTCATCAAGATTTACATATTCTTCGGACAGCATCATATCTTTTTCACGTCCGTCAGTAAATCTTTCTTTTACTTCCGTCAGCAAGGCATTAATCTGATAAAGAGCATGCGCTTCAGTATCACTGGTAGGCTTGTCAATCACCAGCTTGTCGCATTCGGGAATAAAGCAGCGCTGCTCAACCATCAAACGCTGCAGGTGCAGACGCTCGTCTTTGGTAAATTCAAAAATAAGATCCTGGTAATCATCAACAGTATATGGATTGCCTTCTTTATGACGTGCAGAAATCATATCCAAAACCCTGAATACAGAACGCAGATTAGTAATCTTTTCTTCGTTCTCCAGTTCTGTACTGATTCTTTCGAGCAGCTGTTTAGTCGTATCTTCACTGCTGAAAACAGGCACATCCAATTCGATATTCTTGCCGCGCATCAGGCGTTCTGCCTGTCTGCCCTTATCCATACGTTTAGCAAGCTTTATCTCATCTTCGCCAACCAGCAGAGGTACGCGGCCGATTTCTTTCAGGTACATGCGTACCGGATCGTCAATGCTGATGCCTTCAGGTACAGACAGATTAGCCAGTTCAGCTTCGTTGATTTCTTCGTTATCGTCATCACTGTCTACTACAGGCAGGATGGCATCATCGTCGTCAGCATTGGTGTCGTCAACTATTTCCAGACCTTTTCTGGTAATAATCTCATAGAGATTTTCTACATCTTCAGGGCTGATGGTTTCCACACCCTGCATAAAGGCCATGATATCTTTATAAGTGAGAACACCATTTTTACTTTTGCCTTTTTGAATAAGCTCATCCAGCTGTTCCTTGGTAAATTTGCAGTTATTGTCCATGGTGTCCCCTCCTTCCATCTTTTTTTTAGCTTCCATAGAGTTTTTTGATTTCATGCTGTATCCTTTGACTTTCCATTAATTCATCAATAAACCGTTTGTCGCCTGAGCGTTCAAATTCGTCAGCTAAAAGACGGTGTTTTTCATATTGCTGTTTCAAAAATGTTTCTTTCATCTGCCGCAGGCAGTCTTCAATGATTTTCTCACAGTCACTGTCGACAATATGCCGTGACAACAATCCTGCTACCATTGATACCTGCTCGTCATCCAGCAGGGAAGTCAGTTTCTCTACCGGATTTTCTTCATCCTGTACGGATAACAGAACTTTGAAAATTTCGCCATAGCCCTTATGGACAAAACCCACTTCTTCAATCGTATCCTGACAATCTGCTGCCATGTCTGGGTGTTCCAAAAGTACTGCTAAAAGCACTGTTTCAGCCTGATTATCCGCAGGCACCATTTCTGGTGCTGCTGCACGAGCTATATTCAGCGCAGCAGCAGGATTTTTTCTGCGAGCAGCCTTGCGGTATTCATCCGCTATCAGGCCCTCGTCGATAGTCAGCCTCTGCGCCAGTTTTCTGATATGCCCGGCAGCTTCGATTTCACTTTTACACTCTAACAGGAATGGTAGTATATTCGACACTGCCTCGACTTTTCCTGCTAAATTTGTAACATTATTTTGTCTGATTGTTTCTTCAATCTGAAAATCTATACCATCCGGAGCCTGTTTGACAACCTCCAGAAAAGCATCTTTACCATATTGCCGGACAAACTCATCCGGATCCTTACCATTAGGAACACCTGCAACCTGTACCTGCAGTCCTGCTTCTCTGGCTATGCTTACTGCTCTTACAGACGCTCTGCGTCCGGCATCGTCACTGTCATAGCAAAAGACTACGTTATCCGTAATTCTTTTTAAGATACGTGCCTGCTCTGCAGAAAATGCCGTTCCCATCGACGCTACTGCATTAGTGATGCCTGCAGCGTGCAAACTTATGGCATCCATATAGCCTTCCACGACAATAGCCTGATGCAGCGCTTTAATGTTCTTTACCGCGATATCCATGCCAAAGAGCAGATAACGTTTGTTAAACAGCTCCGTTTCACCGGTGTTCATATACTTAGGCTGCATATTACTGCTGAGAACCCTGCCGCCAAAGCCGACAACTCTGCCGCGGGCATCCTTAATGGGAATCATCACGCGCCCACGAAACTTATCATAAGCGCCTCCGTTTTTACCCGGCAAAGCAAGTCCTGCTTTTATCAGCACATTAGTACTGCAGCCACGCTTTCCCAGCGAAGTTGTCAAAGCAGAAAAATTATCTATCGCATAACCGATAGAAAACTGCTCAATAATCTGCTGCGTAATACCGCGCCCCGCCAGATATGCCAATGCAGGCTTACCATACTGGGTACGCAGCAAGCAGGATTGATAAAACCTTACTGCCAGCTCATTAGCCTCGCCCAGTTCTTTGCGCTGCCTGTCACGTTTGATTTCTTCAGCAGTTTTTTCTTTTTCAGGAATAGGGATTCCATACCGCGCAGCAAGCATTTTTACTGCTTCAATAAAACTGCAGTTTTCGCTTTTCATGATAAACCTGAAAACATCGCCGCCTTCGTGACAGCCGAAACAGTAAAACATATTTTTTTCGGCATTCACTGAAAAAGACGGTGTTTTTTCACCATGAAAAGGACAGCAGCCCCAGTAGTTTCTCCCGCGTTTTTTGAGTGCAACATAACCGGAAACAACTTCCACAATATCAGCGCTATTGCGGACCTGCTCTTTAAAATCGGTAAAATCTGCGCTCATAAAACTACTCCTGACTTTTTAATCGTTACAAAATAATAATTCAATGCAATCCTTTAAAATCCTCTTTTTTTATGTAAACTTCTTTATTTTTTCTATAAATTAACTAAATTTTAATTGCCTTGCCCTATAAAACAGTCTATAATAATATAGTTACGTGAGGTGACCTACATGAAAAAACTTTTGATTCTTGTCTTAATGCTGATTATGATACCGGTAAGCTGCTTAGCGGCAGAGCCTGTTATCCGCAGTGATACCCGTACCTTTAATCCTCTGACTGGCGTATATGACCTGGTTGGCAATGTTTATGTTCAGTTTCCTGCGCATGATAAAATGCTGACTATTACAGGCGACAAAACCCAGGTTATGCTGTATGATATGGAAGTACATGGCGTTGGCAATATCGCCCTTTCCTATGATCAGCTCAGTTTTCTGTGCGATAAGGTTGATGTCTACCATTCAGACCGTACCGCCTATGTAAACGGCAATCTGCGTTTTACCCATGATAAGACCAATATTACTGCCGACAGTGGTTCTTTCTGCTGGAAAACTAAGCTGGCATCTTTCCACGGCAATGTAAAAGTCAACGGCGCACCGCAGCCCGGTGATGTTGTCTATAATGTGGAAGAGAAAAAATTTATTTAAAAACTTAAAACAAAAAACGCTGACATTTTGTCAGCGTTTTTTTATTACAGCTTGTTTTATTAGTCTTTAATACCGTGACGTTCTTTGTTCTTACGCACGTATTCCAGAATAATGCCCGCAGTTTCTTCGATAGCACGGTTGGAAACGTTGATAATCGGGCAATGCACACGGCGCATAATGCCTTTAGCATATTCCAGTTCGTCATTGATACGTTTCATATCCGCATACACAGCAGTATCAGACAGGCCCATGGTTTTCAGTCGTTCGCTGCGAATTTCATTAAGCTTGAACGGATCAATTAACAGACCAACAATCTTATACGGCGGAACCTGGAATAATTCATCGGGCGGCTGCAGCTCCGGTACCAGCGGTACGTTGGCAACCTTAACCTTTTTATGAGCAAGATACATACTAAGCGGTGTCTTGGAAGTACGAGATACACCGATAATAACGATATCTGCTTTCAAAAGGCCTAACGGATTTTTACCATCATCATATTTTACAGCAAATTCAACTGCTTCTACACGTTTAAAATATTCATGGTCCAAAGAATGGATAAGTCCAGCCTGATTTTTCGGGAAGAGGCCGGTAGTTTTTTCCACAGCTTTCAGCATGGGGCCAAGTACATCTACTACCTGCAAATCAAGCTCCATAGCTCTGTCTGCAATATGTTCACGCAGCTCAGGAGATACGATGGTATAGCAGATAATAGCATTAGCTGCAACAGCCTCATCTAAAATTTTATCAATCTGTTCTTTATCCTTAACATAAGGAACACGGATAACGTCAAATTTTTCTTCTACAAACTGGCTGGTAGTAGCCTTTACTACCGACTCTGCTGTTTCGCCGATAGAATCAGAAACAGCGTAAATTATAGGATTGATTTTATTTATGATAATTACCCCCTTTACCTTCTGCCAAATCAACCAGCAGTCTGGTAAAATTAGTCTTCGTGATGCGTCCTACTACTTCATAGCTGCGTTTGCCGTCGTCTACGGTTCTTACTACGGGCAGGCTGTCGATTTCATTATCGATAACCTTGCGTGCCGCTGCAGCTACCGATTCCTCGGGATGCGCCACAATAATCTTGGAAAGCGGCGTCATAACCATTACTACCGGAATATCATGCAGGTCAGCATTATTGATAGCGGCCTTTAAAAGGTCCTTACGGGAAACAACACCTGCCAAAAGTCCTGCTTCATCAACTACAAATATTGTGCCTACATCCTCCAGGAACATAGTTACAACTGCTTCATAGGCACTCTTTTCCTGGCTGATAGCCACCGGTACAGACTGCAGGTCTTTGACGCAGATGCCGGAAATTTCCTCCATCAGCATTCCCAGTGTATTTTTGCCTGTATAAAAATAGCCAACCTTGGGACGCGCATCCAAGATGCCTCCCATTACCAGGATGGCCAAATCACTGCGCAGGGCTGCTCTGGTAACACTCAAACGCTCTGCAATATGCTCACCGGTAATAGGCCCTTCCAGACGCACAATTTCAGCAATACGTTTTTGTCTGTTACTTAAAGATATGATCTTCACACCCTTTCTAAACTGCTTATATAAATAGTATATACTATTTATGACAAATTGGCTACCACATACACTAAATATTTTTTCTGTATATGGCAATAAAAAAGAAGCATCGTGAACACCACCACAATGCTTCTTTAATATTCAGATTAAATCAACAGGCACCAATGCTCGCTGACCGTTACTGCAGATAACTTCATCTGCCTGCACACCAAAAACATCAGCCAGCAGCTTACCGGTAATAACCTCTTTAGGTACACCGCTGGTTACCATGGAACCAGCTTTGATAACCGCCACAAAATCAGCATACTGGATAGCATGATTTAATTCATGTACTACCATGACTACCGTCAGTCCCAGTTCCTTATTTAAACGTGCCAACAGCTGCATAATTTCCAGCTGGTGACAAATATCAAGATAAGTAGTAGGCTCATCCAGAAAAAGTACTTCTGGACGCTGCGCCAAAGCCATAGCAATCCACGCCCGCTGACGCTCACCACCGGACAAAGTACTTAAAAGGCGATGACGCATACCGCTCATATTGGTCTGCTCCAGAGCCCATTCCACATGCTTGCTGTCCTCACTGCTGCTGCCGCGGCCTAAAAAGCCACGATGAGGAAAACGCCCCATCTCTACCAAGTCGCTGACAGTAAGGTCTGCCGGAGCCTGCGGCGACTGAGTTAAAATAGCCAGACAACGGGCAAACTCACGGTGTGAAAAGCTTTTAATATCTCTGCCTTTAAAGGATATCTTGCCGCTGTAAGGCATGATACGGGAAATTGCCTTCAAAGTAGTACTCTTACCGCAGCCGTTAGGGCCGATTATAGCAGTTACCTTGCCTTCAGGAATGTCCAATGATAAATCTTTGACTATCGTTTTATTGTTAATCCCGATATTTACATGTTCTGCAGAAATAATAGCACTCATCAGATTTCCCTCCTTAACAAGAATAAAAAGAAGGGCGCTCCTAAAAAGGCCATAATGATACCTACAGGCAATTCTACAGGTGCAAAGATAACCCTGGCAAAAGTATCACTCAAGGTAACCGTAGCAATGCCTAAAAGACCGGCTGCCGGCAGCAGAAACCGATAATCACTGCCTATCAAAAGCCGCGCTGCATGCGGCACAATAAGTCCGACAAAGCCCAGAAGGCCAACTACACTTACTGCACTGGCTGCAAGCAATGCCGCAACCGCAGTCATCACGATACGGGTAACTTCTACATTTACACCCAAACCTCGCGCCATCTCATCACCCAGCTGCAGGATATTGAGATAAGCCGCACCTGCCAAGGCCAGCAAAAGTCCCAGCACTGCATAAGGCAGTATGATATGTACATGCGGCCAGCTTCTGGCAGCCAAACCGCCAACCATCCACATCAGCGCACCATGTACCCTGTCGCTGTAAAAAATCATTAACCCGCTGATACCGGCACTTAAAAAGGCTGATACTGCTACACCGGCCAAAATAATACGCACCGGTTTGATACCATTCTTCCAGGCCAGAATATAAATGCATACAGCGGCAAGCATAGCACCGGCAAACGCCACCGGAGTAATTAAATATTCCAAAGCAGGAAATAAAATCATAATAATGACACCAGCTAAACCTGCACCGGAAGAAATACCGATAATATGCGGGTCAGCCAGCGGATTGCGCATAACAGCCTGCAAAATAGCTCCGGAAAGGGAAAGATTAATACCTACAAGAGCCGCCACAATAGTTCGAGGCATGCGGATATTCCAGATAATCTGACTTTGCGGGTCACTGCCTGGCTGCAGCAAAATAGCAATAATTTCATTTAAGGTTATAGTGCTGGCACCTTTGGTCAGGCTGAAAAACACGCCGCAGCAGGCCAAAAGCAGGAAAAAGCCTATAACCCCCGCACGCCACAAGCCTCTGGGAATACCCATGCGGGCAGCGGCTTCTGTTCCATCGTAATGTTTATTTTCCATCTGCAAAAACCTCTGGATATACCTGGCGAGCCATATATTCTACCGCTTTAGGATATTCTAAGCCAGGATTTAGTAAGAACAAGTTTTCCGGCA
Organism: uncultured Phascolarctobacterium sp.; assembly: GCA_900541915.1. GTDB lineage: Bacteria > Bacillota > Negativicutes > Acidaminococcales > Acidaminococcaceae > URXU01. The sequence goes on along the minus strand of UQLS01000002.1, from coordinate 44,943 downwards.
ACACATATACTTTTCCGTTCTGCACAGCCTGCAAAGAAGCCCAGGCAGGATTATTCTTGAAATCAGAACGCAGACGATTTTCAATTTCATCCGCCTTACCCATAGAAGTAATAAAGATGATTTCCGGATTCTGCTCTACTAACGCTTCCATACTGTACGGAGTTTTTTCTGATTTGCCCTGCAGCGCTTTTGCCGCTACATTATCAAAGCCCAGAATATCACTTACACAGCCTGCAATACTGCGGCTTCCTTCCGTAGTAACACTGCTGGCAGTAGCATGCATAATAACGATTTTCTTTTTCTCTTTCGGCAGCTTGTCTGTTACCGCCTTAATTTCACTGTTTAACAAAGCACATTCCTGCTCTGCTTTATCAGAAGTACCATAAATCTTGCCTAAAAGTCTTACAGTATCCTGTACCTCAGTATAAGTCTTGGCATCCAATTCAATAACCTTAATATTGTTTGATTCCAATAAAGGCACAAATTTTTCGTGCTGATTTTTTCCTGCCAGTACCAGATCAGGCTTCAAGCCTACCAGACTTTCCATATTGATATTATAGACAAAGCCTATTTCCGGCGCTTCACGCATAGATTCCGGCACTGTAACAAGCTTGGAAGTAGCACGTCCTACAATAGAACCGCCTACGGAATCAATCATGCCAAGATAGGAAGGATTAAGCGCCACGACACGCTTAGGCTCCGCATCCAAAGCCACAGTACGACCTGCAGCATCGGTTATGGTAGCATATTTGCCCTTAACCTCCTGCTTGGCCTCCTGTCCACCGCCACAGCCTGCAGCCAGTAAAGTCAGCAAGCATAAAAAAACAACGGTAAATTTTTTCAGCCGCATATATAATCACCTCAAATAAAATAAGCTCCAGCACAGCTGTACTGCAGCAGAAAGTGAGTGCGAATTAATCTTATTAGCACTTTATTCATAATAACACAATTGCCTGACCCAGTCAACGCAAAAGCACCTTGTTAGCTTTCTCTACCTCTGCTATAATGGCAAGCAGGGAGTGATTAAAATGGAAATAAACGCACTTATTAAACGCATTAACGAGCTGGCTGCCAAAAAACGCAGCACCGGCTTAACTTTGGAAGAACAAATCGAACAAAAAGAACTGTATCAGGAATATCTCGGCAATATCCGCACCCAGTTAAAGGCTCAGCTGGATAATATAGAAATTGTCGACAAAGAGGAAATCCAGCACTAATGGATAGTTTTGCACTGTCCCCCGACGCTATTGCCTATGAGGATGATTACCTGCTCATTATCGACAAGCCGCCCGGTATGCTCATCCATCCGACGGTAAATGAAAGCGGCTGTACTCTGTATGACTACGTAGCTGCTTATTATCAGCAGAAAAATCTGTCCTGCGGCATTCATCCGGTTTCCCGTCTTGACCGCAATACTTCAGGTCTTGTCATCTTTGCCAAAGAGCCGGTAGTCCAATTCTGGCTGTCGCAAAGAGAAATTATTAAGGAGTATCTTGCTATTGCTACAGGCCGTATAGAGCAATATGCAGGTATTATCGAAGCGCCCATCGCCCGCAAAGAAGGCAGCATCATTGAACGCTGCGTAAATGAAAACGGCAAATACGCTAAAACAGCTTACCAGGTGCTGCATAGAAGCGAAAATAAAACCTTGCTGCGTCTGCGGCTTTTTACCGGTCGTACACATCAGATACGTGTCCATCTGGCGCATATAGGACATCCGCTCTATAACGATAATCTTTACGGCACACCGGGTCCTCAAAGCAGGCATGCGCTGCATGCCTATCGGCTGCAGTTTATTCATCCTGTCAGCGATCTGTCGCTGGAGATTACCCGCGAGCTGCCGAAAGATTTAAGAAAAATTATATACTGAAACAGAAACAGTGTGCTATAATTAATTCAGCAGAACAACAATTTTAAGGAGGAATCTTTCATGCCTTTAGTAACATCTACTGAAATGTTTAAAAAAGCCTATGAAGGCAAATACGCTGTAGGCGCCTTCAACGTTAACAATATGGAAATCATCCAAGGTATTGTTTCCGCCGCTAAACAGGAACAATCCCCGCTGATTCTGCAAGTTTCCGCAGGTGCACGCAAATATGCCAACCACATCTATCTGATGAAACTGGTAGAAGCTGCTGTTGAAGAAAGCGGTCTGCCAATCTGCCTGCATCTTGACCATGGCGAAGATTTTGAAATCTGCAAAGCCTGCGTTGACGGCGGTTTCACCTCCGTTATGATTGACGGCAGCAAACATCCTTTTGAAGAAAACATTGAAATTACCCGCCGCGTAGTAGAATATGCTCACAGCAAAGGTGTAGTAGTAGAAGCTGAACTTGGTCGTCTGGCAGGCGTAGAAGACGCAGTTAAAGTAAATACTAAAGACGCTACCTACACTGACCCCGATCAGGCTGTAGAATTTGTAGAACGCACCGGTGTAGACTCTCTGGCTATCGCTATCGGCACCAGCCACGGCGCTTATAAATTCAAAGGCAAACCTGAACTGGATTTTGCCCGTCTGGAAAAAATCTCCAACATGCTGCCTAACTTCCCGCTGGTACTGCACGGTGCATCCACCGTTATTCCTTCTTTCGTAGAAGAATGCAACAAATACGGCGGTAAACTGGACGGCGCTCAAGGCGTTCCCGAAGACATGCTGCTCAAAGCTGGTAAATACGGCGTTTGCAAAATCAACATCGACACTGACCTGCGTCTGGCAATGACTGCTTCCGTACGTAAATACCTGGCAGAAAATCCTGCAGACTTCGATCCCCGTCAATATCTGAAACCGGCACGTCAGGCAATCCATGACATGGTTGCTCACAAAATGCGCGACGTACTCAACAGCTCCAACAGATTATAATCTATACGACAAAAAAGAGGCTTACATTCGTAAGCCTCTTTTATTTTTACTTTATTTCTGCTCCAGCAGATAAATGTCGGCAATCTCTGTTACCTGATGCAGATTAGCAGGCTGCGGCTGAGTTTTGAGCAATCTGCGATATTCCAAACCTCTAACGAGGAAATATTTATGCTCGCCATTTTGCAGGGCATTAGCAAAAGCATCAGTCTTAGGCAGCATCTCGATACCAGGTTTGCCAGCATAATACATAAAGCCCGGACGCAGAAACTTATCTACATAAATAGTTGTATTCTGATCACATTGCTGCTGATATTCTGCGCTGATAGTCTTGACACTGAAACGGTCGGCAACTACCGGCAGCAGGAAAGCAAATGCCACGCACATAGTTACCACACCAATCATTACATGCAGCCAAGCAGCCAGCTGAATGTCCCGATAATACCAAAGCGTAAACGCAGTAGCCGCACCCAAAAGCAGAGTCAGTACACCCAGCACCATACCGCCAAAGGCCAGCTCAGGCAGCTGCTGCCCACCAACTATCCAGCCTGCCCCTAACAGCAGGAACATAATGCCGCTGCCGGCAATCCAGTGATAGAAAGTAGTATTATGACGCATTTTCTGCATCATGCGAGAAATATTCCAGCCAATAATAATCGCCAGTGCCGGGAACATCGGCAGAATATAAGAAACCAGCTTCGTCTTGCAAATAGTAAAGAAGATAAAGACAAATACCCACCATACATGCATGAATATTAAAAGGCGCATATCATCAATACGGCTGTCACTGATAGATGCCTTAACTGACTGAATCAGCAGTCCCGTCCAAGGGAATAAACCCAGGATAACTACCGGAAAGTAATACCAGAAAGTAACCCTGCTGGCATGTTCCGGCGTAGTAAAACGGGTAACGTTATGAAAGCCCAGAAAAGTATTGATAAACTCCATGCCATGTACTGTGTACATAAGATAATACCAGGGCCCTGCAACTAACAGATATACCAAAAGGCCGCGCAGTACATGCATGCGGAAAATTTCCCGCAGCTGTCCCATGAAAAGCAGATATAAAAAGATGATTATACCGGGAAATACAATGCCAATTGGCCCTTTTACCAATGTCGCTAAGCCCATGCAAACGTACATAAGCCAGTACTTTTTATGCAGGAAGCTCAAAAGCGCGCCAGTCATAAAAAATAACAGAGACGTATCTGTAACTGCGGCTTTACTGAGATAGAAAAACTGAATACAGCTGGTCAAAATCATGGAAGACCAGAAACCTGCTCTCTCATTAAAGAGCTTAGTCACAGAAAAATACAGCATAAATGCAGTTAAAGCACCCATCACTGCAGCCGGAAAACGCGCTGCAAATTCACTGTAGCCAAACACCTTGAAGGCAGCAGCTACCAGCCAGTAATACATAGGCGGCTTGTCATACCAGTAGTCGCCAAAAATACGCGGTGATAAAAAATCACCGGTTTGAATCATTTCTCTGGCTGTTTCCGCATAAACTGGTTCATCCGGATCAAGCAGCGGTACACCGCCGATACCAAAGAATAAAGTAAAAATAATAACACAGGTCAAAATCAGCAGACTGTTTTTTTCAATCTGTTTCATTGTTCTTGTATACCTCGCTTATATTGTTGTGCATAATCATGATAAGTACGTTTAATTCCTTCTGCTAAAGTCATCTGCGGCACAAAATTCAGCAGTTTACCGCAGGCTGCATTAGCCAGCACTGAACGGAAGATATCTCCTTCTCTTGCAGGCGCATAATGTACTTCTATTGTATAACCTACCGCTGCTTCAAAAGCGTTCAAGAGCTCTTTCAAAGAAGTTTCCTTTTGCGTGGAAATATTGATAGTATTGTATCCCGACAGTTTAACTGCCGCCAACAGTGCAGCAGCTACATCTCCTGCATAAACAAAATCACGGGTCTGGCTGCCGTCACCAAATACTGTTACCGGTTTATTCTGTACCAGCAGTTTGCAGAAGATACTTACTACGCCTCCTTCACCGCCAGCCCCCTGACGCTCGCCGTAAACATTGGCAAAACGCAGCACAGCAGTATTTATCTGATAAAGCTCGTGATATAAACGCAGATAATGCTCACTTGTCATCTTAGTCAGGCCATAGAAAGACGTAGGCTGTAAAGCTTCGGTTTCTTTAAGAGGAACATTAAGATTATCCCCATAAACAGCCGCACTGGAAGAAAAGACTATATTGCCTACTTTGTACTTTCGGCAACATTCCAGGACATTTAACAAACCCATTAAATTAATATCACAGTCCTCTTGCGGATGTTCAAGCGAATAGGGCACCATCGTCTGCCCTGCCAAATGAATAACTGCATCAAAATTCTCTGCCGCAAATAACTGTTCTAACTCTGCTGAACGGATATCATCTTGCACCAGTCTTATACCTTCAGGCACATTAGCTTTACTGCCGGAAGAAAGATTATCCAACACTACTGCTTCATATTCATCTTTCTTAGCAACAACAAGCTCCAGCAGGTGTGAGCCAATAAAGCCAGCACCGCCTGTTATCAAAAGTTTCATTCCTTACTCCTTCCTAAATTAGTCATCGCCAGCACATTAGCACCAAAAGCTCGTACCGACACAAACGCACCCATCAAAAACGGCAGATACTCTGCCGTAAAACGCCACAGGACGGCCATAATACCGTCCAGTCCATTAGGAAGGATGTTAGAAAACAGTACGACAAACCCGGCTTCGGCAATGCCGCTGCCACCGGGTGTGGGCGAAAAATATAGTACCAGATTGAGCAGCACCATCCTGCCCATAACCTGGAATAAATCAAAATCAATATTCAAGCCGGTAAAGAAGGCAGGCACAGTAGCATAAATACATAACAGGCTGATACCTGACTCTAAAAATGCTTTTAAAATGCGGAAAGGATGCTGCCCCATAACCACAAAGGCATGCTTAAATTCCTTGTACCAGATAAAGCAGTTACGCCTGGTATCATATGAAAATTTAGCTGTACACAAATACAGCCACTGCTCAGGATATTTGGTCCGCATTAAAAAGAAAGCAATTACAGGCAAAGAAACAAACAGTACCGATACTGTTGTTATCACAGAAGGCGGCATCCATCTGCTGATATCACTGTCACTGTGCAGCACCACTGGCACCAGTAAAATCAAAAAGAAAATTGACATAATAGTACGCACCAATACTACCACTGTCGCCTTAGCAACCGGCACCCCGGCCTTTTTCATAAACATAATCTGAGCAATCGCACCGCCGCTTGCTCCCGGAGTTACCAGTGCCAGAAAATAGTTACTCAGCACGACATTCACTACCTGACGAACCGGCAGCTTTGCATCAGTAACAGCAGCCAGCGTCATCAATCTCAGCCCATCAAAAGCAAGCCCTAAAGCCAAACAGCCCAGAGCCAGCAGGACGCACTGCAGATCAAACATAGTCATGTATTCCAGTGCCCGTATATCAAATGTAAAATAAATTACCGCAGCAGAAATAAGCAAAACAAACACAAATAATGCTGCTAAGCGGACTAAGAGTTTTTTAGTCATTTATTTCAAACCACCAAAATTTATCAGAGCAACATTATTTTGCTCTAACAAACGTTTATTTTCTTCTGCAAGGAAAGCCTGCAGTTCATCTTCCCAGTGATAATGCCAGGGAAACTGCCTTCCCAATATATCAGCATCTAAACCGGGATGTGTCATAATCTCACTTACGCCTTCGGGCAAGCTTTGAATAATATTACCTACTAAAGCTGTATTAAGATTACCTCCGGCCAGCATGCCGAAAAAATGTTCAGGACAGCTTAAACCTGCAGCTTTAGCTTTCCGCATTGCCATAGAAGCACAGAAAGAAAGTCCGGCACGTCCTATCTTCCTGCCCATACCTGCAGAAAATCCTCCGTCAAAAAAATATGCTTCATGAGGATTTCTGATTTTCTTTATATTATATTTACAACATAATTTTACCACTAAATCACTGATTATGGGTAGTACATGTGTATGTTGATGACTGTCAATATGAGTTATTTTTATGCCCGTAGCCAAACCTCGCTCTATTTGCGCGCATAATTCTGTTTCCAGTTCACTCATTTTAACGCCGCCGCGATAAAATCTTGACGCAAAAGCTACGTAATCGGGCAAAAAAACTCCATATTCATCCAGTAAGCTACGTACCTTTTCAGGCGCGGCTGCAGGTGCTACACCTCCAACCAAGGTCAGATGAATACCTACGCCAAGAGCTGGATTAGCCAGTGCCAGTTCTGCAGCTTCCGCAAAAGCCGGTGCGCTGCACATCAGCGAAGTGCTGGTAATAAAGCCTTCCTGAAAACCTTTGATAATGCCTTTATTTATCTGTGTATGTAAACCAAAATCGTCTGCATTGACGATAAGCTGTTTCACTTGCATCACCACCAAACTATTTATTTTAGCTTAGCATAATTAGCAAAATGCAGTTTTACGTAACCACGCAGCGCATCTTTTCCCTGCTGATCAGCAAGCTGCTGCGCTGCCTCTGTAGCTGCCGTACCGCCGCCCTTAGGCAGAGTAAAGCCAGCCTGCTCAGATAATACATCCATCCGGTGCAAAAACTGTGCCCGCGCCAAAATAGACGCAGCAGCAACAGCAATATTGCTTTCCGCCCGCGGCTGCTGCCTGAACTCAACAGCGGAAAATTTTGCAGTCAGTGCCTTTATTATAGCATCAGAAGTCGTAAACTGATCAATTAATGCTCCGCTGCATGCAGGCTGCTCCTGCAATACCTTTGACAGCGCTGCAATATGACCATACCCCAATAACCTGTTGAGATTGCCGCCTTCTTTACGTACCTGCTCATAACGCAGATTATATATCTCCGGCTTCAATTCCAGCACACTATAGCTTAGTGCGATTTCCTTAATAGCAGTTTCTAACTCCAAGATTTTCTTATCCGTCAGCAGCTTGCAGTCCTTAACACCTGCAGCACCAAGCTTAATAGCAGCTGCATTATCTACCACTACAGCAGCTACTACTAAGGGTCCAAAGAAATCTCCTTTGCCAGATTCATCACTGCCTGCCCAAACACCGCTAAACAGCTTCTTCTGCAAAGAATCTTGAGCTTCTACCTGCCCGCCATTTACTGCTGCCTGCAAAGCTGCTGATAAACTACCGGAGCTGCCGCCCCACACCAGTTTTCTTCCTTTTTTACCATTATATGCAGTCAAAGTAACCTTCTCTTCACCTTTAAGCATGGTAAACTGGTGACCATAAGCAATATCCTTTTCCGCACTTACCTCAGCCACTTCAGACAACTTACTGCGTAATTCTGCCAAATATTGTACAAAATCATCCATGCAGCTTTTCCTCCGCTGCTTTGCGCGCTGCCTCATACACAACCTTTAAAGACACCTGGTGCTCAACTGCAGTCTGTTTGCAATCTTCGTACTCCGGTGCTAAAGAACTTATAACATCATTATTTTTACCGTATTTAACTCTTACCGTACCATAAGCAGTCTCTACCTGTACAAAGCCGCGCTCTAAAACACTGCGCTGCACTTCATGATAACGCACGCCCAAAGTTCCTGTTTCTGCAAAAACTATTGCCATGAGCGAATTTAACTTGCTTTTCTCGCATAAAAACATCAGCTTGCAGGCAGGACGTCCTTTTTTCATAATAATCTGCTCAGTCCATACATCCAGCGCACCTGCCGCCAACAGACGCTCTGCTGCATATCCAAAGATTTCACCGCTTACATCATCCAAATTGCAGGCAGCTTCCACTACGGTTTCTTTCTGCAGCTCGGTCTTACCTACATACATGCGCAATACATTAGGTATTTCTACATTCCTTGTACCTGCGCCATAAGCAATATAATCGCCTGTCCAGCCCTGCGGCAGGCCTTCGCTGTACTCAGCCAAAACCTTCAGCAATGCTGCACCGGTAGGTGTCGTCATTTCCTTGGCTACCTGACCCTGACGCTGCGGCAGCTTCTGCAAAAGCTCAGCAGTAGCGGGAGCCGGAACCGGCATCAGACCATGAGCACATTGTACAAAACCGAAGCCGGTGGTCACAGTGCCAACATAAATTTTCTCTACCTGCAGATATTCCAAACCTAACAGGCAGCCGACAACATCAATAATGGTATCGATAGCACCTACCTCATGAAAATGCACTTCTTCTACCGTCTTGCCATGTACTTTAGCTTCAGCCTCGGCAATAGCTCTGAACACCTTTTCTGCCGCACTTTTAATAGACACAGATAATGCAGAAGCATTGATAATTTCCATAATATCCTGCAGATTGCGGTGTACATGTGTATGAACATGAATATGAGTATTTTCTTCATGATGATGGTGCTCATGCTCGTGCTGATGACTATGTTCATGTTCCTCATGATAGTGTTCGTGCTCATGTTCATGGTCATGCGAATGCTCATGTTCTTCAGAAAGCAGTACATTAAAATATGTTGCTTCTATACCAAGCTTATTTACCTTCTTATAAATCAGCTCATAGGCGCCAAGATGCAGCTTTTGCAGCTCGCTGCGCAGCACTTCCAGCGGATAGCCAGCATCCAGCAGCGCACCTAAAAGCATATTGCCGCTGATACCGGCAAAAGTATCAAGATAGATAGCTTTCATTTTTTCACCTCATATGATTAATAATGCTGGCTAATCTGCCTGCACCAAAACCGTTGTCAATATTTACTACAGCCACACCGGCACTGCAGCTGTTAAGCATGCCCAGCAAGGCTGAGAGTCCGCCAAAATTTGCTCCGTAGCCGACACTGGTCGGTACGGCAATAACAGGTTTATCCACTAAACCGCCTACCACGCTGGCCAGTGCTCCTTCCATTCCTGCCACAACAATAAGTACGTTGGCAGCACGAATAGCATCCAGCTGTGCAAAAAGGCGGTGAATACCTGCCACGCCTACATCATAAATGCGAGTAACATTATTACCCATAATTTCAGCTGTAATCGCCGCTTCTTCTGCCACCGGTATATCGCTGGTACCTGCAGTTACAACTGCAACAGTACGTTTTTCATCCCTGGGCAGCGGACTACGTTCCAAAGTCACAATCTGCGCCTGCGGATAATACTGCACGTCAGAAACTTTTTCTCTGATAACTGCATAAACTTTTTCATCAGCTCGCGTTGCCAGCACATTATCACTGCATTGACTGAGCCTGTACATAATTTCAGCACATTGCTCCGGTGTTTTGCCGGCACAGTAAATCACTTCCGGAAAACCCTGTCTGTCATTGCGTGCTGTATCAATACGCGCAAAACCTAAATCTACATACTGCAGCTGCTTCAGCTGCTGCAGTAACTGAGTTTCATCTATTTGACCGTCTTTATATTTCCCGACTGTCGCTAAAATTTGTTCATCCATCGCCGTCATACTAGCCACTCCTTTACCGTCTTGCAGCTGCTCGTTTCTCTTTCCAATTCTCAAACATCAGGTAAATAATCGGCACTACCAGCAGGGTAAGTACAGTAGAAGTTATCAGACCACCAACCAATACTACACCCATGGACTGACGCAGCTCCGCACCGGCACCAATACCAAGAGCAATTGGCAGCATGCCAAGAATTGTGGAAAAAGTTGTCATAAAGATAGGACGCAGACGCAAGGAACAAGCCTCTAAAACAGCAGTACGCAAATCATAGCCTTTAGCGCGCTGCTGATTAGCATAGTCAATCAGCAAAATAGCATTTTTTGTTACCAAGCCCAACAGCATGGTAAAACCGATAAGGCTCATCATATTAGCTGTCTGCCCTGCTACCAAAAGGCCTAAAACTGCACCGATAACAGCAAACGGCAGAGAGAACATAATTATGAACGGCTGGGTAAAGCTTTCAAACTGGGCTGCCAGAACCATGTAAACAACTACGATAGCCAAAATAACTGCTTTGGCAATTTCATTAAAGGAACGAGCCATGGTGTCTGCCTGGCCAATCATTTTGTAATTATAACCATCCTGCATATTCATAGACGGAATAAGCTCTTTTTGAATTTTTGCAATCAAATCGCCGGGAGAAATACCGACAGTATTGGCATAAACAACAATCTGACGCTGCTTGTCCTCTCTTTCAATACGGGTAGGACCGGAGCCAAGACTTACATCAGCTACATCACCCAAACGCACAAACTGTCCGTTTTCCGCAGATACACGCAGATTTTTAACATCATTGATATCAATACGTTTTTTCTGCGGCATCTGGATAATGATGTCATAATCGTTATCGCCGATAGTATAGCTGTTGCCTGTGCTCTTACCCATAAAGGCCATCTCCACAACTTCGCCGACAGCGGTAGAATCAAGGCCTAGTGAGCTTGCACGCGCCTGATCCAATTTAATGATGATTTCCGGCTCTTCATCAGAATCAGAAATATCTACGTCTGTAGCACCGGGTACCTGGCTGACCAGATCCGCCAACTGCAGAGCATACTGCTTCAGCTGTGCCATATCACTGCCGCGCAGACCTACCTGTACCGGACGACTATCACCGCGGCCGCCGCCCTGGTTAGATACAACGGTAACATTAAGACCTTCAACATTCCTGAAATCGCCGCGCAACTCATCCATAATCTGCTGCATACTGCGTTCACGCTCATTAGCAGGCTTCAGCCTTACATCAATGGATCCCTGGTTAACAGGATTGCGTCCATTGCCGATATTAAGAGCAGCAATGCGAACTTCCGGCAAAGAAGAAATTTTCTCCTGCAGGGGTGTCGCCAACGCTACTGTTTTCTCCATACTTGTTCCGATAGGCGCTTTGAAATTAACGCTGAATTCACCGGAATCGTAGGTCGGCTGATATTCCGTACCTACAAAGGGCAGAAGCATAATATTCAAAAGCAGAGAAACAACACCGATAGCCACAACTTTCTTAGGATGCTGCAGAGCTGTTTCCATGATTTCATTATAAACCTGTCTGATAAACTGAAAGCCATTCTCAAATTTATCCAGACAGAGCTGAACATACTTATTTCTCGGCTTACTCTTTTCTTTAGTTTCATCCTTAATCCAGTAAGCAGAAACCATAGGTGTTAAGGAAAACGCAACTAAAGTAGAAAAGCCTACAGCAAATGCTACTGTCAAGCCAAACTGTTTAAAATACTGTCCGATAATTTCGCCCATGCTTCCGATAGGCACAAATACCGCCATCAGCGTCAGTGAAACAGCCAAAATTGCCAGTGTCAGTTCTTCAGTTGCTTCTTTAGCCGCCTGAAAAGGAGTCTTACCCATTTCTATATGTCTGAAAATATTTTCAATAACTACGATAGCATCGTCTATCAAAATACCTACTGCCAGGCTTAAAGCCATCAGCGACATATTATTCAGGGTAAAATCCATTACACGCATCAAAAAGAAGGTAGCGATAACAGATGTCGGTATACAAAGGCCGCCAATAATAGTTGCCCTGAAATTACGCAGAAAAAGGTAGGTAATCAGCAAAGCCAAAAAGCCGCCAAAGAGAATCGTGTTCCACACATCAGCTATATTTTCTCTGATGTACTGGGACTGGTCACGTACAACCTCTACCTTGATATCAGGCGGCAGCATACGCTGCTTGATAATCTCCATCTTGGCATTAAGGCCATCAGTAACATCAACAGTATTAGTCTTGGACTGCTTGCGCACACTGGCCATAACGCAGGGTACGCCGTTGGCGCTGGCAAAGGTATCCTCATCTTCCCAATCGTCCACTACATCTACTACATCACCTATATAAACAGGCCGATTATTGACATTAGTGATAACTACATTCTTAATGTCGTCGATGTTTTTATACTTGCCGACGGTGCGGACAGTAATCTCCATGTCCTTATTCTTAGCTTTGCCGCCAGGAGTATTATAGTTTTCATCATTAACCTTATCTAAGATATTCTGAAAGGAAATATTATATTCAGCCAATTTTTCCGGCTTCACAACCAAACGGATAGCACGCGTGCTGGCACCCAGTACGGTTACCTCGGAAACACCTTCAACCATCTGCAGCTCGTCTTTGATAGAGTCTTCAATCAAACGACGAATCTCGCCGCGACTGCGCACTTCAGAGGAAAAAGTATAGGCAACAATAGGACGTGAACTTAAATCTACAGTCTGCACAGTAGGCTCATCAATGTCATCAGGCAGACGTTTACGCACACTGGCAACCTTTTCACGTACTTCACTGGCCATGGCCTGCGGGTCTACGCCCATATTGAATTCCAGTACCGTCTCGCTGTAGCCCTCCAGCACAGTTGAAGAAATAGTCTTAATGCCTGCAACCTGGCTGACACGGTCTTCAATAGGCTTGGTAATAAGCGTTTCCATTTCTTCCGGCGACGCACCATCATAGGTAATACGCACACTGACGATAGGCATATCTACGTCAGGGTTCAAATCTACGCCGATTTCCGGATAACTACGGATACCAAAGACAACCAGCAGCAGTACTAACATCGTAGTAAATACCGGGCGGCGGATAAATGTTGCAATCATCTTTATTTACCTGCCTTACTGGTATCTACCTTGCTGCCTTCACGCAGTTTATTCTGCCCGCCGGTAACAATAAGCTCATCTCCCTGCAGTCCGCTCAGCACTTCAGCAACCTTGTCATCTGTATAACCAATGCTTAATACCTTACGGGTTACAATACCTTCATCATCTACAACAAAAACTGTTTTTTGGTCATCGCGCATTACGATTGCATAGACAGGTATCGTGAGCACATCCTTACGCGGCTGTGCAGTCAAATGTACAGTTGCAAAAACACCGGCCAGCAATCCTTCCGGATTATCCACACTGACCTCAGTTTCAAAGGTATGCGCAGGTAAATCTGCCACCGGAGAAATGCGCGTTACTCTGCCTGTCAGACTGCGGTTGCCAAAAGAAGTCAGCAGAATTTCTGCTTCATTGCCTACTGCCACACCGTCAATCTGTCCTTCCGGAATATTGATGACAGATTTAAGTGTACTGATATCGGCAATGGCAAAAAGCGGCGTACCGGCCTTAGCATAGTAGCCCTCCTGATAATACCGTTTATAAACGATACCGTCAGCAGGCGCAACTATTGATGTGCCTGCCACTCTGGATTCCATTCCCTGCAAATTACCGCGGGCATTTTCCAGTTTAGCTCTGGCATTATCACGGGCAAAACGATAATCATCCACAGTCTGCTCAGAGACAGCACCCTGAGTATACAGTTTTTCATAGCGCATCAAATCAGTTTCCGCTTTGCGTAAATCAGTCTGAGCATCCATATAGGTACCCTGTGCAGCCAAAAGGTCAGCATTAGTATCCGTCTGCTCCAAAAGCGCCAGTACCTGACCTTTGGTTACACGGTCACCTTCTTTAACATAAACCTTTTCTACACGGCCATCTACTTTAGCAGCAACTTCCGCCTGCCACTCAGGATCAAGACTGCCGGAAAATTCCAGCTTCGGTGTAATCGACGTCCGCTCCGGCCTGCCCAGGCTTACAGTAATAGCCTGTGAACGCGACAGCCTTGCAGCACGCTCTTTATCATTTTGGATATTATTATAAATTCTGAACGCTACTATCAGGACAATGGCAATAAGAATGCCAATTAAAATTCTTATTTTACGATTTTTTAAATCCATTCCCTCACACCTCAAAACATAACCATCCTGCTTTTATTTACAGATAATATAATTATACAACTTTACGTGTAAGATGTGCAAGAAATCGGAAAAATGCTACATTTGCCTAATCTTTCAGCAAAATCTGCAATAAAGCCGCTTCTTATCAGCCTGCTGCGTGATACATATAGATATTAAATACTGCTGTAAGCTTAATATCACCTTTATTTTCATTGCCGATAATGTTGACTTTATCTATATTCACAAAGTTTTCACTCTTTTTCAGCTCTCGCATAAATCTCAGTACAGCGTAATAGTTTCCGTCCAGATTTATGCGGACCGGCTGTATTTGCATCTGTTTACTGTCAGTTTCTTTTGCGGGCAGCAGTTTAATCTCAATGATTTTTACATCGTTGCTTTGAGCTAGCTGCTGCCACTGTTTCAGCTGTTCACTGAAAACTACCTGTTCCGGCAGTCGGCGCTGCAACCGTTCAAGCTTGTCTAATCGCTGCTTTAAAAACGTATCATAATCCTGATGTTCCGACGCAAACTCCTGATACTGCTGTAATTCTCGCTGCAACAAATCACGCTGCTGTGACTGCAATGCCAACTGGTCAAAAAGCGGCATAAGCAGTAGTTTATACATTATAAAACATACTGCCGCCGCAATAAAAAGCAGTAAAAACGCTTTTCTGTCTGTAGTGTTCTGCATAGAATCATTCATACTTACTGCCTCCCTTCATCAAACGTACTGTATAGCTTACTAAATTTTTCTTCTGCTCATCTCTGGTTTCCACAAGCTCCGCACTGGTAATATTGTCACTATTGCGTAAACCTTCAATAAATACGTCCAGGTCAGACAGCTTTTCTGCTCTACCGTAAAGTAAGATTTCGTCCTGTTGTTCATCCTGCTGCACTTTATTTATCCAGCATCCTTCCGGTGCTGTGCGTCCTAACAGCTCTAAAAAATTTCCCCAGTCAAACTGCTCTTTTGCCAAAACATTCAGTGTATTATCACGCTCGTGAATATCATGCTCCAATTTCTGCACAGAAGAATAACGCTGCTGCCACATGCTCATAGCAGTAATTTGCTCCTGTAAATGTTCAATTTTATTTGCCTGATAAACACTATACCCATAAACACTGCCGCAAGCAGCAAACATAATAAATAGCAGCGCCGCGGCAAGATATTGATAGATTCTTGCTTTTTCTGTCTGCTTGCCACCGCTTGCAAAATTTATTACTTTTTCACAGCTGCCTGCCATCATTACTCCGCCGGCAGCTGACATTGACATGGCAGCGCATTGTCTGCGTTCTGCTTCCGTAAAAAAACCTCCCTGCCAGGAAAATTTACCGGTAAAATCAACAGCTGCAAAACAGTACGGCTGATTTAAAATCTCATTTACACCCTCCTGCCATGCAGTAAAAACAATACCATTATCCGTGTAAAAAATATCTCTTAACTGGATATCATATTTTTGCTGTACTGTTTCTGTAAGAACTATAATTTCTTCTTCTACACTTGCTATTTCTGCAGCTGCTTGCTGCACTATTACAGGCATCCCATCAACAAAAGCAGTCAAGCTTACCGAATTTTGATTATCCTCTGCCAGTAAAAAATTGCTCTGCTCTTGCTGCAAAAAAGCTGCCTTAGCCAGCGGCAATGCGGTAACTGCCAGCAAATCCAGCTTAAGCCTGCCGCTGATTTCCCGTAACCGTTCCAATACTTCCAGCGGCATTGCACCCAAAAGCACTAACTGCATACCATCATCTTTCTGCACAGCAACAAAATCCATGCAGTAACTACTATCAGCAAAAGGCACGTATTCCTGCGCTTCCCACTTCAAGGCTTCCCGAAGTTCTGCCTGCGGCATTGACGGTAATTCCAAACGCTGCAGAAATACCATATCCGTATCCAGTACGAAAACTATTTTTCCAACTGCTGGCAATTTATTTTCTGCTAATAAATGCGTTAAATCCTGCTCCACTGCTTCCAGTAAATCTTCTGCAGCAGGCAATTCCTGCTGCCATACTTTAAATACTGCGTAATCCTTACCACTTACCACAGCTGCAGTTAATTTTCTGCCATGTACTGCAATGCAAAGAACATCCTGCGACCTGCCCAATCCTTGTAATATCTTAGTTATCATTCTCTGTATCCTTTTCCGTTTAATTTAGTGTAAAAAACTGCCAATACCAACTTAATATACTTTGCCCCCACAACATAGCTACTGCTGCTCCTAAACACAGAAACGGCCCAAAAGCAATAGCATCCCGACGTTTTCTTATACCCGTTGCCAGCAGCAACATGCCTGTTATTCCGCCTGTTAAAAAAGCGATAAGCAAGCACAGCAACACGCCATCCAAACCAAGCCAGATGCCTAAAACCGCTGTCAGTTTCA
Organism: uncultured Phascolarctobacterium sp.; assembly: GCA_900541915.1. Taxonomy (GTDB): domain Bacteria; phylum Bacillota; class Negativicutes; order Acidaminococcales; family Acidaminococcaceae; genus URXU01. The sequence continues at coordinate 28,111 of UQLS01000002.1, read as the reverse complement.
CATCACCTAAGCCCATGCCGCCATGGCTAAGCAAATATAACGTCAGCATAATACCTGTGCCAATAGTTAATCCCCAAAACACATCTGTCAGATTCTTCTGAAAATATAAATTATAAAAAAAGCCTACTCCGGCAAGCACTAAAGATACTTTATCCAAAAGCAGCTGGCAGTCATAATCAATCAGCGTCTGCAGCAGCAAGCAACTAAGAAAAAAACAGCAAAAATAAAGCTCTGCCTGGGGCGAACAAAATCTCCCAGCTAAAACAAACATTATACCTGCACCAATCGCTGTCAAAATCTTACGGCTAATACTATGCCCTTTCGCACTAGCTTTTGACAACTCAGAATCATTCACTGCTTCCAAAGCTATCAAACGCACACAATAATAATCCAGCAGATACCCTGCTGCGCAGCCTGCAGCAAAGTAAAGCACCAATATCTTGGCAATTTGCCAATCCAGCATCACTGCACCTCCGAGAAAAAAATAAAAGGCTCCTGTTTTCACAGGAGCCTTTTTATAAGCTTAGGGCTTATTTCCACTCTAAATCTTCAACTTCTGCACGACCACGGCCGGTGAGAGCATCAAGCATAACGCGCTGTTCAACCTGAGCAACGAGTTTCTTGGTGAATTTAACAGTATCCGGATTTACGGAGATGCTGTCGATACCGCTCTTGATGAGGAATTCACAGAATTCAGGATATACGCTGGGAGCCTGACCGCAGATAGAAACGGTTTTGCCGTCTTTGTGGGCAACCTCGATCAGATGACGGATTGCACGTTTAACAGCCAGGTTGCGTTCATCGTAAATATGGGATACGGTATCGTTATCACGATCGCAGCCTAATACGAGCATAGTCAAATCGTTAGAACCAATGGAATAACCATCAACATATTTATTAAATTGATCAGCCAGGATGATGTTGGAAGGAATTTCAGCCATCAGCCAAACTTTGAAATCTTTACCGCGAGCTAAGCCGCAGTCAGCCATAATCTTGGTAACTTTTTCACATTCTTCCACGTTGCGGCAGAACGGAATCATTACGTTCAGATTTTTCAGGCCGAACTCTTCACGTACTTTACGTACAGCCATGCATTCCAGTTTAAATGCTTCGATGTATTTCGGATCATAGTAACGGGAAGCACCGCGCCAGCCAAGAAGTGCGGAAGGTTCGTAGGGTTCGAATTCGTCGCCGCCTTTCAAATCGCGATATTCACTGGATTTGAAATCGCTGAAACGCAGGGTAACAGGTCTCGGAGCCATAGCCTGGCAAACCTGACGCATGCCTTCTGCCAGTTGGTCAACAACTTTTTCCGGATGACCGGTTTTGATGAGATACAGAGGATGTTCATGGATATAAGTAGTCCAGATGAACTCTTCACGCATCAGACCAATGCCATCGCAAGGCAGAGTAGAATATTTTTCTGCCAGATCCGGGTCACCCAGGTTCATATAAACCTTAGTGCCGGTGGGCGGGAAATATTCAGCAGCAGCAACAACCTGCTGAGCAGCCTGCTGCGGTTTTGCTTCTTCAATAATGCCTTCATATACAACGCCATGAGTTGCGTCTACAGTTACGTCAATGCCGTCAGGGATAGTAGTGGTAGCAGCTTCACCGCGGCTCTTGGTACCTACGATACAGGGAATACCCAGTTCGCGGCTAACGATAGATGCATGGCAGGTCATTCCGCCGCTGTCGGTAACGATAGCTTTCGCTTTCTTCATAGCCGGTACCCAGTCAGGAGCCGTCATTTCAGTAACGAGGATTTCGCCTTCCTTAAATTCGTCGATGCGGGAAGGATCGAGGATAACGTGTACTCTGCCGGAAACATTGCCCGGGCTTGCAGGCAGACCTTTAACAATTACTTTGCGGTCAGCAGCTGCAGCTTTCGGAGCTTCCTGTTTCGGAGCACCGCCATTTTCTTTGTTGCGGCGGCTCCATACGGTTTCAGGACGAGCCTGGAGAATCCAGATTTTGTTGTCGCGTTCATCAACGCCCCATTCCATATCCATGTAGCAGCCATAATGCTCTTCAATTTTCTTAGCATAGCCTGCCAGTTCAAGGATTTGTTCATCAGTCAGTTTTTGCTGATTTTGCTCATCAAGCGGTACCATCTGTTCTTCGCAGTCGCCGCCAGCTTTGCGTACCAGTTTTACGTCCTGTACGTTAACATTCTTTTCCAGAATCTTATGTTCAGCTTTAGAAACAGTGTAGTTATCCGGAGTTACAGTACCTTGAACAACATATTCGCCAAGGCCCCAAGCGCCTTCGATAAGGATGTTCTTGTCGTCGCCGGTAGCAACGTTAACAGTGAACATAACGCCTGCAGCTTTGGAGAATACCATCATTTGTACTGCAGCACTGAGTGCTACATCCAGATGATCAAAGCCTTGTTTTTCACGATAGTATACAGCGCGGTCGGTAAAGCAGGAAGCATAGCATTCTTTAACTTTAGCGATAATAGTCTGCGCACCTTGTACGTTCAGATAGGTATCCTGCTGGCCTGCAAAGCTTGCATCCGGCAAATCTTCCGCAGTAGCGCTGCTGCGAACAGCAACATACGGTTGGTCAATACCCATTTTTTCGCCCAGCTCTTCATAAGCAGCAGCAATAGCTTCCTGCAAATCTGCGGGCATTTCTTTATCCATAATTGCTTTACGGATACGTGCGCATACGTCACGCAGCAAAGCACTGTTTTCAACGTCGGTCAGTTCTGCAACAAGCGCACGAACTTCTTCTTCCAGACCGCTCTCTTTAAAGAAATATCTGTAAGCATAAGCAGTGGTAGCAAAACCATAAGGCACCGGCACATCAACTTTAGCAGTCATTTCGCCCAGAGAGGAGGACTTACCGCCAACAATTGCCACGTCTTCTCTTTCCAATTGTTCGAACCAGAGAAGGAATTGATTTTCTTTTTCCATGATTTTAGCTCCTTTGTGATATCATATTCGGCTCGCGCCCTTAATATAGTGTATACTATATCATATTTACGACGCTCATTCAAGATATTTTGCAGAAAAACTGCAATAAATTTTACATTTTTTATTTCAGGCGCCCACCGTTATCTTTATATAATTTCTACTTAAATTATATTTTTCCTGCCGTAACAGCATACACTCTGCATTTTACGACCGAAATATCTTTCTTATTACACTGCATACTCGCCACATCTTGCCAGTCTCTCAGGACATGGTAAAATATTAGTAGTAATTAAGGAGGAATAAAAATATGCCTGCTTTAAATATCCATACTATACAAACAGATTGCCATGTGCCATATCTCTTTGACGACGGTCATGGCGACTACAACCGCAGCTATGAAAGAGACTATGATGATTTTGACTATGCGGACTATTCTACTGACCATCGTGACAATAATTTCCGCAACTATGAAAAAAAGCGCCGCAAAACCAACAAAGAAATAATAGAAGATTTGCTCAAACGCTGGGATTAACAAAAAAACCTGTAAAGAAATTTCTTTACAGGTTTTCTTATTTATATTTACTCCTTATTTCTGTACCAGATTTACCAATACTTCTGTAATCTTCGCCAATGACTGCAGCGGCAGATATTCAAAACGTCCGTGGAAATTATGCCCGCCGGTAAAAAGATTAGGACAGGGCAAGCCCATCTCCGAAAGTCTGGAACCGTCCGTACCACCGCGCACAGGTACAATAACAGGCTTTACGCCTGCCTGCAGCATAGCATTCTGCGCCCGTTCAACAATTTCATATACCGGAGTGATATATTCCTTCATATTACGATAGCAGTCTGTCAGCGTACATTCTACTGTACCTACACCATATTTTTTGTTCATCAGCGCCGTCAGTTCCAGCAAGAATTCTTTGCGCTGCTCTAAAATCGCGCTGTCGTGGTCACGCAGAATCATGTCTATTTCAACTTTATCGGTACCGCCGTTAATACGCAGCGTATGATAAAATCCCTCATAGCCTTCAGTATACTCCGGTCTTTCACCTGCCGGCAGAGCCATCTGCCACTCGGCAGCCATGGTTACGGCATTGCGCATCTTGTGTTTGCTGCTGCCCGGATGTACTGATACCCCGTGAAAGACAACATTAGCATTGCAGGCATTAAAGGTTTCATAATTCAGCTCGCCCAGTGCACCGCCGTCAATGGTATAGGCAAAATCTACCTTGAATTTATCAAACGGAAAATGCTCTGTGCCTCTGCCGACTTCCTCATCCGGTGTAAAACAGATAACAACTTTGCCATGCAGCACTTCCGGATGCTGCAGCAGATATTCGCAGGCAGAAACAATAGCGCTGATCCCTGCTTTATCGTCAGCACCCAGCAATGTCGTGCCGTCAGAAGTTATAATATCCTGTCCTATATAATTTAACAATTCAGGAAATTCCGTTACAGACAAAATATTCTCAGCATTCAGCCTGATATCTTTGCCATCGAAATTGCGATGTACCTGCATCTGCACATTCGCTCCGCTTGCTTCACAGCTGGTGTCCATGTGAGCCACAAGTCCTATTACCGGACAGCAGCCTGTATTGGCAGGCAAAGTAGCCAGTACATAACCATGCTCTGTTACCTCAACAGAATAAAGGCCCAGCTCTTTAAGCTCTTTCGCTAAGAAATCAGCCAGCAAAAGCTGTTTGGCTGTACTGGGAAAACAGGTTGCCTTATCGTCAGAAGCCGTATCAAAAGCAACATAGCTTTGAAAGCGCTGCAGCAGTTTTTCATTATCCAACATTATTATCACCTCCACTTTGTTTTAACAAATCGTCTTTTAACTGAGTAATAGTCTTTTTCAATACCGGATGCAGCAAATCCGGCGCTATTTCTGCCAGCGGCAGCAGAACAAAATCCCTGTTCTGCATATCGGGATGCGGCAGGTTCAGTTTGTCGCTTGTCATGCAAATATCTTCATACAGCAGCAAATCCAAATCAATATTGCGCTCACCCCAATGACGAAAACGCACACGTCCCATCTGCTGCTCAGTACCAAGGAGCAGCTCCAGCAGTTTTAAAGGTTCCAGTTCTGTTTCTACACAGCAAACACCGTTTAAAAAGGCTGGCTGGTCAGTAACGCCATAAGGAGCAGTTTCAATAAAAGAGGAAACTTTTACAATTTTAATCCCCTGCTCAGCCAGCAAGTGCAGTGCCTGCTGCAGGTTCTGCTGTCTGTCACCCAGATTACTGCCTAAGGCTATATACGCTCTGGACATAAAACCGCCTCCAGCATCCGTACTGCCTGCAGATTTTCCCGTACATCATGGACACGTACCATCTGTGCTCCGGCATAAACAGCCTGACAGCTCAACGCCAAAGTGCCTGACAGACGTTCTTCCGCAGGGATATTGCCTAATACGGCGCCAATAGTGCTTTTACGTGAAGCAGCCAGCAGCACAGGATAACCTAATCCTGTCAGCGCTTCTAAATCACGCATCAGAAGCAGATTCTGCCGCACATCTTTAGCAAAACCGATGCCCGGATCAAGAATAATTTTATCCGCACCGACACCAGCAGCTCGCAATAGTTCAGCACGCTGCGCCAGATAAGCAGCAACCTCACCCACTACATCATCGTACTGACAGTTTTGCTGCATATTCTTGGGCGTACCGCGCATATGCATGAGAATAATAGGTGCATTGCTTTGAACAACCAGCGGCAGCATTGCTTCATCCGCTTCCATGGCGCTGATATCGTTGATAATATCAGCACCAGCTTCCAAAGCAGCTTTAGCCGTAGAAACACGATAAGTATCAACAGAAATTACAGCCTGCGGATAAGCTTTTCTAACCGCCTCAATCACAGGCAGTACACGTTCCTGTTCTTCTGCCGCGCTTACGCTGTCGCTGCCAGGACGAGTGGACTCGCCGCCGATATCGAGAATACCTGCACCATCTTCCAGCATCTTACCGGCACGGCGCACAACCTCCTGCAAGCCGTCAACACGGGAACCAGCATAAAAAGAATCCGGCGTGATATTTAAAATGCCCATAATGCACATTTTCTCATAAGTAAGCTCACGCCCATCTGCCAGTACTGTTTTCAGTTCTGCCGGACGCAGCACTGCCTGCAGCTCTGCCTTAATCTTATCTATGCCAAAATAAGGCATGCGCGCTAATTTAGCCAGCAGCAGACGATAATGCTTAACCGTACCTAAAAGAACGATATCTACATATTTTTCCGCACAGGTAATGCAGCCGGAAGGTACAGCAGCATCGCCGCCTGCAGCCAGCATTTCCTGCTTGATAATATTAGCCGCCGGTGTGCGAACCTGCATTAGCTTTAACGGTATTATACTGCTTTTAGCCGCAAAAATCGGCAGGCTGTCCGGATGTACTCCCAGTGCAGCAATCGCTTCCGGCAATGCTTCCTTACTTAGTTTCAGCAGCATAGTTTATTTCCATCCTTTTTCTACAACGGCAAAAGCATTATGATTATGGATACTTTCCACACTCTCAACTTCAGCTCTGTACCAGTCGATACGGCTGTCATCTTCCAGACGCAAAGCAATTTCTCTTACAGCGTCTTCTACAAAGCGAGGATTGTCATATGCCTTTTCCGTAACAAATTTTTCATCAGGACGTTTCAGCAAGCCGTATACAGGAGCGCTTGCTCCGGCATCGGCAATAGCGGCAATTTCTTCCAGCCAGATCATTTCATGGGCTTCCAGCTCAATTTTGGCAAAAGCACGCTGATTATGCGCTCCGTATGCGCTGATTTCCTTAGAGCACGGGCACAAGGTCTGGATAGGCACCACAGCACCTACACGCAGTCTGAAAGTATCATCTTTTTCTGCTCTATAGACACAGTCAATATCCATGGGCGCGGTCTGTCCGCTGACAGGCGCACTCTTCGTCAGAAAATATGGAAACTCCAGCTGCAGAAAGGATTTTTCTGCCTGCAGTCTGCTTTTTAAAGTATCGAGTATTGTTTCAATCTCACTTAAACCAACTGGACCCAAGGTCTGCAAGCATTCAACAAAACGGCTCATATGGGTACCACGCATATCATGGGGCAAATCCACTGCCAGTGTTACCTTCGCTACAGTATGCTGCGTACCTTTTTCCCTGTCACGCAATACGATGGGCCAGCGCAAATCCTTAATACCTACATGCTTGAGCGGCACACGACGCAAGTCCTTTTCTCCCTGTACATCCTTCAAATTATTCACCTCTGTAAACGCACCCGCTGGTACGTGTTTCCCAAACTTCTACTTCATACAAATGATAACGTTCTGTTTTTAAAAGCCCAGCCAGTTTATTCCATACCCATACGGAAATATTCTCCGCAGAAGGCACAGGAATGATGTCGTTAATGCAGGCATGGTCCAGTACCTGCAGAACTTCCTGCTTAACGATGTTTTTCAGCTTGATAAAATCAATAACCATACCCTCATGGTCAGGAGTTCCTTCTACCTTAACCACCAGTTTATAGGTATGACCGTGCAAATGCTCGCACTTGCCGTTATACGCCGGCAGATAATGAGCCGCGTCAAAATCAAATTCTTTTATAATAATCATGTTCATACTCCTTACACCGTCAGACCGGCGAAATTATCTTGCTGGCGCAGTGCTTCATACGCTACGATAGCCACAGAATTGGAAAGGTTCAGAGAACGCGCTTCCGCAATCATCGGAATACGCACACAGCCCTCTGGATATTCGTTGCGCAGTTTTTCCGGCAGCCCTGCAGTTTCTTTGCCAAAAATAAGCAGACTGTCCGGCGCATAATGCACGTCAGTATAAGATTTGTGCGCTTTGGTAGTCAGCAGATACTTAGGATTGTCCTTATATTTTTCCAGCACTTCATAAACACTGTCATAATAGTGGATATCCACCAGATGCCAGTAATCAAGTCCGGCACGTTTTAAATATTTATCTTCAACAGAGAAGCCCAGCGGGCGTACCAGATGCAGATGGCAGCCGGTAGCCGCACATAAACGGGCAATATTGCCAGTGTTGCCGGGAATTTCCGGCTCAACCAATACGATATGCATTGTCATCACCTCAAATTATTTTTACTTTCCTAAATCAAAGTGCACAGCCATAAGCTGTGCACTTTATGTTTATTCATCGCCGTGCAGTATTTTTTCCACCAGGTCGCGCATCCTGTGCGGATTATTCTTCTTATCGGCAGTTTTCTTTGCCTCGTGTTTTTCTTCTTTTACAGTATCTTCTGCCTGCATCGCCAGCATACGCTGGTAATTAACCATGATTTTTTCGCAGTAGTTAGAGCCCATTGCCCAGGTACCGTTTAACCCATACCAAGTATCGACTACGCCGCGCTCCAGACGAATGTTATGTGCCAGTTCGTAACGGGGGTCAACAATCTTAGTAGAAGGACGTTTCTTCTGAGTATAAGCTAAAAGATGCTGTATATGCGCACGCACACCAATTTCCGGAGTCTTAAAGCTTGCGCCCTTTACGCCGTTGCCGGTGGTACCCAAACCGCAGAAATTATTCTGATTATGGTGCACATCGCCGCCGTAACGGAAAAAGCCGGTTTCCACCAGTGCCTGAGCCAGCGCCAAATCAGGTCTTACGCCCTCGCGTTCTGCTTCCTGCCAGTATAAATCTACCAGTTCTTCCACACTGCAGGCCAGCTGCACATCAGGATTATACTGTTTAATTACGGCTACTGCCTGTCCTTTGGTAGCCACAGAATCACCGTAAATACTGATATCCTTATAATTTTCCGGCAGCTCAATATTAGCAAAAACTGTGGATTTGTTTACACTGATTTTTTTGTTTTCTGCAGACTTCTTCTCTGCAGCCTGCTGCTCTTTTTTATTTTTCTTGCTCTTCTTAGCTTTTTTATCTTCACTCTTGGTTGTTTTTACCACGGCAGCTTTACTGCTTTTTACATTGCTGCTCACAGTATAAGGCGTCTTATTGCCGCCGGTAACACTCACGGAAAGAGGTTTGTTCGAAACAACTACCGGCGCAGCACTTTCCGCCATCCCGCCAATGCCCAGCACATACACTACTGCAGCGGCAGCGGCCACTTTCTTATGCCACATAAAATTTCTCCTTCTATTTCAACTGATATTTATTCTCCCATAAATTTTACCCCATTTACCGTCAATGTGTAAAGTTTTTCAAACTATTTCACGCAAATTCCACAAAAATCCTGTATAATGATAATATAAACTTGTTGATAAGGAGTGATTTTATGAACGCTAAATTTCATTATATTAACCACGCCTGCTTCATGATTGAAAAAAATAATTCTGCTATTATTTTTGATCCGTTCCTGGACGGCAATCCGGAAGGACTGCAGGCTAACGATATTAAAGTTGATTATATCTTTATCAGTCACGGCCATTTTGACCATTTAGGCAGCGCTTTTGAAATCGCTAAAAACTGCGATGCTACCATTATCTCCACTGCAGAAATCTGCGGTCTGGCAGAAGCAGCCGGCTGCAAAGCACATGGTATGCATCTGGGCGGCACCTTTATGTTCCCCTTCGGCAAAGTTCGTGTTGCTATGGCTTTCCACGGCAGCGGCGTTCCCGGTGGCCATGCCTGCGGCTTCGTAGTAGATTTCTACGGCACCAAGGTTTACTTTGCCGGTGATACTGCATTATACAGCGACATGCAGCTGCTCCCGCAGCTTGATGCTTTCGACTATGCTGTACTCCCCATCGGCGGCAACTTTACTATGGACCCCAAAGACGCAGCTATTGCAGCAAAATTCCTGCAGGCTAAATATGTAATCCCCGTACATTACAACACTTGGCCGCCTATTACCCAGGATGTAGACGCTTACAAAGCTGATGTTGAAGCAACTACCTCCAGTAAAGTACTGATTGTTAAACCCGGCGAAACTATTGAACTGGAGTGATAATAGTGCAGCCACAGGAAAGATTGACTGCTGAGGAGATAACTCAGCTTAAAGCATTAGTAAAAAAATATTTTCTTGACCAGGCGCTTAACTGCGGTCTGACCATGATGCACTGTCTGAGCGACTTTTTCCAGCTGCCGGTACATGAACAGGTTTACGCTTCTGTAAATGGTATTATGGAACACCGTGCCAAAAGACATCAATGCGGCCTTTATAAAGGCGCATTAATGTTTCTCGGCATCTATGGTACTCAGCTTGGCTGGACTCGAGATCAGATAAACGAAAAAACTCTGAGCATGGCCGAAGCCTTTGAAGAACATTTTCAGACAATCCACTGCTACGAACTGCGCGCTGACAATTTCGAAAACGACCCTCGCCACAATCTGTGTGCTGATTTGGCAGCAGAAGCCGTACTTTTTGCAGCAGGCATAATTAAAAATATAAAATAGAAAACATAAAAACTCCCGTCCTACCGACGGGAGTTTTTTTGTTTCTCTACCTTTTTACATACCGCCAAAACGGCAAAGAGCATAAACTACGGAAACTGCCAAAGCACCATAAACCTTGCCACGCAGTTTTTTTTCGTTAAAGCCTTCTTTATTGGCTTCGCGGCACATTTTGATACCGTAAAAATTCATCCACAATGAAAAACAAAATAAAAACGCTACAATATAATCCCAAACATCAAGATTTTCCATTACTTACTCCTGTCATCTTTCTATTTACGCGGACACAGATAGCCATAAGGACAGCTGCCGCATTTATCCGTGCTGCAAATAAAATCGGCCTCATCAGCCTTGCTGCTTATCTGCCTGCACAGTTCCAAAGCTTCCTGTAAAATTTCTTCTCCCAATACAGGCTCACATACGCTGAGATTCTGCAGAAAATGCAGCTGCGCATTGCGTACAGGTCTTTCAAAAAGCTGCTCGGCTGCCGCTTTATATAACGCCAGCTGATAAGCATAACCTTTTGGTACACTGCCATTATCCGGCGGTCTGCCTGTCTTATAGTCAATAATACTTAAAGAACTATCCTCAGCAGTATACAAGCAGTCAATAACGCCGGTAAGCAGCATATCCTGCTGCATGCAGTTAAACTTTACCTCTCGCTGATGGGCAGACGGTATAGTTTTATACAAATCACTTACCAGATAATCATGCAGCAGCTTTTTCGCATAAACAGCCAAATCATATCTGCCGCCTGCATGCTTATCTACTGCTGCCTGAAAAGCTTTCTCTTCATCACCGCGATATCTTTCCAGCGCCGTATGCACAATCAGACCGGTAACATAAGCCGGCAGCTGATTTCCCTGCGTACCAGCTTCTTCACAGCCCGGCAGTCCCAGCTGCTGATAATAGTACCTACGCTGGCAATGCAGATAAGTTTGCAGCGCTGTCGCAGAAAAAACTTTGCGTCCTAAAGACTTGTACATATCCAGCGGCGCTGCTGCCTGCAGTGCTGCTTCATCCGGCACAGCCTTTGCCGCATCATCCTGCCGAACAGTTACTGTATCCGGCAGTGAATCGGCAGCTATTTCCGTAAATTCTATTAAATCACTGTCTGCCAGCACTTCTTTTAAACTTTTAAACCAGTTTTCTGCTTTACTTTCTTTATCTGCGCAGAAAGCACCTGACATAATCAACCTGTTTTTCGCCCTGGTCATTGCCACGTAAAGCTGACGCTTGCGTTCTTCCTTCTGCAGCTGCTTATCCATTTCCTTAAGCTGCTGCAGCACGCTGCTTTCTGCCACACTGCCATCTGCAATCACTGCTTTAATGCCTAATCCCAGCTGCGGATGAAATTTTATTTCAGTAATATCGCTTTGCGAGCCTGCATCCAGCATAGGCAATAATACGGTACCAAATTCCAGCCCTTTCGATTTGTGGATAGTCATAATCGTCACTGCATCAGCAGCCTCTAAATTAGCAGCTGTCTCTCTGGCGCCAGAAGCAATAAGCGCAGCAACATATTCCAGCCAGGAAGCCAATGTTCCCTGTCTGCCGCTGCTGTATTCTGCTGCCAGATGACGCAGCTTAACAGCATTAGCCAGTTTGGCCTTGCCATTCTGCTGCAGCGAAAGAACAGCATCTACCTCTAAACGCTGCCATACCTCCTGCCACAGCTCCTGCAGACCTAAAAGTGCCGCTGCCTGACGCAGTTCCGTAAATATCTCCCGCACCCGTAGAAACAGCGGCCGCTGGCTTTCTTTCACTGCAGCTGCATCAATAGTCATTAGATTATCCCATAGACAGCTATTACTCTGCTGCAAAAACAGCGTTGTGATAGTTTCATCATCCAGCCCAAAATAAGGCGAACGCAAAACACCTGCCAGCTCCAGACTGCAGTGTTTATTATGCAGCGCACGCAGTAAATTCAGCAGATCAAGTACCTCCTGCCGTTCATAAAAACCTCTGCCGTCAATTACATGATATGGTATTTTCTTTGCTTCCAGCGCTTCTGTCAGCACATCGCAACGAGTCATTGCACTCAGCAAAACAGCCATCTCTCCGTAGCCTGTACCATCTGCATGCAGGGCAGCTATGCGTTCAGCTACAGCCCTTGCTTCCAGCTGCCTTTTCTCAGAAGTCTGATCTTTCGTATACACTACCTGCAGCAGCTCCGGTTTAGCTTCGCTGACAATATGCGGCGCTAACGCTTCAAAAAAGATGGGTTCATTGACATCTACGTCTAAAAGCTCAGTGAAAACTTCGTTGCAGGCCGCCAAAATAGTATCTGCTGTACGGAAATTATCATTTAAAGTAATAATCTTGCCGCCGCTATCTTGAATATCACGTCTTACCTGCGCAAAAACGCTTACATCCGCCCCGCGGAAACGATAAATCGACTGCTTGGGATCGCCTACGACAAACAGTCTGCTGCCCTGCAGTTTTTCACAATCACCGCCGCACAGCAGATAAACCAGCTGTTTTTGCTTTTCGTTGGTATCCTGAAATTCGTCTACCATGATATAACGATATTTCTGCCGATAATTCTCACAAAGGCGCGGCTGCGATTTCAGCAAATTTAAAGCATAATTTTCCAAATCATCAAAGCTCAGAAAATCTGCATCCTGACGCTGCTGCTGCAAAAAGGCAGCAAAGCCAGCCGCCACTGCCTGCCAGCTTTCTGCCAGCGGCAAAGCAGCCTTATCAGCAAAAATCATTTCCAGCTGCTCACGCAGCAGCTTGCTTTCTTTCACCAGCGCTTTCAGCCTGGTATTGGCAGCAAGCCCGCCGGCATAAGTCTTATAAGCAGCTAAATCAGCGGGGTCTTGTCTGATGCCATCCAGTACTTCAGTAATATTTTCTGCCAGCAATTCCAGCTGCTGCGCCTGCTTGGTACCTTTAACATCTTCTCTGCGCGCAGCCAGTTCTTCTAAAACGCTGCAAAGATTTTCCTTGCACTCCTGTTCCTTACTGATACTTATTTTGTAACCAGCTGCCGCATCGCTGCATTTTGCCAGTTCATCAAGCTGCGGCAGCAAGCTCTGCAACTGACGCATAACGCCAAAAGCACCGTAGGCTTCTGTCAGCTGCTGTAAAGCCTTATCCTGATTACGCAATGCTGTCAGAAAATATTTTTTCAGACAGTCTTCCACGAAACGCTCGCCTTCAAATTCGTCCGCTACCTGAAAAGAAGGGTCCAACTCAGCTTCAACAGGATTTTCTTTTAAAATGCGATTGCACAGACTGTGAATAGTTGTAATCTGTGCCCTTTCCAGTTCTTTAAGCTGCTGCCGCCAAAAGGAGCTGTTTGCCGTATCCGTATGTGCCAGCACATCCATACTGCGGCGCACTCTTTCTTTCATTTCCGTCGCTGCCTTGCGAGTGAAGGTAATAGCCAAAATCTCACTGGCAGCAAGCTTCTGTCCCTGTTCCAGGCTGCGGCGCAGGATATACAAAAATCGCTCTACCAGCACGCGGGTCTTGCCGCTGCCTGCCCCTGCCGATACAGCGACATTAGTATCAACAGTAGTAATAGCCTGCAGCTGCTGCGGCGTAAAATCAGCCATCTTCCTCACTCCTTTCCCCTGCTATAAGTCCGATACGGCAGATATTTTTCAGCGGACAAAAATCACTGCAGCTTTTCTGCGGATGTACGGAAAAATCTCCGCTGTAAATGCTTTCCACATATTTTTCCAATAAGCCGCGACTGAAAGCTTCAAAGCTCTCCCAGGGAGCTTCTGCATCCGCGAACAATTTATCATTAACCTTAAAGGAGGTATTACCCAGCTTTTCAAAGCCTATGCTTGCCTGCCGCTTGGCCTGTTTCAGCACCAGATAACCGCCTCCGGCCACACGCTTTTCCGGCTGCATATCTGCTGCCGCCAAAAGATACACCGGCAGCTGTAAATCAAGCCCGGCAGGCAAATCGCTGCCGGACGGCGCTGCAGAACGCTTATAATCGGTAATAAAGAGCCTGCTGCCGTCGCTGTCGATGCGGTCAATACGTCCTTCCAGCTGTACGCTGCTGCCATCACTAAGCTTAAGCGGCAAAGCCGTGCCTTCTGACCTGCGGAAGCTAAGCTCCGCAGCACAGGGAACAAACTCTTCCCACTGCCGCTGCTCGCCATATTCATATTGCAGCCACTGCAGCAGCAGATTTTTCATGCGCCGCACTTCTGACTGCCAAAAAACATTATCCTTCGCCCCATGCTGCTCTGCATAAACCGTAAAAACAGCATCAAAATCTGCCAGCAGCTCTTTCTGCAGCAGCGTAAAATCATATTTACACAGCTTCTCATGCAGATGCCTGCCGACAAATTTTGCCAGAACTTCGTGCAGCAGCGAGCCTTCATCTGCCGGCTCTATATTTTCGCTTTTTTCCTCACTGCCGCTTTCGCCCCAGATATACTGGCCTAAAAAGCTGAACGGGCAGGCAGCATAAACCTCAAGACGTGAAGCGCTGAACGTGCGCCCTGCTTTCTTTGCCACCTGCTTTTGCAGCTCTGTACTCTGCAATCTGCCGTTATATACCTCGCTGCTCGCCCGCAGTTTATCTGCAGCACCGGCAGTAAGTGTGCCTGCACCTATCGTCTGACTAAGCCAGCCATCTTCCCAACGCTCTGCCTCCTGCAGCAGCTCCGCCATAGAAGCAGGCTCCTTAACAGGCTCTGCAATAACTGTATTACTGAACAGCTTGCACAGCTCATCCACATAGGCAGATGCACCGGCTGCATCATCCTCATGCCAGGTTACGGTTAAATGCGACGCACACTGCGCTACAGTTACCGCAAAGAAATAATCATCCTCCGCATAAGCCTGTGCCGTCGTCGGCATATCAATGCCAAGAGCGGTCAGTTCAGCGCGTTCCTTATCATCATAAAGCCAGTTCTCGCTGCTGCCGGCAGGAAATTCTCCTTCCCGCACACCCATCAGAAAGACCTGCTCATACTGTCTTCCCTGCACATTGACAACCTCGGCAACCAGTACACCGTCAGCACGTCCCTCCGCTAAGGTAATTTCTATTTCACGCGCAGCCTCTGCCAGTATTTCCTGCATCTGCGCCAAACTCAGAACATTCTCATCTAAGTGACAGGTTTTATAATCCTTAATTAAATCGCCGAAACAGCCTAATAAAGCCTCCTGCGCTGCCAGGCAGCTTTTAATACCGTTTAGCGGCAATTCTCCCAGCTGATAACGCTTGCCCAAAAGCTGCAGCAAGTGTAAATCTTTGATAAAATCCGTCAGTAATGTCAGATAATCCGATAAACAACCGGAAGCAGGCAGTTCCTGTAACAGCTGCTCTGTTCTTGTAAGCGCAGCATCTTCATAATCAGCCAGCAGTGCATGATAATCCTCCTGCAGGGTGGCAACAGAAGAATAATATTTATACTGCCGTAATTTTTGTACCTGCTCCGTATCACTGCTGAAAATAAGCTTACCCAGCTCTGAACACAGCAGTGCACTATAAGCTTCCGCACCACTGCGCCCTCCACCAGCTGCCGTAAGCGCCAGCATAATAAATTCCGTCAGCGGCTGCACTGCCAGCTGCGCCGTATGTGCCAGAGAAACAGGAATGCCGTATTCATCGGCAGTCTGTCTGATACCGTTATAGTCGCGCAAGCTGCGTACTGTTACCAGTATATTTTCCGCTGCTACCCCTTGCCGCAGCAGCTGTTTTACCTGCGTTAACGTCCAGCGTATCTCATCTTCACGGCTTTTAAAACGGCACAGCGTAATATTCTCCGCAGTACGTATATCAGCTGCAGTAAAAAGCTTTTGGCGCAGATACTGCAAATCTTCCTGCTGCGGCAAGTCGGGGATATGGCGCTCTACCTGGCAAAAACCTGCCAGTGCAGCATAAGTATTTTCCGCTGCCTGAAAAACACTCTCACGTCCAGCTTCGTACATCAAGCCTACCGTTAACTGACAATGCTTGCTGAGCGCCCGCAAAAATTCCAGCTGCAGTACGTCAAAGCTGTAAAAATCGCTGATATAGATATGCTTCCAGGGCATCTTTACTTTTTCAGCAGCAAGTACACTTACCGCCAAACGATATTTGCCCTCTAAGTCAAACCATTTATTATTTTTCAGATACTGGCGATACAGCACATACAGCTCTGCCAGTTCTTTATCCTTTTCACCGCCGCGTTCTGTCAGTGCAGTATGAATCTGCTGCTCGGTAGCACCGCTGCGTGATAACTGCCCCAGCACAGAGGCCACAGCCTTCACAAAACCTTTTTTATCTGTCAGTCGCTGAAAATATGCCAACTTAGACTTATTGCCCAAATATTCCAGCAAATCGCGAGTTACCAGCTCCTGACTGCGCCTGTTAATTTCATCTAAATAGACATAGCCATTGTTATTTAAAATTTTCGATGCCAGCTCATCAATACCGCCGCAGTTTACGGCAGCTTCCTTTTGAGCCTGCAGCCGCAGCTGTCTGTTAGGCAGTACAAGAATACTGTCTTCATAGGCATGCTGCCGCATCTGCTCATAAAAAAGCCTGCGGGCTGTGCAGCCCAGCGGCACACAATATAATACGGCCATTTTTACCTCCGCAAAAAACACTTTATTTTATTATTTTATCATAAATATATTGTTTATTTGCAGCTGCGCAAAGAAAAAAGCGCCGCCACTCGGGCAGCGCTTTTTCAGCACAGTTTAATCTTATTGTACAATGTAACTCAAATCGCCTACAGCATGGGTAATATCCTTAACTGCGGACAGGAGAGCCAGACGGTTGTTTTTAATCTTCTCATCGTTATCCATAACCATAACATCTTCAAAGAACTGGTTAACCGGAGCGATAAGACGGCAGGCAAGCTTGAGTACAGCTGCATAATCAAATTTAACGGTAGCAGTCAGCATTTCGCTGTTCAGAGCAACAACTGCGTCATGCAATGTTTTTTCAGCTTCATGCTGGAACAGACCGGTGTTGATAGCAGTTTCTTCTTCAATCTTCTTGCACAGGTTAGCCACACGGGTAGCAGCCTGAATCAAAGCTTCTGCTTCCGGTTCAGCAACAAAGGCATTCAGCGCACGAGCACGCATGTACAGGTCGGCAATATCATCGTTGCGTTTTTCTGCCAGTACAGCATCAACTACGTCGTAACGGATACCCTGTTCAATCATCATATTTTTCAGACGTTGTCTGATGAATTCCATAATCTGCGGTACCAGCTGACCAGCCTGTTCAGACGGAATATTCAGCAGATACAGCATGCCGCCCAGCAGTTTTACCATGGACAGATGGTAATTGCCTTCGATAATAATGTTGATAACACCAAGAGCCTGACGGCGCAGTGCATAGGGGTCCTGAGAACCGGTAGGAGCAAGTCCGCGGGAGAAGGTTGCAGCGATGTTATCCAGCTTGTCAGCAATGCCTACGATACGGCCGATATGACTTGCAGGCAGTTCATCACCGGCAAAACGCGGCAGATAATGTTCAAAGATACCTTGAGCAACAGCCGGAGCTTCTCCGTCCAGTTTAGCATATTCGCGGCCCATTACGCCCTGCAGTTCGGTAAATTCAATTACCATGCCGGTAACAAGGTCAGTTTTGCACAGCAGTGCAGTACGATCCAGCAAATCTTTATCAACTTTGATATTCATGCCAAATGCAATCATGTCAGCAGCTTTTACCAGACGGTTGCTCTTATCATACATATTGCCCAGACCTTCCTGGAAGGAAACAGTTTTGAGTTTTTCCAGACGGTCTTCCAGTTTTTGTTTACGGTCTTCATTAAAGAAGAATTCAGCATCGCTGAGACGTGCACGCAGTACGCGTTCATTACCATGAGCAACTACGTCCAGATATTTTTTGCCGCCGTTGCGAACAGTGATAAATTTGTTCATCAGGCTGCCGTCTTCGTTCAGTACGGGGAAATAACGCTGATGTTCGCGCATCGGAGTGATGATGCATTCTTTCGGCAGGCTGAGGAATTTTTCTTCAAATTTGCCGCACAGCGCAGTCGGCCATTCAACCAGATAGTTTACTTCTTCCAGCAAATCTTCGTCGATTTCAGCTCTGCCGCCTTCAGCAACAGCCAAATCAGCAACCTGCTGACGAATCAGTTCACGGCGTGCATCCTGGTCAACCATAACGAAATGATCGTATAAAACCTGTTCGTAAACATCTGCGCTGGCAATTTCTACTGCACCATGAGTACCGATAACAGCGGAAGCAACAGTGTTGGTAACCTTGCTGGCAACTTTTTCAAAGAAGCCCTGTGCATCTTTGGCGTCGGTAATGGACGGAGTCAGGAAACGATGACCGCGGGAATATTTGCCGGATTTTACGCCGGTAATTTCTACCGGTACAATCTTATCGCCAAACAGCGCTACCAGCCAGCGGATAGGACGAACAAATCTGAAATCATGGTCGGCCCAGCGCATGTTTTTCGGGAAGTTCAGGGAAGTAAGAATATCCATCAAAAGACCGGGCAAAAGTTCCATAACCGGTTTGCCTGCCAGATGTTTTACAGCATATACATATTCGCCACGAACTTCCAGAGCGCTTACGTCTACGCCCTGACCACGAGCAAAGCCCATTGCAGCCTTGGTAGGCTCATTGTTTACAAAAGCAATTTTAACAGAAGGGCCTTTAGCTTCTACAACACTGTCAGCCTGTGCTTCTTCCACACCGGAAGCGATAAAGGTCATGCGGCGGGGAGTACCATATACTTTAACAGCTTCAAACGGAATGCGCAGCTCATTCATTTTCTTTTCTGCCAGTTCCTGTAACTGTTTTAAGATACCGGGCATAAATTTCGCCGGGATTTCTTCAGTGCCTATTTCAAATAATAATTTTTCCATTATTTATTTTCCCCCTTTTTCAAGAGCGGGAAGCCCAATTTTTCACGCTGTTCTACATAAGCGGCAGCGCACAGACGAGCCATAGCGCGTACACGTCCGATATAAGCGGTACGTTCACTTACGCTGATAGCGCCGCGGGAATCCAGCAAATTAAAGGTATGAGAGCATTTCAGCACGTAGTCATAAGCAGGACGGATGTAGCCCAGTTCGATAACGCGTTTTGCTTCAGCTTCGTATTTATCAAATAAATCGAATAACAGGTTAGTATCTGCAACCTGGAAGTTATAGTAGGACTGTTCTACTTCGTTGCTGTGGAATACGTCGCCGTAGGTAACGCCGTCAACCCATTCAACATCAAATACATTTTCTACGCCCTGGATATACATAGCCAGACGTTCCAGGCCATAGGTAATTTCTACAGTTACAGGTTTTACGTCGATGCTGCCAACCTGCTGGAAATAGGTAAACTGGGTGATTTCCATACCATCCAGCCATACTTCCCAGCCCAGGCCCCAGGCACCAAGAGTCGGAGATTCCCAGTTATCCTCTACAAAACGGATATCATGTTCTTCCTGACGAATGCCCAGTTCAGCCAAGCTTTGCAGATAAAGCTCCTGGATATTTTCCGGAGATGGTTTTACGATAACCTGGAATTGATGATGCTGGAACAGACGGTTGGGGTTATCGCCGTAACGTCCGTCAGCAGGACGACGGGACGGTTCCACATAAGCTACGCGCCAGGGTTCCGGTCCCAGTACGCGCAGGAAGGTGGACGGGTTCATAGTACCCGCACCTTTTTCAATATCGTAGGGCTGTGCCATGATGCAATTCTGTTCAGCCCAGAATTTCTGCAGTTTCAAAATAATCGTTTGAAAATTCATTTTCTGCCTCCTATTTTCTGTTACAAAAACGAAAATCTCCGTCCCTGTAACAAATATGTTACAGGGACGGAGATGTAAACTCCGCGGTTCCACCCTGCTTGACTGCTACAATAACGCAATCCGCCTCAAGCAATATTTATTTACGGCTCCAAAGCGCCTTCACCCGCTGTACCGGCTTGCACCCTCCCGGCTCGCTTGCTTTGCAGGCTACTCCTCTTCTTCATAGCTTAAATTCAAATATAGCAGAATCAATCTGTTTTGTCAATTAGGAAATATTCATCCGGTTCAGAAAGTCAAGACTTTTCAGCGGCTTATCTGTCTGGAACAGCAAAAACTTGCACAGCAATCTTTCCAGTTCCATAAGATGCGCACCACGCACGCTGAATTTCTGCGGCGACTGAAAATCAAGCTGCTGCAGCTGCTTAAACAGCATTCGCGTTCCGGCACTGAAAGGTTCTTCACCGCCTGCAGCACACTCATGGCAGACAAGTCCGCCCTGCAGCGGGCTGAAATAACAATCTTCATCAGGCTCCGGCTGCCTGCCGCAGACAACGCAGCTTTCAACCTGCGGCGCAAAGCCTGTTAAAGCAAGCAGCTGCAAAATATAAGCAGCTGTCACCAAACGAGGATTATGCTTCTTAATCAGCAGAAAAACCTGCTCCAAAAGCTCATAGATTTCCGGCTGCGGCTGATGATCTTCTGTCAGTACGGCAGTTATCTCAGTAATGACTGCGCCGTAGGCCATTTCCTTAAAATCATAAACCTGCGGCAGACGTAGCAATTCACAGCTTTTAAGACGGTCAATTTTCTGTCCGGCAGTAATTTCCAGCTGCAGACTGGCAAAAGGCTGCAGTAACCTTCCTGCCGTATTGCGCACATAACGGGCACCATAGGCGATAAACCTCACCTTGCCGTGCTCTCTGGTAAAGCAGACAGCATACTTATCTGCCGTCTGCCAGTTGCGTACCATGAGCACTACGCCCTGATCACTGATGTTGTTCGTCTTGTCCTGCATCTTCATCATCCCGTACTCGTACCGCACGCACACGCAGTACACGGAAACCCTCGGCCTGCAGCACGGTAAAGTCATAACAGCCTATTTCGACGCTGTCGCCAACCTCCGGCTTACGTCCCAGCAAACCGAAAATATAGCCGCCGATGGTATCTTCCTCGGGGTCATCAAAGCTTACGCCCAGGATATCCGTGATTTCGTCCAGCAATACCAGCCCGTCAAATTCATATTCTTTTTCCGACAGCTTGATAATATCGTCCGGCTCGTCAGCTTCATGCTCGTCTTGAATCTCGCCGACGATTTCTTCTACCAGGTCCTCTACCGTTACAAGGCCAGCCGTGCCGCCATATTCATCGGCTACCAGAGCCATCTGCTGATGTTTCTGCTGCAGCATCTGCAGTACCTTTACTGTAGACATTGCTTCGGGCACTACGCTGATAGGACGCATAATCTGCCTGAAATCAAAGTCTGCGCTGCGGGAATCTAAATCAATAAGGTCCTGTACATGTACGATGCCGATAACATGGTCTTTATCTTCGTCACACAAAGGATAACGGGTGTGCTTGCCATTGCGCACCACCTGCAGATTATCTTCCAGTGAATCATCCGTATAAAGACACACCATGTCCTGACGCGGTACCATAACCTCTCTGGCTACGCGGTCAGCAAAGTCAAATACGTTGTCAATCATTCTGCTTTCCGCATGGTCCAGCTGTCCGTGCTGCTCACTGGCACTGACAATCTTGCGCAGTTCATCCTCACTGCGGGAAATATCTTCCTTCGGCAGCTGAGAAATGCCCAGCGCACCAAGAACAATGCGGGCAACCTTGTTAAAAAGAAGCACTAGGGGATACAGCAGATAATGCACAAGCACCAGCGGATAAGAAACCAGCAGCACTACTTGCTCTACCTTACTTACGGCCACAGCACGCGGTACCAGTTCTCCAAATACTACATGCAGGAAAATAACCATCAGGAAGGAGCAAGCCCAGGCCAGACTCTTATCCATAAAACCATCAGCTGCCAAAAGACGCGCAAAAAGCGGTCCGCCTAAAATACCCAGCAGCACCGAAGAAGCCGTAATACCTACCTGGATAGCGCTGAGGTAGGTTTCACGCTTCTTAGAGATACGCAGCACGATGGAAGCTGTGCCTTCACCATGCTGCTCCATTTCTTCCAGTCTGCTGGAACGCACACGCACCAGTGAATATTCTGCCAATACAAAAAAACCGTTTAATAAAACTACCAGGATTACCAATAAAATTTCGCTAATCAGTCTGATAGCAGGATCGCCGTCGATAAGTCATCACTCCTTAAAAATATTTATCTTTAATCGTTATAGCCAAACTGTTTCAGCGCCTTGTCTTTGTTGCGCCAGTCAGCTTTTACCTTAACCCACAGGTCGAGGAATACTTTGCAGCCTAACAAACCTTCAATATCTGCCCGAGCCTGCTGTCCAATCTTTTTCAGCAGACTGCCTTTGGCACCAATAACAATGCCTTTTTGAGAATCACGTTCTACGAAGATAGTAGCACGGATGTAAACATCATCGTTGTCGCGTTCTTTGAATTCTTCCACCTCTACGGCAATAGAATGGGGAATTTCGTCACGGGTCAAGAGCAGAATTTTCTCTCTGATCATCTCGGCAGCAATAACGCGCTCCGGCTGGTCAGTAATCATGTCATCGGGGAAATAAGCAGGCCCCTCCGGCAGATGCTTGGTAATCTCTGCTACGAGGCCGGGGAACTCTTCATCCTCCAGCGCAGAAACAGGTACGATAGCAGCAAAATCATAAGTTTTGCTGTAAGAATCAATAATACGGAAAAGCTTGTCCTTATCCTGCAGCTTGTCAATCTTATTGACTACCAGAATAACCGGCGTTTTAACCTTCTGCAGCAGTTCAGTAATATATTCTTCACCGGCACCGCGTTTTTCAGAAGCATCAACTACGAACAGGATGACATCTACTTCTTTTAAGGTACTTTCTGCAGTACGCACCATGTATTCGCCCAGTTTGTGATGGGGTTTATGAATACCGGGCGTATCAAGGAACATAATCTGTGCATTGTCTGTGTTCATAATGCACATAATTTTATTTCTTGTAGTCTGCGGGCGGTCAGACATAATAGCGATTTTTTCGCCGATCAAATGGTTGGTCAGCGTAGATTTGCCCACATTAGGACGTCCGACAATAGCCGCAAAACCGGAATAATGTTTCTTGCTTTCTATGTTAATCAACCTCCAAATTTACAAAGTAAAGCCGTAAGGCAGAAGCTCCTCCGGCGTATATATTTTAACGTCGCCGTTAGTATTAGCTAAAATTATTTCAGGAATATTGAACTCTGTCATTACCTGACGGCAGGCGCCGCAGGGAGATACAGGCTCTTTAGTATCAGCAACAACGCAGAGAGCAGTAAACTTTCTCTCACCTGCTCCTACTGCCGCAAAAATGGCACAGCGCTCAGCGCAGCAGCTTAAACCGTAGGAAGCGTTCTCCACATTGCAGCCGGTAAAAATTTTGCCATCCGCTGTACGTACAGCCGCTCCCACTGCAAATTTGGAATAAGGCGCATAAGCGTTTTTGCGTGCTGCCAGTGCCGCTGTCAAAAGTTCCTTATCCATATCCGTCACCTATTTCTGCTCCAGATATTCTTCAGAAAGACGAATTTCGCGCAGCGCTTCTTCTTCTTTAGCGCGCATGATTTTCTTATCTTCGTCCGTCATATGGTCGTAGCCTAAAAGGTGCAGCAGTCCGTGCACGGCAAGATACACAATCTCACGTTCCAATCCGTGACCGAATTCTTCACCCTGGCGCTGAGCAGTTTCCGCAGAAATAATGATGTCGCCTAAAAGATGTTCCTCCGGTCCGTCAATCAGCTCCGGCTCATCTTCCTCACCCTCGTCCAGAGCAAAGCTCAGTACATCCGTAGGTCTGTCCACATTGCGGTATTCACGGTTCAAGGTATGAATTTCTTCATCATCCACGATGGTGATATCTACCTCGGTCATATCATCCAAGCCATGCAAATGCGCAACAGCATTTAAACCGTCATGCAGTCGTTTTTCCATATATTCGCTTAAAGCGATTTTCTCCTGATCATTTTCAAAATTGATGATCATTTTGTTTCCTCCGTATGTTTGCGCTTCTCGAAATTTTCATAAGCTCTGATAATAGAGCCGACGATTTCATGGCGCACAACGTCATGCTCGTCAAATTTTATAATACCGATGCCTGCCACATCACGCAGAATACGGGCAGCATCTTTCAGTCCGCTGGTCTTGCCGGCAGGCAGGTCAATCTGAGTTATATCGCCGGTAATAACCATCTTGCTGCCGAAACCAAAGCGAGTAAGAAACATTTTCATCTGCTCCGGCGTAGTGTTCTGCGCTTCGTCCAAAATGATAAAGGAATCATTTAAAGTACGTCCGCGCATATAAGCTAAGGGCGCAACCTCGATAGTTCCGCGGGATAAATGCTTCTGAAAGCTTTCACTGCCAAGCATATCGTACAGTCCATCATACAGCGGACGCAGGTACGGGTCAACCTTATCCTGCATATCACCTGGCAAAAAGCCCAGCTTTTCTCCGGCTTCTACGGCAGGACGAGTCAGAACAATACGCTCAACCTCTTTTCTCTTGAGCGCGGCAACCGCCAACGCTACTGCAAGATATGTCTTGCCAGTGCCGGCCGGTCCAATGCCAAGAGTAATAAAATTATGGCGGATAGTTTCCACATAATTCCATTGTCCCAAGGTCTTAGCTTTTATCTGCCGTCCGCGGCTGTTAGTTATTATATTATCCGCATACATACGATGCAGCTTATCCGTGCGTCCTTCTTTTACCATAAAGACGCTGTAGCGTACATCATGCACCGTCAGCGGCAATCCCTGCCGATAGAGAAACAGCAGCTCCGTAAAAAGCTGTCTGAGCTGCTCAACCTCTTCTGCCGGGCCATCTAAAGAAATCTGATTGCCTCTGGCAAGTATTCTGGTTTTGAAAGAATCACGGATAATGCGCAGAAACTCTTCGTTCCTGCCGCAAATACCCACCATTTCCTGCTGGTCAACGGTCTCTACTACATAATCCGTCTGCTGCAACAATCTGTTTCCTCCTCAGCTTAGCGCTTTTCTATGGTAATTTTCTTAATCACAACATCCTGCAGCGGTTTATCGTTGCCATCTGTAGCGACATGGCCTATCTTGCGTACTACATCCATCCCCTTGGTTACCTTGCCGAAAACAGCATGACGTCCATCCAGCCACGGAGTTGGCGCCAGAGTAATGAAGAATTGGCTGCCGCCGGTATTAGGTCCTGCATTAGCCATGGACAGCACACCTTCGCTGTCATGGAGCAGCTTACTGGTAAACTCGTCTTTAATAGTATAGCCAGGTCCGCCGGTACCATTGCCGTTAGGGTCGCCGCCCTGAATCATAAAGCCGTCGATAACGCGGTGAAAAATCAGTCCATTGTAAAAGCCCTTATCTGCCAGTTTAATAAAATTAGCACAGGTATTAGGCGCAAGGTCTGTCGCCAGTTTAATCTCAAAGCTGCCCATGCTGGTTTCAAACACAGCCGTAGCAGGCTCCGTTTTGGGTGCTTCTGCTTCCTTGCCGCAGGCAGACGCTGCTAAGGAACATAAAATCAACATACATATTAAAAATAACTTTTTCACATTCAGCCTCCGAAATATATATTTCCACATTTTATATTATACAACTAATTGGGCAAAAAATAAATTATACAAATTGCTGCAGCCACTTACAGATAATTTCTCCAGCCTCACCGCTGCAGCAGGTAAAGCTGTGATCTCCCTCTGGGAAAATATGCAGTTCTTTACGTACATTTAACAGAGAAAAATTACGCTTTGCCTGGCTTACGTCCACTGTTTCATCTGCTGCACCATGCACGATAAGTACCGGCCGCTGCTGCCAATTTTTCAGCACGGCATCAATATCGTATTTATCAATATCTGTTAAAAAATCCGGCGTCAGTGCCAGCTTGCCGCGTTCATCTGCCAGATGAAGAGTTTTGCCGCTGTCTAAAAGTGCATACTGCTCCTGTCCTAATGCCTGCAGGAAAGTCTGACGCAGATTATTGGGGGTCGCCCATAAAATAAGTCCGGCAATCTCGTTATCCTGCGCTGCTGTAAGCATTGCTGCCGCACCGCCTAGGCTGCGTCCCAAAAGAATAATTTTTCTATTCGGCAGCTGTTTTCTTACGGCAGCAACTACTGCCTGCAATTCTTCAATCTGACGGGAAAGAATCTGACTGCCGTTAAAATTAAAGCGTACCACATTAACATACTGCTGCACTTTATCAGCCAGCTCTATAGCGCGTCCGCCTCCGTCCCTGCTGCCGCGGAAGCCATGCGCCATAACAAGTACGGGCGCGTTAACTTTTTCACAGCTACTGACGATACATTCTATTTCTCCATAAGGACCAGTAAAAGTAAAATTCTGCATTTTGTTCACCACTTTTAAAGTTTATTAGTAATCTTCAATATATGTTTTCAGTAAATCATCAAAAGTTATAAAAAGATGTTCTTTTTCCAATTCATTTTTCTTTCTATCATATAAATTTTTTAGCAACCTCTCTACCTCACTTTTTGTTCCATAATGTAGTTTATTGTGACAATTACTGCACAAACAAACAGTATTAGCTTCTATATCAAGATCACTATTATGCAGCAGTTGCTGCTTTGTTTCATCATTCTGTGAATTTACTAACCATAATGGAATTAAATGATGTACCTCCAAATAATTATCATTACCTTCAACAATAATATTTTTTCTTTTAAAATAAGCTTGTTCACAATGCTCACTATCTTCTAAAAAACATTTATTATTTGCATGTAATAGCGCCATTTTACGAACTTCATTACTACGACTTGTACTACAATTTATGATTTGATTGCTTTTTACTTCTTCTAACCTATCCTGTATTTTTATTTCCTTTCTAACATTCATTGATGCATGTTCAAAATCTTTCAAAGCATTGCCTACTTTACTATTACAAAATTTAATAAAGTCTTTTAAATAAAAATCTGCAATCCCTACATTTCTTTTTATAGCTTTTTCATTGTCTCTATCAGTATTCAATGGAATATATTTCTTAAAAGCATTGATATATAGATAAATAATTCTATACTTAATATCCATTCTATCTTCATCTGATTTGGTCAATTTATAATAAATACTTACTTGTTTACTCACAGCTTCTTCCATTTTTTTCAAATAACTATTAACTCTATCATATGTATCTGTGCCTTGCTTTTTCTTGTCATTTTCTTTAATGGTTCTTGTCCCTCCAGTTCTATATGAACTAGATAAAATTTTTAATATATTACTATTGCTACCAATATGAGCTATACAACCATCTACACAAAAACAAAAAATACCCGCTTCTCCAAATTGTAACTCTCCATTTTTTCTATAAAACTCCAATTTTCCATTATTATATGTATAATAACAACCAGTATCTTTAAAATCAAAATAATCTAAGAACTTTTTATTATCTTCAATAGAGCTTGAACTAAATACTTTTTGTTCTGCCATCCTGTTCACCCACCAGTAAATAATTAATTATTATATTACACGCCAAAAGCAAAAAACCTGCTGCAAGCTTTCGCTCACAGCAGGTTTGATTGTTTCCCGTATGTAATTTATTTTAAATTATTTGCCGGGGAAGAAAGGCCATACCATCGGGATGATAACCAGGGATACGATAAATGCTACGATTACCAGACCGGTACCAGCTTTTACATAGTCCATGAATTTGTATCCGCCAGGGCCAAGTACCAGGGTGTTCGGAGGAGTACCAACAGGAGTTGCGAATGCGCAGGAAGCTGCAACCGCAATTGCCATCAATACTGCTTTCGGGTCAGCACCCAGTTGTTTGGAGATTGCAATGCCAATCGGGCACAGCAGAGCTGCAGATGCAGTGTTGGACATGAATTGGGTCAGGCCGCAGGACAGGATGAAGAGTACTGCAGTTACAACCATCGGGGAAGGAGAACCGCCCATCAGGCCAACGCAGAATTCAGCAACCAGTTTACCAGCGCCAGTTTTATCCATTGCAGAGGATACAGGCATCATACCTGCGAACAGGAAGATGGTTACCCAGTCGATAGAAGCA
>UQLS01000001.1 GCA_900541915.1 uncultured Phascolarctobacterium sp. | reverse complement strand
ACCTCCTTCGGTGGTACTGTTTCTTACTATTATTATACGCTATTTCTCGTCAAAATCAACCATTTGTTGTGACAGAGCCTTAAAAATTTACCAACTGATTTTTGCCATGCATCTACTATCTTAAGACTTGCAGAAGATAGGCTAATGTGCTGTTGGTTTGGCGGGCAGAAAGAAGGTACTGCCGATGTAGCAATCTGGGGCAGCCATAAAGATGCAAAGGGCTGGAGTCAGCCGCAGAAACTTGCTGATGGGGCTGAAGCAAATTGGAATCCAGTGCTTTTTTCTTATAAAGACGAGATTACGCTGTTTTTTAAAGAGGGGCAGGAAATTTCTAATTGG
This sequence comes from uncultured Phascolarctobacterium sp., assembly GCA_900541915.1. Lineage (GTDB taxonomy): Bacteria > Bacillota > Negativicutes > Acidaminococcales > Acidaminococcaceae > URXU01. Next base: position 175,132 of record UQLS01000001.1, on the reverse strand, counting down.
AAAACCTATTGCAGAAAATCTGCGGATTTAGGTTATAGCTGGAGCAGTCCTGCAGAACTTGTTGCTGATGATAACAGCGGCGGACGTGGCCCAGTGCGTAATAAGCCCGTTTTATTGGCAAGCGGCAGAATTATTGCTGGTGGCTCCACTGAACGCGGGTTATGGACGTCATTTGCTGATTATAGTGATGATGGCGGAAAGACATGGCATAAGTCTTTACCGATTGGTGTAACAGGTTTGTTGTATAAAGATGGCGAGAAAACAGCCGAAAGTAATATAGCTGTCAGTCTGCAGTCTTTCTATGGACGTGGCGTGATTCAGCCTACTATTTGGGAAAGTGCTCCCGGACAGTTGCACATGCTGATGCGCAGCAGTGAAGGTTACATTTATCGCAGTGATTCTTCTGATAATGGCGATACTTGGAAGGAAGCTTATCCAATACAGCTGCCTAATAATAACAGCGGTATAGACCTTGTGCAAGCACCTTTTAATCAGTGTTTGTATTTGGTATGCAATCCCATTCATAGTAATTGGGGAATGCGTTCACCTTTAAGTCTTTTTAAATCAGCTGATAATGGTAAGAGCTGGCAAAAAATGCTTGATTTGGAAACAGAGGCAGGGGAGTTTTCCTATCCTGCAGTAATTGCTGACAAAGATGGCTTAGACATTACTTATACTTGGCAGCGCAAAAATATTGTACACTGCCGTTTTAGCAAGGAAGAGTTATAAAAGGTTGTTGTAAAAAATTTTTATAGAGGAGTGGTATGTATAATGAAAAAGATTTTATTTGTACTGGTATCATTGCTGATGATGGCTATGATGATTACCGGCTGCGGCGGCGACAGCAAAAAAGCTGCGTATCCTGCTGATGGCGATATTACTGTCATCATTCCTAAAGCTCCTGGCGGCGGTACCGATGTTTCTGCCAGAGGTTTGGTGCAAATGCTGCAAAAAGAGCTGCCTGGCAGCAAATTTGTTCCTGTTAACAAACCGGATGGCGGCGGCGTAACCGGTATGGTTGAGCTTGCTAATGCTAAACCTGACGGACATACTTTAGGCATGGTAACCGTAGAACTGGCAATGTTCCCGCATCAAGGTAAATGCAAGAACACTTACAAAGATTACGCTTCTATCTGTGCACCGATTGCGGCTCCTGCTGCGTTAATTGTTCCTGCAGAAGCTCCGTACAGCACTTTGGATGAATTTGTTGCTTATGCTAAAGAAAATCCTGGTAAAGTACAGATGGGTAACTCCGGTATTGGTGCTATCTGGCATATTGCTGCTCTGTCTTTTGAAGATGAGTTTGGTGTACAGCTGAAACACGTTCCTTATCCGAAAGGATCTGCTGATATTGCAGCTGCTTTGGCTGGCAAACATATTGATGCAACTTTAGCTGACCCGTCCGTATTCAAAAGCCAGGTTGATGCAGGTAATCTGAAAATTTTAGCTATTATGGCTGATTCTCGTTCTCAGATTTATCCTGACGTACCTACCTTTAAGGAATTGGGTCATGATATGACTATCCGTGCCTGGGCTGCGTTAGTTGCTCCTAAAGATACTCCGAAAGAAAAATTGGAAGTATTGCGTGCGGCTGCTAAAAAGGTATGTGATTCCAAAGAATTCAAAGAATATTTCATGAAACAGGGTATTGATCCGACTGTAATCATTGGTGAAGATTGCGATAAGATGATGCAGGAAGACCATGAAATGTATCAGAAATATTTACAGATTGCTCAATAATAGCAAACAAGTTTTATAATAAAAAAGACAGCGTAAGCTGTCTTTTTTATTTATCGTAAAATTTTGGTAAAAGTTTTTTCCTGATTGGCATAAATTTCTAAAAATGTTATAATATAAAATATGTCATATTTGTGAACAAATAATTTTATAGGTGATGATGATGAGTTTATTCTTTATGGCAGCGGCTTGCTATGGAGTTGGCATATTTACGCTGCTTTTTCCGCATAAATGGCAAAAGGCTGCTCATTATGCGGCATGTGTAGCTGCGATAGCAGGCAGTGCTTTAGTCACATATAACTCTGGTCTTGTTTTATTGGACATTCTGCAGATAGCGACTGTACAGTGGGGCTCCTATTCGCTGTCCTGTGATAAATGGAGTGCTGCCTTTTTGCTTTTGACGGGTTGTGCCGGAATTATTACCAGCATCTATGCTCTTGGGTATGCACTCAGTTATTTGGGAAAAAGACTGAGGATGTTAGGTTCTTTATGGAATCTTTTCCTAGGCTCCATGGTATTTGTAGTACTTGCGGGTGATGCTTTTAGTTTTCTCTTATTCTGGGAAATTATGGCTGTAGCTTCATTCCTGCTGGTTAATCATGAAGCAGAAAAACGTGTAACCTGGAATGCAGCTTATCAATATCTGGTTATGACTCATATCGGTACTGCAGCTATCATGATTGCTTTTTTACTGACAGGTACTTACAGTAAATCCTTTGCTTTTGCTGATATGGCTAATAATACTTTGTCTGACGGTATGAGCAGCATTGTATTTTTAGCAGCTTTTATTGGCTTTGCTCTTAAAGCAGGCCTTGTGCCTTTGCATGTATGGCTTCCTAAAGCACATCCTGCTGCTCCCAGTCATGTTTCAGCTTTGATGAGCGGTGTGATGCTGAAAATAGCTTTATACGGCTTTGGTCGTTTTGCCTTTGCTTTTCTGCCTGACTGGAATTACTGGTGGTGTATTGTTGTCATGACAGCAGGTTTGATATCAGCTTTCTTAGGCGTGCTCTATGCTCAGATGGAAACAGATATCAAACGTATTCTGGCATATTCTTCGGTTGAAAATATGGGCATTATCTTTGCTGCTTTTGGCTGTGGTATGCTGCTAGAAGTTACTGCTGGCGAAGGCTGGGGAACACTTGGCTTTATGGCAGCATTGGTACATTGTTATAATCATTCAGTTATTAAAGTGCTCATGTTTATGAGTGCCGGCAGTATTATGCATGCTACCGGAAGTAAAAATCTGGAACTTTTTGGCGGTCTGTTGCGTAAGCTTCCGTATACAGCTGCTTTCTGTTTTGCCGGCTGTATGGCCTTATCAGCTCTGCCGCTGACTAATGGATTCATAGGCGAGTGGATGACCTTGCAGAGCTTTATCACTTTGGCCTACAGTGGTTATGGACAGGATATACGTTTATGGTGTTCTTTAGCTTTTGTTTTGCTTGGCTTAACCGGTGCGCTTGCATTAGGCTGCTTTGTACGCTTTTTCGGTATAGCATTCCTTGGCAGAGCACGCAGCCAAATAGCTGAACAGGCTCATGAATCAGATGGATTTATGCTGCTGGCTATGGGAATAAGTACTGTATTGATTTTTGCATTGGGAATTTATCCGGCTCCGCTGTTAAAGGTATTAAGCGGCGTGCTTACGGTTGATACTTCGGTTTATATGCCGGGTATTGCCGATGTGCTGCAAAGCGGCGGTGAATTACTGCAGGCTTATGGTACTACTTTAGCATTGGTAGTAGTTTTAACAGGAGCATGTTTTGCGGCAGCTGTTACTATGGCGAAAAAGTCTTATGTTGCCAGTGATGTAACCTGGAACTGCGGTACTGTGCCTACAGCAAGACAGCAGTATTCTGCTACAGGTTTTTCCAAGCCGCTACGTCGGGCTTTTGATTATCTTTTGAAGCCCAAACGCGAGGTTTCCTATGTTCGCAAGGACCATCCTTATTTTGGTCGTTTATTATCTTATAAACTGGAAATTCCTGATATGATTACTCAGAAGTTGTATCTGCCGCTGCAGAAATATTTTGTTGTTTCTTCTGCTTTTCTGCGCCGTTTGCAGCAGGGGAGTGTAAGATTATATGTTAGTTATGTTATGGCTGTGATGATCGCCGTGCTGATTTGGGGGGCAATATATAAATGATGACAGACTATCAAGGGCTAGGGTACAGTCTGTTGCAGGCTTTGGTATTGTTGTTGGTAGCTCCGCTGATTGCCGGAATTATCAAAAAGCTGAAAGCACTGCTGCAGAACAGGATTGGCTCCAGTATTCTGCAGGAATATTTTGATTTATATAAATGGTGGCGTAAACCTACCTTTATTACTCCGTATACGAGTACTATCTTTTTGGCAGCACCGTGCGTATATTTTGCTTCTACTATAGCAGCTGCCTGCATGCTGCCGAATTTTTTTGGCAAAGCAGTATCATTTGGTGACGTATTTGTCTTTGTCTATGTTATGGCATTAGGTCGTTTCTTTATGACGCTTTCTTCACTGGATGCAGCAACTGCTTTTGGCGGTATGGGCGGCAGCAGGGAGATTTATGTTGCTGCTTTTGTTGAGCCTGTAATTATGCTAGCAATATTGTCTAATGTGCTGCATACCGGCAGTACTTTCTTGGGCGGTATGTCCTTAGATCCCGGCGAGGTCAATCTGACTGTAGCTGGTGTATTGACCTGTATTGCTTTCTTTTTGGTTTTACTGGCTGAAAACAGCCGTATACCGGTGGATAATCCTGATACGCATCTGGAATTGACTATGATTCATGAATGTATGACATTGGAATATTCCGGACGACTTTTGGCATTAATTCATTGGGCAAGTCAGCTCAAACTACTTGTTTTTTTAGTTTTATTTTCATTGCTGTATCTGCCGCTTAATATACCTGTTGTATTTAAGGTGATTGGTTCTGCGGCATTGGTTGCAGTAGTAGAAACATTAAATAACAAGATGCGTTTATTCAAAGTACGTGTATATCTGGCTGCCGCAGGCATTATGCTCCTGCTGGCTATTGCCGCACAGTAAGGAGGGTAAATTGTGGAATTTTTAGTAGTTACACTTATGTTTATCGTCTTTCTGCAGACACGTATTATGGATTTGAAGCGTGGCATTTTTTGTCTTAGCATACAATCAGCGTTGATTGCAGCAGCATGCCTTGTTGTGGGTATGAGCCATGGCGGTGGTTTGCATGCATTTTTACCGGGTGTGCTCACCATTGCAGTTAAGGTAATTTTTATTCCATATGCAATTTTGAAGGTTGTGCATAAGCTTAGTGATGAAAAAGAAATTGCCAGCGATATTAATGTTAATTATTCTACAGCAGCAGCGGCTTGTTTCCTGGCTTTAAGCTATGTAGTGCTGGACAGCCTGCTGCCTGGTGTACAGGGACGCGATATTGTAGCTTCATCCATCTTTATGATTATGACAGGCTTGACGCTGATAGTTATGCGTAGCCGTGCAATTATGCAGATGATTGGTTTGATTACCATGGAAAATGGCATATATCTGCTAGGCCTTATTATGACCGAGGGATTGCCTCTGATTATTGAATTAGGTATTTTTCTGGATGTTTTGATTGCAGTAGTTATTCTGGTAATACTTACTTCACGTCTGCGTCTGTCCTTTAAAACTACAGATACTAATGTTCTGAGAAAGCTGAAAGGGTGAGAAGATGCTGGAAATTATTTATGCACTGTTATGTCTTCCGCCTTTATGCGCAGCTTTGGCGCTTAGCGGACATTTTGCCAATTCGTCTTTACATTGGCTGCACAGGCTTACAGCTACCGGAGTGGGTGTTTTAGTCTGCCAGCTGTTATATAATTTTAATCCGGCTCAGCCCTTTAACAGCGAATATTTTTATCTTGATGCGTTAAATTGCTGGGTATTGATGATTATTACAACTCTTTATATAGCGGCGACCTGGACAGCCCGCTCTTATCTTGTCCGTGAGGAAAAAAGCGGTGTGCTGAAAAATGAACAGCTGCAGACAGGCAGATATTTTGCTTTAATGCAGATGTTCGTCTGGACAATGTTCATTGTCTTATTGGTTAAGAATTTGGGCTTGATGTGGGTTGCCATAGAAGCCACCACATTGATTTCTGCACTTCTTATCTCCTTTAAATTTACCCGCAGTGCACTGGAAGCTACCTGGAAATATATTATGGTATGTACAGTTGGCATCTGTCTGGCACTTTTGGGAACTTTGATTTTGTATTATGCGCAAATTGATGCGTTGGGCAATGATAAACCACTTAGCTGGCTGTATCTTTATGAGCATGCAGCTGTATTGGATCCGTCTTTGACCAAAATGGCGCTGCTGTTTATTTTGATTGGCTATGGTACCAAGGTGGGCATGGCACCTATGCATACTTGGCTTCCTGATGCTTATGCGGAGGCGCCTTCGCTGACCAGCGGCATGCTTTCCGGTGCTTTGTGCAGCTGTGCATTATATGTGTTGCTGCGTAATTTGGTAATTTTATTGCCTACTGCCGGTGTTGAGATGATGAGCGGCATGCTTTTGTTCTTTGCTGTGCTTACTGTAGCTGTAGCAGTTCCTTTTGTAGTTGTACAGCGCGATGTGAAGCGTATTTTAGCATATTCATCCATGGAAAATATCGGTATCATGGTAGCTGGCGTTGGTGTATTTACTGCTTTTTCTCTGAAAGCTGTAATGCTGCATATGTATAGTCATGCGCTGATTAAATTTGTGTTGTTCTATATTGCTGGTACTATCATTCAGGAGTATCAGACTAGAAATCTAATGCGTATTCATGGCATGATTAAAGAAGTTCCGCATACAGCTACTTTGTGGCTTATCAGCATGCTTGGCATTCTGGGTCTGCCTCCGATGGGTCTGTTTTTCAGTAAATTATATATTCTGACAGCCCTTTTTAAAGAAGAGCACTGGGTAGCAGGAAGTTTGCTGATTATTCTTTTGGCAGGCGTGTTGATTGGTATTTTATATCATGGTATGCGTATGCTGTGTGATCAGCCGCGACGTCCGTCTTTAGGAGATTTGCTGGATAAACTTGATACGCCGGTATTGGCAATTTTATTGTTGCTTACTTGTTTTGTCGGTGCCGGATTTGAAAATATTCCCTGGATTAATAATCTTTTAAATCATGCAGTTTTAATAATAGGAAGGTGATAACGTGCTGCAGGTACAACCGGAAAATTTGCGCGGCGCTGCCAATATTTTCAGTGCTGCGGGTAAAAATCCTCTTGCTGCCATGTTTGGCGCGGATGAAACCTTACATGGCGGCGGACTGGCCATTTATTGTTTATTTTATAATGTTGAAAAAAGAGATATGGATATTTTAAAGGCAGAATTTCCGGCAGATGGAGATTTAAGCTATCCTTCTTTAACACCTATTCTGCCTGCTGCAGCCTGGTATGAAAGGGAACTGCATGATATGTTTGGTTTTGTTCCGCGTGAACATCCAGATTTGCGTCCCTTAGTATTACATGAAAGTTTTCCAGAAGATTTTCATCCTTTGCTGAAAAAATATCCTGTTGATTATCAAGTTAGAGGTAAGAAAGAATATGAAATGCTTACTTCTGCAGGTGAAGGTCTGTATGAAGTGCCTGTAGGTCCTATACATGCAGGTATTATTGAGCCCGGACATTTTCGTTTCAGTCAGGCTGGCGAGGCCATGCTGCAATTAGATGCCAAGCTTTTTTATACTCATCGTGGCATTGAGAAGGCCGTGGAAGGCAAAACGCCATGGGAAGCATTGCCTTTAGTAGAACGCATTTGCGGTGCATGCAGTGTAGCTAATACCTTAAGTTTTTGTCAGGCTGTAGAAAAGCTTTCAGAAGTGCAAGTGCCAAGAAGAGCATGGCTTATCCGTACTTTAGCTGCAGAGTTGGAACGTCTTTATAACCATGTTGGTGATACTGGTAACGTTTGTGCCGGTGTAGGTTTTTCGCCGGTCATCAGTATGGGTAGCAGGCTGAAAGAATATCTGATGCAGCTTAATGAAATGCTGGCTGGCAATCGTTTTCTGCGCGGACTTATTGTACCGGGCGGAGTAAACTATGATGCTGATGAAAAATGCCTGGAAGAAATAGATGAAGTACTGCGTGAGCTGGAAAAGGAATACAAAGATATTGTCCATATCATGTGGGAGCAGAATAACTTTGTCAATAGAATTCGTACCACTGGTATTATCAGGCAGAATACGGCTTTTGAACTGGCTATGGTTGGTGTAGGAGCACGCGCCAGCGGCAGTACTCGTGACAGCCGAAAAGACATGGGATTTGGTATTTACGATGAGCTTGATTTTTCTGTTATCACTGAAACTGCTGGTGACGTAGAAGCGCGAATTAAAGTGCGCGTAGGTGAAGTATACGAAAGCATTAAACTTGTAAAACAGTTGATAACAAAGCTGTGCAGGGAGCCGGAGGAAAAGCTTTGTGTAGATTTAGGCGATTTACGCACTTTAGAAGGCAGCTGGGGAATCAGCGAGTCGGCACGCGGAGATAATCTGCACTGGCTTATGTTGGATGAAGAAGGTCGTATTGACAGGCTGTTTGTAAGGTCGGCTTCATATCCCAATTGGCCGGCACTGACTGTAGCTGTACAAGGAGATATTATACCTGACTTTCCGTTGATAAATAAAAGCTTTGAGTTGTGTTATGCATGTCTTGATCGTTAGGAGGAAAATTTACCATGTTAAAAATGATTGAGGCTATTTTAAACAAAAAAATAGTCACAGAAAATATTTCTCTCTCCGGACATAGAAGAATGCGTGGTCAGCTACAGTGCATGAATAGCTGTGATGGTTGTAGATGCTGCAGTACAGTTTGTCCAGTTAAAGCTATCACTGTTTATGATGGTAAACCAGTTATTGATTATAAGAAATGTATATTCTGTGGTCGCTGCGTAGAAGCATGCATTCAGGGTGCTTTGCAGCATAGTAACAAAGATGTATTAGGCAGTGTTTTAACAGAAGCACAAGCTCAAATCAGTGATATGATTACAGCTAAACTTGGAAGGTCTTTGCATGTGCGCCACCTTGATGCTGGCAGCTGTAATGCCTGTGATTTTGAAATGGGAGCTTTAAGTAATCCAATTTATGATTTGCATCGTTTTGGTATAGCCTTTGTTGCTTCTCCCAGGCATGCCGACATGCTGATGGTTACTGGTGTCGTAACACGAAATTTGGAGCAGGCTTTGCGTATGACCTATGAAGCAATGCCGGAACCTAAGCTGGTTATGGCCTGTGGAGCCTGTGCCAGTGGCGGAGAAACGTATGGAAGTACTTATGCTGTTTGCGGCAGCGCAACAGATATTGTTCCCGTGGATATTGCTGTACCAGGATGTCCGCCTAGACCGAGTTCAATGATTGCTGCGATGTGTGCAGCAGCTGATATTCTTAACGAGCGCTTATAATTTACTGATATTTTATAAAATATTATTGCATAAATTATCAATGAGTGCTAATATATCAGTATGTTTTTTTCAAGGAGTTGTTGAGAATGATTACTTACAGAGCTGCTAAATTCAGTGATGTTGAAAATATACATAAGCTGTTAAACGATTATGCTCGTGAAGGGTTGATGCTGCCGCGTTCTCGTAACAGTATTTATGAAAATTTGCGTGATTATATTGTTGCTGTAGAAAATAACCGTCTTATTGGCTGCGGTGCGTTGCACTTTGTTTGGGATAAGTTAGCAGAAATTCGTTCTTTAGCTGTTGACCCGGATTTAAAATGTTCTGGAATAGGCCGCAGGATTGTTGCACTTTTAGAGCAGGAAGGTATTGAACGGGGAGTAAAGATGTTCTTTACTTTAACTTATCAGCCAGGCTTTTTCTCTAAATGTGATTATATTGAAACTGCTAAAGAAAAACTGCCGCAGAAGGTTTGGAAAGAGTGCGTATATTGTCCGCAATATCCATACTGTAACGAGATTGCTTTTGTAAAGACCACGGTTGATTATCAGCCGGGAGATGTAATGTTCTAAAATTAATAAAAATGTGTTGACATTTCTATTATATACGAGTATAATACTTATTGTTCCGAGTTAATTGGAACAAATTGCCGAAGTGGCGGAATTGGCAGACGCACTTGACTCAAAATCAAGCGTAGTAGCCCTACGTGCCGGTTCGAGTCCGGCCTTCGGCACCAAGGAAATATGCGGTTCTACAGAGTTAGAACCGCTTTTTTATTTGTCTGAAAATAAGTAAAAAATACTCCGTTACACGAATTTTACACAAAATGTTTTTCTAAGGATAGTTATATTCAGGAAAGTAGAATTAAAAAAGGATGTACTTTTAAGTACATCCTTTTTTATTGATTTTATATATTAGAAGAGTAGTATTCTATTATAAAATTTTTAAATAATTTAGCATATTCAAGATTAGTGGAGGAGTTATTCATTGTAACACATATTGGATACGTAACTTGGATGGAAGCGTTTTCGATTGGCAAAAAATATAAATCTTTAGGTAAAAAAGCTTTATTGACATTACATATGCTAGCCCATCCATAACCCTTTTTTACCATAGAATAAAGTAGTTGAAAATCATCTACACCTATCGATACATTGTATGGTTTAGTAAAATTCTTCGACCACCAGTTATCTAAATGATTTTGAATATTACTTGATTTTGGCATATATAGAACTCTAGGAATTTTATCTAAGTCAGAGATATTTATATGTTTATTATATGCAATATATCCTTTTCCATCAGTTAATTTATAGCAATCGAAATTTGTAATATCATAGTTAACGATAATTGCTACATCAATTTCTTGATTTAGTAATAACTGGATAATATTGTTATTGACTCCAGTACGAAGCATTATATTAACATTAGGATATTTGTTTAAAAATTCTTGAAGAATACTCTGAAATTCATCATGAGCATACATACTAAATACATCAATACTTAAATTATTATTATCACTATCTATTATTTTTTGTATTGTATCATTATATTGAATTATACTGTCATTTGCAAATTTTAGTAAAGCTTTTCCTGCGATTGTTAATTCCATTCCTCTTGGTGTTCTAAAGAATAGAGTGGCTCCAAATTCTTCTTCTATAGATTTTAATGTATAGGTCAATGACGGTTGTGAAATGAATAGTTTATTAGCAGCTTTAGTTATATTTTTTCTTCGGCAATTGTTTTTATTATAATACAACTTCTTATATCCATATTAATTACCTCCTGCAAAAAATATAATATATGTTTATGATACCATTCTAGTGAATAAAAAACTAATAAAATTATTCGATAAAGAGTATTAGTTTTTTGAATTTTATTAAAGTATTTATGTAGTGTATGATTAAGTTAGAAAATATATAGGAGGTATTTAATCATGGAAGGTATTTTTAGTTTAAGAAAATGGTTAGAAGAAGTAAAAACCATTGGTAAATTAAAAGAAGTTGTAGGCGCTGATGTTAAATATGAAATTGGTGCTATTACTGAAGTAAATGCATCTTATGTTCAAGGTAATGTACTGCATTTTCATAGTATTCCTGGTTATAGACCTGAGTTTGGTGTAGTAAGTGGGGTGCATACTTACACCTAAAACAATGGCTTTGGCACTTAACATGAAAGGTAGCGAAGACAAAGTTGAAAATGCTGATGAGCTTGCCGAAAAAATTAGAATTGCAGAGGAACAGGCAAGTAATTATAAAATCAAATATGTTGAAGATGGTCCTATAATGGAGAATATTCAAGTAGGTGACCAAATTGATTTATCAATTTTTCCTACACCTATTTGGCACGAGAATGATGGTGGGTCTTATATCGGTACTGGCGGTGTACAAATTCATGAAGATCCTGATACAGGGGTTCTTAATGTTGGTTGCTATAGAATGCATTTGCTGGATAAAAATCATATTGGCAATTATATTGTTAAAAGTAATCAGGGTAATGTTATTAGAGAAAAATATTGGGCACAAGGAAAACCATGTCCAGTTATAAAAGGTAAAATTACAGGCTTGCCGATTCCAGCTGATGCTGAAATTGCTGTTGAAGGATGGGTTTATCCTGACAAGAAGATGTTAGAAGGAGAATTTGCTGAATTTACGGGATATTATGGTGGAGGTGTATCTGAACAACCATATATTGATGTTAAAGCCGTCTATTATAGAAACGACGCCAATATATTAGGTGCAGCTCCTAGTATCCCTCCTCATGATTTCTCTTTTATGTCTTCCAGTGTTAGAGCTGCTATATTAAAAGAGCAGCTTAGAAAAGCAGGTATCAGAGGTGTAAGCGGATGTTGGCCGTTAGAAGTTGGTGGCTCAAGAGTAATTCTTGTAACTAGTTTAAAACAACTCTATCCTGGTCATGCTAATCAAGCTCTCTTAGTATCTGGAGGATGCAATGCTGGATCTTTGATGATTAGGTATTGCATTGTAGTTGATGATGACATCAATCCTTCTGATGTTAATCAAGTACTTTGGGCACTTGCATTTAGATGCAATCCTATAGAAGATATTGATGTCGTCAGAAACACTTTTAGTTTGACACTTGATCCGTTGATTTCAGATGAAGACAAAAAGAATTGTAAAACAGTTACAAGTAGAGCATTGATTAATGCTTGTATTCCATATAACAGGCTAAAAACTTTCTCGAAAATTGCAGCTTGTTCACCAGAATTGGTTAAAAAGACAAAAGAAAAATTGGGATTTTTATGGGAGTAGTGGCATGATGAGGTGATATTATGAAACTCGATTATGAAACAAGTAAAAATAAAATATTGAAGATGCGGTATTGGGTATGGTTCCCATTGGCAATGGCATATATGGTTGGTTTTTTCCATAGAAATGCAGGTGCCTTAGTTGGCGAATATATGAAAGTTGATTTTGCTATAACCAGTGCTGCTGAGTTAGGCTTTTTAACATCAATTTATTTTTATACTTCAGCAGTAATGCAAATTCCATCTGGTATTATTGCAGATAAATTCGATCCTAAAAAAGGATTACTATCTGCTATGGTATTAATTGTTATAGGTACAGTAATTTCAAGTTTTGCACAGTCTCTAGAATTATTGTACTTTGGACGATTAGTTCTAAGTCTTGGTTCAGCTATGATTTATATTAATCTTTTTAAAATTGCTACTAATTGGTGGAAGACATCTGAAATGGGTACCATTTCCAGTTTTACTTCATTGGTAGGTAATTTAGGACCTCTGGTTGCAACAGTTCCGTTAGCTATCTTAATAAATACTTTAGGTTGGCGTGGAAGTTATTTAGTTATGGCTGGAGTTGTAATAGTTGCAATGGTTTATGCTTTATTCTTACCAAGAGTACTCCTAGAGACGCTGGTTTAATGAATTGGGATGAAATCGAAGCAGCTGAATCAGGAAAACCAGTGGAAAAGAAACCTGCAAGGAAAAATATAAAAGTTATGGAAAGTCTTAAGCAGGTAATTTCTAATAAACAAAGCTTGTTTCCATCAATTGCTTGCGCGGGTATGTATGGGTCATTTATAGCATTCTTTGGTATTTGGGCCATTCCATATTTTGTACAAATATATGGACTTACAAGGGTAGAAGCAGCAAGTATTCTTTTTATCGGACAATTAACATATATTATTGCAGGTCCATTGAATGGTATTTTATCTGATAAACTCAAACTAAGAAAAAAATTATTTAGTGGATATATTTTTGTAGGTGTAATTGGTTGGTTATTGCTAGCTTTTTGGAATGGTGGCAAACTGCCGATATGGGGAATTTATTTAGTAGTTATTCTTATCAATATTGGAGCTTCTCCGATTTTTATGGGGTTGGCATATGCTAGAGAAGTAAATCCTCCTGCATTTGCCGGTATGGCAGCAGGTGTTGTTAATGTTGGTTCCTATATTGGTGCTGGTCTTATGCAACCGTTAGTAGGATATATTTTAGAGACTTCATCTGGTACCAATGTGATTAATGGAGTAAAAGTTTATTCTTTGGAAGTTTTCCAATTAGGTTTTATTTGCTGTGCATGTGCTATGTTTATTGCTTGGGTAGCAACTTTAATGATGAAAGAGACTCATTGCAAAAATATTTATAATGAATTAATTAATAAAAGGTGATTGAAATGAGAGTCATACTAGGAATTTCTGGTGCTAGTGGTGTTGTTTTGGGTTATAGGCTTTTGCAAGAATTAAAGAGAGCAAATGTTGAAGTTCATCTAATAATTACAGAAGCTGCTAAATTAAACTTTAGTATAGAGACAGATATCAATATTAATGATGTCATTAACCAGGCCGATTATTATTATGATAATAAGGATCTAGCAGCAAAAATTTCTAGTGGCTCATTTGTTACAGATGGAATAATTATAGCACCATGCAGTATGAAATCTTTATCTGCAATAGCGTGTGGTTTTAGTGAGAATTTACTTGTAAGAAGTGTTGATGTGTGCTTTAAGGAACGTAGAAAAGTTGTAATATGTCCACGTGAAATGCCACTAAACAGAATTCACTTAAAAAATATGCTTACTGTGGATGAGATGGGTGGAGTAATTATTCCTCCGATGTTAACATTCTATAATAATTCATTAACACTTGATGAACAAATAAATCATGTGGTTGGGAAAATATTATTGCAGTTTGGAATCAATTCAAAAAATTTTAAACCATGGAATGGTAGTGAATAATACTAGGAAAAGGATGTACTTTTTAAAGTACATCCTTTTTTATTTATTTTAGATTATTAAATTGTGAATCAAACTTTTCAGCAGCAAGGCTTTGAACATTTAATGAAGCATGTCCATAAATATCAACTGTAAAGCTTGATGTAGCATGACCAAGCATTTTTGATACAAGCTCTGGGAAAATATTACATTCATAAATTGCAATATAAGCAAAACTATGTCTTAAATCATGAAAACGTATATTTTTAAGGCCATATTTTTTTCAGTTGTTTTTAAAAATTGCTATAAAATTATCTGAGAAATTATTTGGCATATCATTTATTAATAATCGTCTAAAAATAATGATTAGTATAATGCTGATGATATACAAGCTGTTTCAGATGTTAAAATAGTATCTATGTTACTTTTGACTTGACTAAAATAGTGAGTAAATCAATAAAAGAGAGAGTTATAAGTAAATAATTAAAATATTTTATGTTAGATTTAGTTAATAATAAAAGATGCACTTAAAAGTGCATCTTTTATTATTACGTTTATTTATTTTTTATTTTTGCAATACCGAAACCTGTATAGCCAAATATAATAGCAAAAATCATACTGCTATAGCATAAAATTGCCCAAGGCATGTAATCAAAAGTTGAAACACCTAATGTAGCAGTCATATATGTACCGGCGACGGACCAAGGTACTATAGGAACTGCACAAGTTCCAGCATCTTCCAATGTTCTTGATAAATTCTTAGCTTCAAGACCAAATTTTTTATACAAATCTTTAAACATTTCTCCAGGAATCAGAAGCGCTAAATAAGAACTGCCTGTAACAATGCTCATGAACAAAGTTGAACCAACAGTTGCAGCGATAAGATTTCCAACAGAAGTAATAGAATTAACGATTTTCGTTAGAATAACTTCGATGCAACCAGCTTTACTAAATATACCAGCAAAAGCAAATGCACAGAATACTAATAATACAGTGCTCATCATTCCCATTAAACCACCTCTGTTGAGAAGTGTTGTAATTGCTTTTACTGATTCAACATGTGATGACGATGATAACATATCAACTTTAAAACCATTTACAAAGGCCATCATAGCAGTTTTTAAAGTAAAGTCTTGGAATATCATACCAAATATTATACCTAAAAGTGAGGAAAATAATAACATAGGAATAGTCGGTTTTTTTGTATATGCTCCATAAAATACAAGTATAGGAGGTAATAGTAAAATCCAATTAAAAGAATATAGTGCTTCTAAATTTTTTAAAACTGCATTTACTGTTTCTGGATTTGCCATTGCTTCTACTGGCATTGAAAAACCTATAAATGTGTATGCTATAAGACAAGTTATTGTAGCTGCACCTGTAGTGTATAACATATGTCTAATGTGTTCATATAATTCACTTCCAGCTGCTATGGGAGCAAGTATTGTTGTGTCGGAAAATGGTGAAAGCTTGTCACCAAAAACAGCTCCTGAAATTACAGCGCCAGCAGCTATTTCCAAAGGAACACCCAAAGCAATTGCTATTCCCATTACAGCAACACCTGCCGTGCCTGCTGAACCAAATGAAGTGCCGGTAAAAGTTGAAATTATTGCAGTTACTAAAAAAGCTGTTACGAAAAGAAATTGTGGATCAATGATTTTTATGCCATAATATATCATCATAGGAATTGTTCCAGAAACCATCCAACTCGCAATCATTGCTCCGACGCAAACCATAACAAATAAGGATGGTAAGCTGCTATGAATTTTATCACTTATCCCATTAATCATATCTTTCCATGTGTAACCAACACGTTTGGCTATAATTGACGCAATTGCTGCTGCAATTAATAGTAAGGCTTGGATTGGTAAACCGTATTTTCCATAACCTATACCTAAAAGAAGTATCATAGCAATTAAGGGTACTAATGCTTCTGTAAAAGAAGGTTTTCTAATCATTGCAAACACCTTTCTTATTTATTTTTTCTAGTAATAGTCATTGCGCAACCTTTTCCCTCACCATCAGCAATTGTTGTAGGAAAATCTATTTCTACATTAGGAAAAGGATGGCATATTGCATAATCACAATGCCCCAGCATATCGCGACAGAACATTTTAATTTCTTCTTTGTTTAATCCTAATTCTGTAAGTGCTTCTACGTGTGGACAGCAATTAAAAATTTTCACTGATTTATTGTCTTCCAATTCAACAATTTCTTGTTCGAATACTAAGAGTCCTCCTCTAGATGTTTGACCTAAAAGAGCTTCTTTAGGACCAATATTTTCGGCTCCATACTTTTTGGCAATCATTTGTCCTTGGTATAATCCAAAATCCCAGCTGCCTTCACGAATAACTTTATTTGCGTCTACTTCAGGATAAAGTTCTTTAAGTTTTTTCCAAATAAAATAAATTTGCCGGGTTCTGTCTTTATAGGCATCTTTAACTGCTTTTTTAAATTCTTCTACGCTAGCTGGTTCGTTAATACCACTGGCATCAATAAATTTTTTGATTTCTTCTTTGCTCATAATAGACCTCCTAAAAAATGTATACTAATTTAATTTTACAACAAACATATATGTATTACAACTGATAATAAATGTATACATAATTGTACTTAATTATACATAGAATTTATCATTAGAAATTTTAAAATTGTACATGTTTAGGGTAACAATACTACCGTAAGTTACACACTTGTGAAAGGACACAATAATGAAGAATATTATTAAGAAGTTTCGAGTAATATTATTTTTTTGTATAAGTTTATATTTTGTCTTAGTAACGTCTATTGCAGCTGGTAAGGACATTATTATATTACATACTAACGACATTCATTGCGGTGTTGAAGATAATATAGGTATGGCAGCATTAGCCGAATATAAAAATGAATTGAGTAAAAATAATCATGTTCTTTTGGTGGATTCCGGCGATGCTGTTCAAGGAGCGCCTCTTGGAAAATTATCAGAAGGACAGTCTATTATAAATATTATGAATGCTGTAGATTATGATTTTGCTGTTCCTGGCAATCATGAGTTTGACTATGGTATGGATAGATTTTTTTACTTAGCCCAACAATTAAAATGTGAATATTACAGTGCAAATTTTTTAGAAGTAAGCACTCATAAAAACGTTTTTACACCCTATAAAATTTTTGATGTTGATGGAATAAAACTTGCTTTTATAGGTGTGACTACGCCGGAAACTCTTACTTCATCTACTCCAGTATATTTTTATAACGAGAACGGTGAATTTAAGTATACTTTTTGTGAAGGGCATGCTGGAAAAATTTTATATAAACAGATACAAAAAAATATAGATGCTGCAAAACAACAAGGTGCAGAGTATGTTTTTTTAGTAGGCCATCTGGGACTTAATGGTACATCACCGTATTATAACAGTGCTGCAATAATACACAATACAAGCGGATTAAGTGCTGTATTTGATGGGCATTCACATGAGCAGATTGCTGGTTTGACTCTCAAGGATAAAAAAGGCAAGAATGTTATAGTTGGCCAAACAGGTACAAAACTACAAGCAATAGGAAAGCTGACGCTGAAATCTGATGGCAGCATGAATTATGAATTGATTAGAAGTGTGCCTGCAAAAAATGAGAATATCAGCAGATTGATTGCCAAAGAAAAAGCAATTTATGAACCTTTGCTTCAGGCACCTGTAGGTAAGGCATTGGTTCCTTTATATGTAAACGATCCTATAACTGGTAAACGTTTGGTACGTAGCAAGGAATGCAGTATGGGTAATTTCGTCGCGGATGCTTATCGTAAAGTATTAAATACAGATGCGGCCATTGTTAATGGTGGGGGCATAAGGAATGATTTAACAGCGGATATTTTTAGTTATAATGATGTATTAAAGGTGCTTCCATTTGGAAATATGGGAATGGTTATAGAAGCAACAGGACAGCAGATTTTAGACGCCCTAGAACTTGGCGCTGCAGCCTATCCTCAAGAAAGTGGTGCTTTTTTACAGGTTTCAGGCATCTCCTATACTATTGACAGCAGTATTCCTTCATCTGTGAAAAAAGACGAAAAAGGTAATTTTATTGGAGTAACAGGTTCTTATCGTGTAAAAAATGTTATGATAGGCGGCAGAAAGCTGGAATTGAATAAGAAATATACATTAGCTGGCAGCTCGTATATTCTTAGAGATGGCGGAAATGGAATGACCATGTTTAAAAATGCTCGCGTGCTTAATGATGCAACAAGTAATGAAACCGATATTTTTATTGAATATGTGCAAAATCATCTAAATGCGGTTATTGATTATGCAAACACAGAAACAGATAAGGAGAGAAGAATTACTGTTAAATAGAGAAAGCTTTGATTATTTGACTTATATTTTTATATATGATAAACTTAACAGCGTGAGTGTGAAAGATAATCGCGGCTGGCGTAGGCCAGATGAGGAAAGTCCGAGCTCCACAGGGCAGGATGCCGGATAACGTCCGGCGAGGGTGACCTCAGGGATAGTGCCACAGAAATGTGTACCGCCTGCTTTTGCAGGTAAGGGTGGAACGGTGCGGTAAGAGCGCACCAGCAGTTGGGTAACCAGCTGGCTAGGTAAACCCCATCCGGAGCAAGACCGAATAGGGAAGGGATGAAGCGGCCCGCTGATCCTTCCGGGTTGTGTCGCTTGAGCCTGTAAGTAATTATAGGTCTAGATAAATGATTATCACCGCTTGGCGGAACAGAACTCGGCTTAATGAGCACTCATACATGCAATCAAAGACACGTGGTTTCACGTGTCTTTTTCGTGTTTAGCTTTATGATTAAGATTTGTTTAATATTTACAAGCTATAATAAGTCCCAATGTTTTTATCTTAATCTATCTTACAACGGTGAATTTATATGAAAAAAATCTCAATTGTCGTTCCTGTGTATAATGAACAGGACAATTTAAAAGAATTTCATAAACGCATTACTGCTATTATGAATGATACTGGCTATGATTATAACCTGGTTTTTGTTGATGATGGTTCCAAAGACAGCAGTGCGTTTATTTTAAAGCAGTTAGTTGAAGAAGATAATCATGTTGAAGCTTATCTGCTTTCTCGCAACTATGGACATCAGATGGCTTTGACCTGCGGTTTGGACAATGCTGATGGAGATGCGGTTATTACCATGGACGGCGATTTACAGCATCCGCCTGAACTGCTGCCTGAACTCATACGTTTATGGGAAGAAGGCAGTGAAATTGTCATGACAAAACGTTTGGCAACGGAAGATGCAGGCTTTCTTAAAAATATAACTTCTTCATGCTATTACAAGCTTATCAATATTATGTCTAAGGTGGAGATTACTCCTGGCGGTTCTGATTTTCGTCTGATGGATAAGAAAGCTGTAGAGGCTTTTAGATTATATCGTGAGCGTGCGCGTTTTATCCGTGGCATGGTAAGCACTCTTGGCTTTAACGTATCTGTGGTGGAGTTTGTTGCACCGCCGCGTTTTGCAGGGCATTCTAAGTTCAATTTGCATAAAATGCTGCATTTTGCATTGGATGGCATAACTGCTTTTTCTAATTTACCGTTGCGCTGGGCTTTCTACTTGGGGCTTTTCTTTGGACTTTGCAGCTTATTGCTGTTGGGTCATGTATTTTATGTCAAATTTATCAGCGATGACGCAGTCCCAGGGTGGGCTACAACTACAGTAAGCATTCTTTTCCTTGGTGGCATTCAATTAGTAGGAATTGGTATTTTAGGTGAATATATAGGCCGCATATTTGAAGAAATTAAGCACAGACCACTTTATTTAGTATCAAAACACCTGAAAAAATGATTTTTATTTTACAGACGCCCTTTTTTGTGCTAAAATAAATGTGTATTAGGCGGAAAGGATGTGGATGCCTTTGGGAAAAAAGAAACTGTTTATTACTTTAACTTTTACCCTTTTGTTTTCCTTAACAAATGCTATTGCCGCATTTGCTTCTTTTGAACGCGGAGATGATGGTCAGGAAGTAATGGCTATCCAAAAGCGTTTAGTTGAATTAAGTTACACTATTACTAATATAGATGGTGATTTTGGTCCTGAAACCGAAAATGCTGTCAAAAAATTTCAGGCTGACAGAGGTTTGGAAGTCGATGGTGTAATTGGTCCTGATACATACAGAGCGTTAATGAACAGAGATATTCCTCCTAATCGTGGAAGAAGTTCTATCGTGCGCCGCGTTTTAAGCGCTGCTTATAGCGTCATTGGCACTCCATATGTATTTGGCGGTACTTCCCCTTATGGATTTGACTGTTCCGGATTTACTCAGTATGCTTTTGCACAGGCTGGTATTTCCATTCCCAGAACAGCAGACAGCCAGTTGTATTATGGACGTCAAGTTTCCATGGATAATCTGCGTGTAGGTGACCTGATTTTCTTTACAACTTATGAACCAGGTGCTTCACATTGCGGTATTTATGTTGGTAATGGCAACTTTATTCATGCCGGTACAAGTACAGGTGTAACTGTTGCTTCTGCTTTTACTGGTTATTGGGGAGCTCGTTATTACGGAGCTTGCAGAATTTTATAATGACTTTGGCAGACAGGCAAATTAGCCTGTCTGTTTTTTATTTATCATAGGAAATTTAAATAAGCAGTTAAAATTTTTCTGTGATATTGGTTTTTTGCTTTGTATGTGGTATAATATTAAAGTAATTCCTTATATATGAGTGCTTTTTAGCTTGAATGGTTAGAAGATTTTAAATCGTTACGGTCCCGCCGCTGTGCAAGCGTATGCTTAAGTCAGCAGCCAACTCATATAGATAGCTATAATCCACGAGCGATGGAGGCAGCAATGATACGCCACGGCTAAAAGCCTATGGTAAATTAATTGTGTCTTTAAGACTTCTGTCGTTCTGGCAGAGGTCTTTTCTGTTTATCAGTAATATTTTGCATTTAAGAGTTTATTAGAGGAGTTGTGGCTGTGGAAGAATATCAATTTTCCCAAGGCAAAAACCTGCGTTGTGGATATACTACCGGTAGCTGTGCTGCCGCTGCTTCTAAAGCTGCCGCTGCTATGCTTTTAAGCGGCAATAGAGTAGATGTGGTAAGAATAGATACTCCTAAAGGTATTGTGTTGGAATTAGAGCCGCTCAATGTTGAAATTACCCCAGAATATGCAGTATGTGCAATTCGTAAGGATTCCGGTGATGATCCTGATGATACTAATGGCGTATTAGTTTATGCTAAAGTAGAGAAAAGTGCAGGAACCGGTATTGAAATTGATGGCGGCATAGGCGTAGGCCGTGTTACTAAGCCAGGTCTTGCATGTGCTGTTGGGGGGCCAGCTATTAATCCTACACCGAGAAAAATGATTACGGATGAGGTTACTTCTGCTGCTGTTGCTGCAGGGTATCATGGCGCTTTAAAAGTTACTATTTCCATACCTGAAGGAGTAGAAATTGCAAAGAAAACCTTCAATCCAAGACTTGGAATAATCGGAGGCTTATCAGTTTTAGGTACAAGCGGCATTGTGGAGCCAATGAGCGAGAAAGCGTTGGTTGATACAATGTATGTAGAAATAAACGCTCAAAAAGCCAAAGGCAATAAAAACTTGCTGGTATTCTTTGGCAATTATGGAGAAGATTTTACTCGCGATGTGCTGAAGCTTGATTTATCTGATTCTGTTACCTGCAGTAATTTTGTAGGAGAATTATTAGATTATGCTGTTTTCTGCGGATTTGAAAGTCTGCTTTTAATTGGGCACTCCGGTAAGCTGATAAAGCTTGCACAGGGAGTTATGAATACCCATTCTAAATACGCAGATTGCCGTACAGAGCTTTTAGCACTGCAGGCGATGTTTCATGGTGCATCTGTTGAAGTAGGTAAAGAAATTTACAAATGCCTTACTACAGATGAAGTTATTAAGATATTGCAGCGTGAAAAACTGCAGGAACAGGTTATGCAGGAAATTACTGCAAAAATTGATTTTTACATGCAGCATCGTGTGCATGGTAAAATAAAAACCGCGGCGCTGATGTTTTCCAACGTTTACGGCGTTTTAGGTGAAACTGAGCATGCGGAAGAGCTTATCAAACTACATGTAAAAAAAGAAGGAGAATGAGAGAAATATGAGAGGTAAACTTTACAGTGTTGGTATCGGCCCCGGAGATCCGGAACTTTTGACCTTAAAAGCTGTACGTCTTTTGAAAGAATGTGATGTTGTTGCATTACCGAAAGGTGATACTGATGTAATGACTGCAAAAAATATTGTTAATCAGGTTGTAAATCTTGATGAAAAAGAACAACTGGTTATCTACATGCCTATGACTAAAGATATGGCTGCTATGGACAAAGCTCATCGCGAAGGTGCTGAAGCAGTTATGAAACTTCTTGATGAAGGCAAAAACGTTGTTTTCATTACTTTAGGTTGTCCGACAGTATATGCAACCTGCATCTATGTACATAAACTTGTTCTTGCTGCGGGTTATGATGCTGAACTGGTTGCTGGCGTAACCTCTATATGTGCTGTTGCTGCAAGATTGAACACTTCTTTGTGTGAAAGAGCAGAACCGCTGATTATCCTTCCGGGCAGCTATAAAGAAGCAACTAAGTTCCTTGATGGCCCTGGTAACAAAGTTTTAATGAAATCTGCCAGCGAAATCGGCCGTGTACGCGAAGAGCTGAGAGAACGAGGCTTGATTGCTAATGCTGCCATGGTTGAACGCTGTGGTCTTCCTGGTGAAAAAGTTTACCGTGATTTGGAACAGATTGATCCTAACAGCAGTTATTTCTCTGTTATATTGGTCAAAGAAAAGGAGTTTGATAAATAATGATTTACTTTATTGGTGCAGGACCTGGTGCTGTTGATCTGATTACTGTTAAAGGTAAAGAATTGCTTGAAAAAGCTGATTTAATTATTTATGCAGGCTCTCTGGTTAATCCCGGTTTATTACAATATGCTAAACCGGAATGTGTTATTATGGACAGCGCAAAAATGACTTTGGAAGAAGTTATTGCTGCTATGGTACCGGCTGCTCAAGCTGGCAAACTTGTTGTGCGTCTGCATACTGGTGACCCCAGTGTATATGGTGCACATCGTGAACAAATTGATATGCTGCGCAGCTACAATCTGGATTTTGAAATTGTGCCTGGTGTAAGCTCTTTCTGTGCTGCAGCTGCTGCATTAGATGCAGAATATACTCTGCCGAATGTTAGTCAGTCTGTAATCATTACTCGTATGGAAGGACGTACTCCTGTTCCTAACAAACAAAAGATTGCTGACTATGCAGCTCATAAAGCTACTATGGTTATTTTCCTCAGCTCCGGTATGCTGGAAAAACTGCAGGGCGAGCTGATTAAAGGCGGTTATACTGCTGATACTCCGGCAGCCATTGTTTATAAAGCTTCCTGGCCGGATGAAAAAGTGGTACGCTGCACCGTAGGTACTCTTGCTGAAAGTGCTGCTAAATACAATATTACTAAAACTGCGCTTATTACTGTAGGTAACTTCCTCGGCAGCGAATATGAGCGCAGTGAACTTTACAATCCTACCTTTGCCCACGGCTATCGTGAAGCAGATCCCACAAAACTGGATCTTAAACCAGAGGTAAAATAAATGCAGGCAGTTGTCTATTCCTTTTCACGGCGCGGAGCTGAACTTAGTAAAAAAGTATGTGCATGTTTAACAGCGGCAGGATATAATGCTGCAGCTCAAACTTTACCTAAATATGCAGCTGACGCTGGAATAGGAGTAATGCTGCCGGATTATAAAACTGCGTGTGCAGAAGCTTTTGACAAGTGCGGAGTAATTGTTTTTATTGGTGCGGCCGGAATAGCTGTGCGAACCATTGCCCCTTACATAAAAAGCAAACTGACCGATCCGGCAGTTATTTCTGTTGATGAAAAAGGTAATTTTGTTATACCTCTTTTGGCCGGTCATATTGGCGGCGCTAATGAGATAGCCCGTTATCTTGCCAAGTTTTTAGGGGGTATAGCTTGTGTAACAACAGCTACTGATGTTAATGGATTATTTGCTGTAGATGAATGGGCGGCGCGTAATCGAATGACAATTGATTCTATGCATGCTGCTAAAGAATTTGCTGCAGCGCTTGTAGCCGAAGAAACTGTAGGTCTGACCAGTGAATTTCCTGTTGTAAGTGCACTGCCGAAAGGTATGCGGCTTTATGGCGAAGGCAATATACCGGCTGTGGGTATGAATATTGCTTTAAATACCAGTAATACTAAATTTGCAACAACGCTTCATGTACTGCCGCGTATTGTTCATCTAGGTATAGGTTGCAGACGCGGTACTGAATGCGCCAATATTGCTGCACTTGTGCTGCCTGAATTAGAACGATTGCATATAGATAAACGTTCTGTCTGCAGCATAGCTTCTGTTGATTTAAAAAAAGATGAGCAGGGATTGCTGGAATTTGCCGCGCTTAATGGTTGGCAGGCTAATTTTTATACAGCAGATGAACTCAATGCTGTTGCTGGTGAGTTTACACCTTCGAACTTCGTCAGAGGTATAGTTGGTGTAGATAATGTCTGTGAACGCAGTGCAGTGAAGGATAGTAACGGTGGAAGCTTACTGCTGCATAAGACCAGTAAAAATGGTGTAACATTAGCAGTAGCTATAGAAGATATAGTTATAGATTTTTTTAAGACAGGTTTAAAAACTGAGTAAATAATAAGGATGGTTATTATATATGTCTAAATTGTATGTTGTAGGCCTTGGTCCTGGCGGCGTTGAACAAATGACTAAAAGAGCTTACGAAGCACTTCAGTCCTGTGACGTTATTGCAGGTTATCATGTTTATGTAAATCTGATTAAGGAAGATTTCAAAGAGAAAGAATTTCTTTCTACCGGTATGCGTAAGGAAGTTGATCGCTGCAAGCTGGCTCTTGATGAAGCACTTAAAGGTAAAACTGTTGCCATGATTTCCAGTGGTGATGCTGGTGTTTATGGCATGGCTGGTATTATGTTCCAGGTTGCTGCAGATCATCCTGAAGTGGAAATCGAGGTTGTTCCTGGTATTACAGCAGCTTGCTCTGGCGCAGCTGTACTGGGTGCTCCGCTTATCAGCGATTTTTGTCTTATCTCTTTAAGCGATTTGCTTACTCCTTGGGAAAAAATTGAAAAAAGACTGGATTGTGCATCTCAAGCTGATTTCTGCATCTGCCTTTACAATCCTTCCAGCATCAAACGTCACGATTATCTCCAAAAAGCTTGTGACATTATGCTGAAAAATCAAAATGGCGATGTTCCTGCAGGTATTGTACGTAATATTGGCCGCGAAGGTGAAAGCTACGAATTAACTACTCTGCGTGAACTGCGTGATAAACAAGTAGATATGTTCTCTACCGTTATTATCGGTAACTCTCAAACACAAGTTATTAATGGCCGTCTTGTTACTCCGCGCGGTTATAAACTGGTATGAAACCGGTAATTTGGATTATTGGCGGTACCAGTGAGGGACGTAATCTTTTAAAAGCTTTGGCAAGTTTTGATTTGGAGATTTACGTTTCTGTTGCTACTGAGTATGGTGCTGAGCTTATTGACAGACAGGATAACGTTAAGGTTATGGCATCAAGAATGGATTTGGCGGCAATGAGAGAATTTCTGCAAATTCATCGTCCTGAATGTGTTATTGATGCTACTCATCCTTATGCAACAGTAGTAACGGCAACCGTCAGAGAAGCTTGTGCTTTAGAAGATTGTAAATATTTACGTTTGTTGCGTCCTTCCAGTGAAAGCGGCGACTATATTACTGTCAGTGACTTTGGTGAGGCAGTTGAACTGCTCAATCATATGGATGGTAATATTTTTCTGACTACCGGCAGTAAGAATCTTAAAGATTTTACTGCTGTCAGAGATTATGCAGAGCGCATAGCACTGCGTATTCTGCCTATGGAAGAATCTTTGCATACGGCGCTGCAGCTTGGTTATAAACCAGCTAATGTAATTTGTATGCAGGGTCCTTTTTCGAAAGATTTGAATATTGCTATGTTAAAAAAATATCGTAGCAAATTCATGGTCACTAAAGATTCCGGTGCAGCAGGCGGTTTTGATGATAAGGTTGAAGCAGCGGCAGAAGCTGGAGCAAAACTGTTGGTGATTGGTCGTGAGCCGGAAGAAGGTTCAGGTTACAGTGAAGTATTAAATTATTTGTATCAGCAATATGCGGATACTCAAGTTTCTAAAAATTAAGGAGTGCTGATTATGCTGCGAGTTAATATTGTAGGTATCGGACCAGGAAATCCGGAATTACTTACAGGCGCTGCAATAAAAGCTATTAAGGAAAGTAATATCCTTATCGGCGACAAAAGGATGCTGGCAGCATTTGCTGAAGCAGATAAAAAAATTTACGACACTATCAAGACTGCGGATATAGTTGAAATTGCAGCGTCGGCTAATCCTGAAAAAGATGTTCTTGCAGTGCTTGTATCAGGTGATGTTGGATTTTTTAGCTTAGCTAAAACTATTAGCGGAAAATTACCTGATTGTGAATGTGTACGTTACTGTGGTATCAGCAGTCTGGTATATTTTGCAGCAAAACTGCAGCTGTCTTGGGATGATGCAAAAATTGTCAGCATGCATGGCAGGAAGCAGAATTTGGTTGCAGCTGTAGCAGAAAACAAGAAAGTCTTTTCTCTTACTGGCGGAGAGCATACGCCGCAAATGTTGTGTGCGCAGCTGTGTGAACATGGCTTAAGTGATGTTCAGGTATATGTTGGTGAGAATCTTTCTTATCCTGAAGAAAAGATTACTGTCGGTACTGCTGCAGAAATCAGCAAGCAGAATTTTCCTTCTTTGTCTGTTATGATGATTATTAATGAGCAGGCTGCAAAATATCAACCAGTTGTACACGGTCTGGCTGATGAGTTGTTTACTCGCAGTAAAGTGCCGATGACTAAACAGGAAGTGCGCAGTGTTTCTATGTCTAAATTGATGCCGAAAGCAACCGACAAGATTTATGACATTGGTGCCGGTACTGGTTCATGCTCTGTTGAACTGGCTTTGCTGGCTAATAAAGGACAGGTATGGGCTTTTGAACGTAATCCGGAAGCTGTAGCGCTTATCCATAAAAATAAAGACTTGTTTGGCATCGAAAATTTAGAAGTAATTGCTGGTGAAGCATTAGAAAATATTAAGAATATGCCTGCACCTGATTGTGTTTTCGTCGGCGGCAGCGGCGGCGATTTATGCGAAATGCTGGATATAATCTATGCCAAGAATTCTGACTGTCGTGTAGTTATTAATGCTATAACCATCGAAACGCTGGCAGAAGTGGCTGATTATTATAAAAAGCATCAGGATTATTCTTTAGAAATTGTCAATGTCTGTGTTGCACGCAGCCGTAAACTTGGCAGCTATAATCTGATGATGGCACAGAATCCTGTATATGTTATGACTGCTTTGAAGAAGGTTGATTAAAATGGCTGAATTACAAATTCCTCGCATAATGATAAGTGCTCCTGGCAGCGGCAGTGGCAAGACTACTATTGTCTGCGGTCTTTTAAAAGCATTGATGAATATGGGTCTTAAAACCGCAGCTTTTAAATCAGGTCCAGATTATATTGACCCGATGTTTCATTCTAAAGTCATTGGAGCAAAGTCAAGAAATCTTGATTTATTTATGCTTGGAGAGGAAACAACCAAATATTTAGCAGCAAAAAATTCTTGTGATGCGGATATTGCCGTTTTTGAAGGTGCTATGGGCTTTTATGACGGTATGGGAAAAACTGTAGAAGCAAGCGCTTATAAACTTGCCTGCACATGTGATGTACCTGTAATATTGGTTGTTAACGGCAAAGGAGCGGCTTTATCTTTAGCAGCACAAATTAAAGGTTTTAAAGATTTTCGTTCTGATAGTCATATTGTGGGAGCTATTATCAATAATGTTAATCCTATGAGTTATATGTTCTATAAAGATGTTATAGAACGTGAAACAGGGGTTAAGCTGATAGGTTATTTTCCTGTTATGACTGACTGCAATTTTGAAAGCAGGCATCTTGGCCTTGTAACGGCTGAAGAAATTGGTGACTTGCAGGTTATAGTTGATAGACTTGCTGCACAAGCTGCCAAATCTATTGATATGGAAGCATTATTAGAAATTGCACGCAAAGCTTGTCCTTTACAATATGAGGAGCAGAATATAGAGACTATTGGCAAAGTGCGTATCGCAGTTGCTCAAGATAAAGCTTTTTGTTTCTATTATCAGGATGCTCTGGATTTACTCTCTGAACTTGGTGCAGAGCTTGTTCCGTTTAGTCCGCTTAATGATAAATATTTGCCGGAAAACTGTCAGGGAATAATCCTTGGCGGCGGCTATCCTGAAATCTATGCTCAGCAGCTTGCTGATAATCACACTATGTTGGAAAGTATTCGTAAGGCTGTGCAGCAAGGAATGCCATGTTTTGCTGAATGCGGCGGATTTATGTATTTACTGGAACGTTATTGTGAAGGTGATAAAATTTATTCCTGGGTAGGAGCCGTGGAAGGCGAAACTAGCATGACCAAAAAGCTCAATCGTTTTGGTTATGTGCATCTTACTGCTCAGCATGATAATATGCTTTGTCATAAAGATGAAATGATTAACGGACACGAGTTCCACTATTCTGACAGCACCAATAATGGCAGCAGCTTTTTGGCAGAAAAGACTTCCGGAAAAGGGGCTTGGCACTGTGCTCATGCAGGAAAAACTCTTTATGCCGGGTATCCGCATATACATTTATGGGGAAATCCTGAGTTTGCACGCAATTTTATTAAGCGCTGCTGTGAATATAAACAAGAAAAATAAAAAAGCCCATGGGCTAAGGGGACTTTGTTTATGATGACATTAGCTGCCATTACGGCAGGTTTTATCTTGGACCTTCTTTTTGGAGATCCCCATTGGCTGCCGCATCCTATTTGCCTGATAGGCAATTTAATAGGCTTTCTGGAAAGAAATCTGCGCAAAATTTTTGCGTTTAGCAATACAGCACTTTTATTAAGCGGCGGTTTTATGGTGCTGATAGTTTTATTATGCACTTATTTGATTCCATATTTCATTTTGCAGGAAGCTGAGAAAATCAGCATTTGGCTGGCATTTGCTTTGGAGACATTAATGTTTTACCAGATATTTGCTACTAAATGCTTGCGTGATGAAAGCATGAAGGTTTTTGATGCACTGCAGAAAGGTGATTTGGCTGATGCCAGAGTAAAATTGTCATGGATTGTAGGCAGAGATACCAAAAATCTGACTAGTGAAGAAGTGACTAAGGGTGCAGTCGAAACTGTTGCAGAAAATACTGCAGATGGCGTAATTGCTCCGATGTTCTATATGTTTATCGGTGGTGCTCCACTTGCTTTTTTATATAAAGGAATCAATACCATGGATTCTATGGTAGGTTATAAAAATGACAAATATCTGTATTTTGGCAGATGTGCTGCTAAATTAGACGATTTAGCCAATTTTATTCCGGCACGTATTTCAGGTATGGTTATGATGCTGGCAGCATATTTTCTTAACCTTGACAGCAAGCAGGCGTGGAAAACATTTTGGCGTGACAGATATAACCATTTAAGTCCTAATTCTGCCATGACAGAGTCTGTCGCTGCAGGTGCGTTGAATATTCAGCTTGGCGGCGGTCATTTTTATTTTGGAAAATGGGTTCCGAAAGATACTATCGGCGATGATATCAGACCAGTAGCGGCCGAAGATATTGTTGCAGTCAATAATTTACTATATATGTCAGCTGTAATAAGTATTTTATTTTTTGCATTAATATATTTGCTTAAAATATTTATAGCAGCCTGATTTCAGAGGATGGGAAGTTATGTATACTTACGTTCATGGTGGGGATATTTATACTCAGAAGCAAACTGCAGATGGTAAAGAGATGATTGATTTTTCAGCAAATATCAATCCTCTGGGCTTGCCTGCAGGTGTTAAAAATGCTATTAAAACTGCTATTAAAAAATGTGTAAATTATCCTGATCCGTTTTGCCGTGAGTTGGCTCAGGCAACGGCTGATTTTCTGCATATAGACAAAAAATGGCTGTTTTTCGGTAACGGTGCTGCGGATGTGCTTTTCCGACTTGCACTGGCAATAAAACCTAAGAAAGCATTGCTTTTAGCACCAACATTTGCTGATTATGAAAAAGCATTGCGCTCTGTGGATTGCGGCATAAGTTACTACAATTTACCTAGCAAGCATGAGTTTATTGTGCAAAAGGATATTTTGCGTCGTATTACTGCCAGAACGGATATCGTCGTTATCTGCAATCCTAATAATCCTACTGGTCAGCTGACTGACAGAAGCCTGCTGGAAAATATTCTTGCAAAGTGTAATGAAGTAGGTGCTTATCTGCTCATTGATGAATGTTTTATGGATTTTGTTGATGAAGATAAAGCATTCAGTATGCGTGATTTGTTGGCTGATAATCACAGATTGATTATTCTCAAAGCGTTCACCAAGACTTTTGCGATTCCTGGTGTTAGACTTGGTTATTGTATGAATGCAGATGCTGCTTTACATAAGGCTTTGCATGAAAGCGGTCAGGACTGGAGTGTTTCTGTTTTAGCGCAGGAAGCAGGCTGTGCGGCTTTGCATGAAAAAGAATATTTAAATGAATCTTATATGCTGATTAAAGAAGAACGTCAGTATCTTATAAATCAGCTGAAAGCTTTGGGAGCAGAAGTATATGGCTCTAATGCGAATTACATATTTTTCTATATGGAAAAACCCGCTCAGCTTAAAGAATTGCTATATCAACAGGGCTATATGATTCGTTCCTGTGCCAATTACCATAATCTGGGTGAGGGATATTACAGAATCGCGGTAAAAACAAGGGTGCTGAACCGCGGTCTTATTAAAGCAATTAAGGAAGCAAGAAAAAATGCGCTCATTACTGGTACTTATTGATGGTTTAGGTGATGAACCAATTCCTGGCTGGAAAGGGCTTACACCTTTTCAGAGGGCACAACATAATAACATAGATAAATTACTGGACGGAAAAGTTGCAGCAGAAATTTCTATTTGTGAAAATGATATTATACCGGAAAGCTGCAGTTGCATATTGCGTTTATTGGGTGTGAAAAATAACTATATTCCCAAAAGTCGCTCTTATTTGGAGCTGCTTGCGCACAATAGAGATATTTCAGAATTTGAAATGGTACTCAGATGCAATCTTGTAGCTGTCAATGAGAATAATATTATGACTGCTTTCAACGGAACCGGACTGAATATTATAGAAATGCAGGAAGCTGCCGCAGTATGCAACGATATTTTAAAAGAAATAGAGTTCATCCATTTGTCTGAATATCGTAATCTGATGATTTTGAACAGAGAGCAACAGGTATTAAGCTGTCATGTTCTTCCGCCGCATGAAAATGTAGGTGAAAATATTTATTCTTTGCTTACAGAGCTGATGAAAAATTCACTGGCTATGAAATATTTTCTGGAAGTTGCAGAGCAAAGATTGCAGAAATTCAGCAGAAACGGCCTTAGATATATGCTGTATCCGTGGGGAGCTGCTGACAGATGTGTGCTGCCGTCTTTTTTCGAGCTGCACCATTTAAAGGGAGCTGCAGTATGTAAAGCAGAAATAGTTGCCGGTATTGCTACGGCACTTGGTATGCAGGTAGAAATTCCTGCTAATGCCACTGGCGATATCGATACTGACATAAATGCTAAAACAACTGCTGCACTAAATCTATTGCAAGAAAATGATTTTGTAATAGCTCATTTTAACGGCAGTGATGAAGCTTCTCATCGATATGATGCTGAAGGTAAGCAACACTTTATTGAAAAAATAGACGAGCATTTTCTTGGCAGAATTATGCGGGAATCTCATGAGCCTTTAAAAATAGTTGTCTGCGGTGACCATGTAACCAGTTCTGTAAGCGGCAAGCATGGTCGGGGGGCAGTACCTGTAGTTGCAGGCAGTATAAATTGCAGTATGCAAGATATAAATATCAATTCTTATAAAGACATACTAAACTTTTTGATGAGAGAGAGTGATTGATGTGGCAAAAGCTATAATGGTACAGGGAACAATGTCCAATGCAGGTAAAAGCCTGGTAACTGCCGGTTTGTGCCGTGTATTTAATCAGGACGGCAAAAAAGTAGCTCCGTTTAAATCACAGAATATGGCTTTAAACTCCTTTATTACCAAAGAAGGAGCTGAAATGGGTCGTGCTCAGGTAGTACAGGCCGAAGCAGCTAACATTGAGCCCAGCGCTTTAATGAATCCCATATTATTAAAGCCTACCAGTGACAGTGGTTCCCAGGTCATCGTCAATGGTGAAGCTATTGGTACTATGACTGCTGCTGAATACTTTAAATTCAAAACTAATCTCATTCCTGATATAATGAAAGCTTACAATCAGCTTGATGCAGCTTATGATGTTATTGTTTTGGAAGGTGCAGGCAGTCCCGCTGAAATTAATCTGAAAACTCAGGATATAGTAAACATGGGTATGGCTAAAATGGCTAAGGCTCCTGTATTGTTGGTTGCTGACATTGATCGCGGCGGTGTATTTGCTTCTATCTATGGAACACTGATGTTGATGGATGAAGATGAACGTGCCATGGTTAAAGGTGTCATCATTAATAAATTCCGTGGTGATGTTGATATTCTGCGTCCTGGTCTGGATATGATTGAAGCAAAGACTGGTGTGCCTGTTGTAGGCGTACTTCCTATGCTGCATGTAGATATAGAAGACGAAGATAGCCTTTCTGAAAGATTGACAGCACATACCGAAGTAAAACTGGTAGATATTGCTGTTGTCAGAATTCCGCGTATGTCCAACTACACAGATTTTAATGTATTTGAACTTATTCCTGGCGTATCATTGCGTTATGTAACTTCTGTAAAAGAACTTGGTCATCCAGATATGATTATTATTCCGGGTACTAAGAATACCATTGGTGATTTAAAATGGCTGCGTCAAAGCGGACTTGAAGCTGAAATTAAGAAAAAAGCCAATGAAGGTACAGTTATTTTTGGTGTGTGCGGTGGCTATCAGATGTTAGGTAAAAATATCTCTGATCCTTATGGCGTAGAAGAAGGCGGAGATACTCCTGGCATTGGACTTTTGGATGTTGAAACAATCTTTGCGGAAAAGAAACGTACCATTCAGATGTCCGGAAAATTTGCTGCAGTTCAGGGTATTTTTGCTAAGTTAAGCAACAAACCTTTAGTTGGTTATGAAATTCACTCCGGTGTTACCAATTTTGCTGCCGAAAATGCTATGACTGAAATTAAACCTATTCATGAAGCTGGCGAAGTAATGCTGGAAGGTTCTCAAAATGTTACTGAAAATATGAATGTTTACGGTACATACGTACATGGCATTTTTGACGATGACGGGATTGCTGCTGCAGTAGTAGAGGCATTACTGGCAAAAAAAGGTATGAAGATGGAAGATATTAAGACCGTTAATTTTGCAGACTATAAAAAACAGCAATATGATATTCTGGCTGACAGTATCAGAAAGAATTTAGATATGGAAAAAATTTATGCAATTTTGGAAGCAGGTGTCTAAATGAAAGACGGCGGCCTGATTCATATATATTGCGGTGACGGCAAGGGAAAAACAACAGCTGCTGTAGGTTTAGCTGTACGCTGCAGTGGGCATGGCAATAAGGTATTGCTGGTGCAGTTTTTGAAAAGCAGACCTACTGGTGAGCTTAAATCGCTTGCTTTACTGCCAGGTATCGAAGTATTGCGCGGCAAAGAGAATAATAAATTTACTTTTCAAATGACAGCTGAGGAAAAGGCTGTTGTGTTGAAAAATCATATGGATTTATTTGCCAAGGTTCAGGAAAAATGCCTGCAGGAAAAAATAGATCTGCTTATTTTAGACGAGATTATTGGGGCCTGCAATACTGGTGTTTTTGAGTTAGAATCTTTGCTTAAATTTTTGCAGAATAAACCACAAGAACTGGAAGTTGTACTTACAGGACGTAATCCTGCTGCTGAATTAATTGAACTGGCAGATTATGTATCAGAAATCTGTAAACGTAAACATCCTTTTGATAAAGGCATTCCGGCAAGAACCGGGGTAGAAAGGTAGGTTATTAAAATGCAGTTACAAAATGTTTTACCTGCGGATATTGAAAAACGCAGTATGGAAATTATCGGCGAAGAACTGGGTGAAGTTAAACTTGACCCGGAAAAAATAGACATTGTAAAACGTGTTATTCATACATCTGCCGATTTTGATTATGCACGTACTTTACATTTCTCTGAAGGCGTTGTAGAAAAAGCACTTGCAGCTTTGAAAAATGGTGCAACCATTGTTACTGATACTAATATGGCTTGTACTGGTA
Organism: uncultured Phascolarctobacterium sp.; assembly: GCA_900541915.1. GTDB lineage: Bacteria > Bacillota > Negativicutes > Acidaminococcales > Acidaminococcaceae > URXU01. The sequence goes on along the minus strand of UQLS01000001.1, from coordinate 140,547 downwards.
TCAATAAAATGGGGTTAAGCAAGCTTGGTGCAAAAGCTGTTTGCTTTATGGCAGATGCTGATGTAGCTGCTCGTGCCAAAGAAGCTGGTTCCACAAGAGCTGCTGCCTGCATGGAAAAAGCTTGCAGTATTAAAGGACCTGTTATTATTGCGGTAGGTAATGCTCCTACAGCTTTAGTACGTCTTGACGAACTTGTAAAAGAAGGACGTATTAAACCTGAACTGGTTATTGGTGTACCCGTAGGCTTTGTTAATGTAGTTGAATCTAAAGAAATTATTATGAAAACCGGCATTCCCTATATTGTTGCACGTGGCCGTAAGGGTGGCAGTAATGTTGCAGCAGCAATCTGCAATGCTCTTATTTATAAATTGACCAGAAAATAATTTATTGCTTGACAGATAGTTATCAAATTGTTATAATATTTTTCGTTGATTGATTATTCCCCGATAGTTCAGCCGGTAGAACACCTGACTGTTAATCAGGGCGTCGTAGGTTCGAGTCCTACTCGGGGAGCCAGAAATTCAAGCTTTGAACATGAAAATGTTCAAAGCTTTTTTGTTATGTGCAAATAAAAAACGACCTTTTCTGACAAGCTTGTACAGAAAGGCCGTTTTATTTTATTATGGACGGATTGCTATCTTTATTACATTATCCTTATGCTGTTCAAAAATTTCGTATGCTGCAGTAATGTCTTTTAAAGGAAATGTATGAGTAATCAGTGGTTCAGTATTTATTTTACCTTCAGCAATCAACTTCAATATTGTATCACAATCACAGCCGTCAACACCGCCGGTTTTAAAGGTCAGGTTTTTACCATACATGTCAGGCAAAGGCAGAAGCTGTGCGTTATTATATAAAGCTACAATGACAACTACAGCATTAGGCCGTGCACACTGCCAGGCCATAGTAAAGCTTTCATCACTGCCGGCAACTTCCATAACTACATCCGCACCGCCATGTGCAGAATGGGTACGAATAAAATCCTGCATATTGGTTTTGTGCGGATTGACGGTTATTACCTGCGGATAATGCTTTCTTACGAAATCCAAACGACTTTCATCAATATCGCAGATAATAATTTTAGCCGGGTTCTTTAACATTGTACATAAAAGAGTACATAAACCTGTAGGTCCTGCTCCTATGATAAGTACAGTATCTTCACTGGTTATTTCACCAATTTTAGCAGCCCAATAGCCTGTGGCAAGTAAATCTCCTGTTAAAAGAGCCTGATTGTCAGTTACATTATCTGGAATCTTACTAAGTCCCTGATCTGCGTAGGGAACACGGACATATTCTGCCTGACCGCCGTCAATGCGACAGCCAAGTGCCCAGCCACCATTTATATTCTGACAGTTGTTAACATACCCATGCTGGCAAAAGAAGCATTCACCGCAAAAAGTTTCCACATTTACTGCTACTCTGTCGCCAGGTTTGACCTTCTGTACCTGAGAGCCTACAGCTTCTACTATGCCAACCATTTCATGTCCAATAGTAATACCAGGTACAGCACGTGGTACACTGCCGTGTTTGATATGTAAATCACTGGTACAAATACTTGCAAGTGTTACTTTAACAACAGCATCTTTAGCATCAATAATAGCAGGTTTAGGTTTTTCAGTAAGGGTAAATTTATTCTTTTCTGCGTAAGTATAAGCAAGCATTAAGATTACCACCTTTATAATTTATTGTTATATATTTTCGCTGTTATAATATAAATTCCTGTGTTTACAGATAGCTTTGGTTAAAATAATCTGTATTTATGTTATGATAAATAGTAAAGAAAACTACGAGGAGGAAAAACTGTGGAAGCTAGACGTGCTGCCGGAATTATTATTTATGAACGGAAAGGGTAGGCTTTTCTTATGGGGCTGCGTGCTGATGGACAGGGTTGGGGTTTTGCAGCCGGTAAACAGGAAGAAAATGACAGCAGTCTTATGGATACAGCTTTACGAGAACTGAAAGAAGAATTGGGAGTTGAACTGCCGCAGTATCTGCGTGAAAAAGTACACTTACATAAAACTATTTTATGTAAATATATCAGAATTGACAAAGAAACTCATATTGCCAGCAAGCATACCATTCTCAGCGACATTTTTTATTTAGAAGTAGAAGACAGAAGTGAAATAAACTGTAACACTGAGCTTTTGGATGGAGAAGTTACAGAAATCAGCTGGATCTCTTTAAAAGAACTATGTGATGATATAAATATTTTCATGCCTTCACTTATTGCTTTAAATACCTTAAATTTGGATTTTTCATTTCTAAATTAATCTTCTAAAGTACATTGATTTATATAGATGTTTACATACTTTTTACGTATTTCTCTTATTGCTGAAAGCATATATATATTCTTTTAATAGTGGTTATGGTATAATTAAATAATATTGAATGTAAAAATTGGAGTAATAATGAGTAATGTCTTTGATCTGGTAACAGATTTTTATAATCAGGATGAAGATTGGAATACCGTACTGCGTCAGAAATATGCAGAAAGTTTTTTGCGTTCCTGTGCATGGCAGGGAGCTTCTGACGATGAACTTTTGCGATACTGGGACCATATCACCATGCTGTGCCTTTATTTAGGCAATGCAGAAAATTATCTGGGTGATATGTCAGCAGATGACTTTATTGATTGCGTAGCGTGGTGCGGACGTAACGTTTCGGAATTTTCGCTGCAGGATAACGAAGTTTTAAGTTTTTTTGCAACAATGACCAAGCTGTATGAATTTTTAGCTGGCAAAAACATCATTACTAATGCAGAGCCGCCTGTTTTGGCACAAGAAAAGCTGTTTTGTGACGGTAAAATAATTATGATGGATAAAAATGGGCACTTTTACAGCAAATATGATGAATATAATCGTAATGCAACAGAAGATTTACCGGCAAAGATTTTCCTGAATATCGGCGAAAGATTACAAAACTTATTGGAAGCCCTGCGTACTTTTTTTGCGGACAGAAAATATCATCGTGATATTGAACGAGCAGCTTTTTTATACAGCGGCATTTTTCTCAGCGGCGGTGCTGAAGAAAAGCCAGGTACAGAAGAATACGCTCAATGCTTTTGGGATTATTTTCTGTTTGATTATATTATGATTGAAACAGATAAGAATCCCTTACAGTATTTTTATGATGAAATATGTGCCGGACAATTCAGTGAAGATGGTCAGGTTAATAAAGATGTTCTGGAAGAGCTGTTAAAGGCTCAACTCGTGCTGTTTTCTATCAAAGAAACGTCAGACGATGGAATATATTCATGTACTGATTTCCTGACAGGAGAAAATTACAGTTTGCTGCTGCCTGTTGAGGATAATATAGACAAAGAAGCATTTTTGTTTTTAGGACATATCTTTTATAACAGAAGTATGGTAATGAACTTTGTTCGTGGTATGACCATTCCTAAAAGCTCTCGAAAGAAATTGTTCCAGGTTATGGAAAAAGCCCGTCAATGGATAGCAGTCCGTTATGGCGGTAAACTTAGCTGGCCAGAATTTATCAGGCGCAACCCTATGTTTATCAGACATTGTTCATTGATTTATTCGGCTTATGTTAAATTAGATGGATTTAATTATACGCATAATATTATAGATTACCATCCACAGCCTATTGCTGCTGATGACAGAGTTGCACAGCTGATTGCTGAAATGATGAAGCCGTATGCTTTTACTGCTTACGATATTTTTCTTGCGCAGACTATGTGGAGTGACTTTATGGCAGGCAGCCAGCAGCAGGTAAAATTGTCTGATTTATGGGCGGCAGGTATTATCAGTAATTTTATTACAGTTAATGGTGTGTATAATTACAATGCAGCAGCTGTATCAGAGATGTGCCATAATATACCTGAATCAGCTATAGCACAGGCAGCTACTCAGATTAAAGAAAAACTGCAGATTATTCTGCATGACCCGCGTTATATTAACGAAGAAGGACTTTTATTAATGCTTTTGTCATAATAAAGGAGTAAAAATATGAAATGTGATTTTTGCGGACGTGAAGTAGAGGAAAGATTGACTGAATGTCCTTACTGCCATTATCAGCTGAAAAAGGAAACTCAAGTATTATCTCCTGATGAACGCGACACGTTCGAAGGTATTACTATTGAAGAAGACGGCAGCACCAGCAGTTCTGATAAGACAACAAGAGCTGACGACAGCTATCGCAGAGGTTACGATAGTTCCAGACAATCTGGCCCGCAGCCGCATTTTAAAGTAAAAACTGTTAATATCAGCAGCGGTATTTTGATGACTTTGCTGATTATTGGCGGTATACTTGCCTTGTTTTTCTTCCTGCTGCCGGCATTTTTGATATTTGCCGCAGTTGGGGCAGTAATAGTATTTTTATTAAAGCTGTTCATGTGAAAAATTTATTTTTAAAATTAAAAGGAGTTTTTCCAAAAGCAGCGAATATAATTTAGGTACACAAAATGTGAAAAAATAGAGGAGGCATAATAATATGCATAGTTACAGCATGGATCTTGGCGGCAGAACTCTGACCATTGAAGCCGGCAAGATTGCTAAGCAAGCAAATGGAGCAGTTTTAGTTCGTTATGGTGATACCGCAGTTGTTGTTGCGGTTACTGGTACCAAGACACCGCGTGAGGGCGTAGACTTTTTCCCTCTGACCGTTGATTTTGAAGAAAAAATGTATGCTGTGGGTAAAATCCCCGGCGGTTTTATAAAACGTGAAGGTCGTCCCAGTGAACAGGCTATTTTGACCAGCCGTCTCATTGACCGTCCTATTCGTCCGATGTTCCCTGAAGGATATCACAATGATGTACAGATTGTAGCAACTGCAGTTTCTGTAGATCCCGATAACGCACCTGATATGCCTGCTATGATTGGTGCATCCTGCGCACTTTCTATTTCTGATATCCCGTTTGAAGGCCCTATTGCCGGTGTTCGTGTAGGTATGATTGATGGTGAGTTTATTATCAATCCTACTGTTGAACAGGCAAAAGTAAGCGTATTAAATCTTGCTGTTGCAGGTACTAAAGACGCAATCCTCATGGTTGAAGCCGGTGCTAAGGAAGTATCTGAAGAAGTTATGCTGGATGCTATCTGGTTCGGTCATGGCGTAATTAAGCAACTGGTTGAATTCCAGGAAAAAATCGTAGCTGAAATCGGCAAAGAAAAAATGGAAGTTCCTTTCTATGCGCCGCCTGAAGAATTGGTTGCTGAAATTGAAGAATATGGCGCTCAAAAATTAAAAGATGCTCTGATGGATGCTAATAAACTGGAACGTGAAGAAAACGTTGCTAAAGTTAAAGCAGAAATCGCAGAAGTATTCCTGGAAAAATATCCTGATAATGCTAAAGATGTAGCTTATATCACTCAAAAACTGGTTAAGAAAATTGTTCGTCGTACTATTTCTGTTGATAAAATTCGCCCTGACGGACGTCAGCTGGATGAAGTACGTCCTGTATCCTGCGAAGTTGGACTGTTGGCTCGTCCTCATGGCAGTTCTCTCTTTACCCGTGGTCAAACTCAGATTTTGAATGTCTTAGCTCTGGCTCCGCTGCGCGAAGCTCAAACTTTGGATGGCCTTGGTGCAGAAGACACTAAACGTTATATCCATCATTACAACTTCCCGCCGTACAGCGTTGGTGAAACTAAACCGCTGCGCAGCCCCGGCCGTCGTGAAATCGGTCATGGTGCACTGGCTGAACGTGCATTGCTGCCGGTAATTCCTTCCGAAGAAGAATTCCCGTATGCTATCCGTCTGGTTTCCGAAGTACTGGAATCTAACGGTTCTTCCTCCATGGGCAGCGTTTGTGCAAGCACCCTTTCTCTGATGGATGCAGGCGTTCCTATTAAAGCTCCTGTTGCCGGTGTAGCTATGGGTCTGGTAAAAGATGGTGAATACTTCACTATCCTTACCGATATCCAAGGTCTGGAAGATGCTCTTGGCGATATGGACTTTAAAGTAGCTGGTACTGCTAAAGGTATCACTGCTATCCAAATGGATATTAAGATTGACGGCATCAACAAAGATATCTTTACTCAAGCTCTTGCTCAGGCAAAACGTGGCCGCGAATTCATCATGGGCAAGATGATGGAATGTATTACCGAACCGCGTAAAGAACTGTCTCCGTACGCACCGAAAATTACTACCATCCACATTGATCCTGAAAAAATCAGCAAGGTAATCGGCCCTGGCGGTAAAACCGTTAAAAAGATTATTGAAGAAACCGGTGCTAAAATTGATATTGAAGATACCGGTAAAATCTTCATTGCAGCAGTAAATACTGAAGCAGCTAATAAAGCTATCGATATGATTAACGGTATTGTTGCTGATGCAGAAGTTGGCAAAATCTACACTGGTAAAGTAACCAGACTTATGAACTTTGGTGCTTTTGTAGAAATCCTGCCTGGTAAAGAAGGCTTAGTTCACATTTCTCAGCTCTCTACTGAACGTGTAGAAAAAGTTGAAGATGTTGTTTCCGTTGGCGATGAAATCGTTGTTAAAGTAACTGAAATTGATAACAAAGGCCGTATCAATCTTTCCAGAAAAGCAGTTCTGACCAAAGGTTTTGAAAAATAATTTTTGTAAAATAATATATCCCGCTGAAAGTTTTCGGCGGGATATTCTTATAGGTGATGAAATGAAATTAAGAGGATTTGAAAAAATCAGCAGTTATAATAATGTCGAATTTACCATGCCTGAACGTAAGACACAATGCTCTGCAGGCTATGATATCTGTGTACCTGAAGAAGTTGTGCTGGAACCAGGCGTATTAAAGCTTGTGCCTACCGGTGTTAAGGCTTATATGCAGCAAGACGAATTTTTAGGCGTACATATCCGCAGCAGCATGGCCGTAAAAAAAAATCTGATGCTTGTTAATAATGTCGGTATTATTGATGCTGATTATTATAACAACGCTGATAATGAAGGTCATATTATGTTGGCATTGCTTAACATGAGTAAAAATGCAGTAATCCTGCAGAAAAATGAACGAATTGCTCAAGGTATTTTTTATAAATATCTGACTGCAGATGATGATAATACTGCTGCAAAAGCTGTCCGCAGCGGTGGCTTCGGCAGTACAGGCAAATAATATTGTAAAATAGTTACAGTTTTTACCTAGTGTATCAAAATAATTTTTTATTATTTGACAATGGTATGCAGAGGTAATATAATCAATACAATAAATGGATTTAAGATAGAGGAGCGCGAAACAATAGTAGTCTGCGGAGCGGGAGTGTTGAAACAGGTGAAAGGGTTAGCGCCGAAGTTTATCAGCAGCCATGCTGGTATGCTGGGCTGTCAGTGAATAATTGACGGACTGTCGCTGCTGCTGCAGCGGAGTGCTATCTCATAACTGTGATTACTTATTGCCGTTGAGATAGTTTTCTCAACGGCTTTATCTTTGTCTGAATGGAGGTAAGACCAGTGATTAAGGTATTAGTAAACGGAGCCCTGGGAAGAATGGGCAGTGAAGTAGTAAAAAAAGTCACTGCAGAAAATGATTTGACTATTGCAGCTGTTGTAGATATAAAGCCCGGCACTATTACAGTAGATGAGAATGTATATCAGGTAACTACCGATTTGGTTGCTGCTATTAAGGAAACGCAGCCGGATGTTGTGGTAGATTTTACCCGTCCTGATGTTGTAATGGATAATCTTCGTAAGGTGCTTGCTTTAGGTGTTAGAGCAGTAGTAGGTACAACTGGTTTTTCTGATGCAGATTTACAGGAAGTTGATTCTTTAGCTAAAGCAAATAATACAGCATTGCTCATTGCTCCCAATTTTGCGCTTGGCGCTGTGGTAATGATGAAGCTTGCCTGCGAAGCTGCAAAATACTTCCCGCATGTTGAAATTATCGAAAAACACCACGATAAAAAACTGGATGCACCTTCCGGTACAGCAATCATCACTGCTCAGAAAATCAGTGAGGTAAGAGCGGCTATGCAGCAGGGTAATCCTGATGAAAAAGAAACTATGCCCGGTGCACGCGGAGCTGATTATGAAGGTATGAAGATTCACAGCGTGCGTTTGCCCGGCTATGTCGCTTCTCAGGAAGTTATCTTTGGCGGACAAGGTGAAGTGCTGCGCATCAGCACAGAACCTATCAATCGTGAATGCTATATGCCTGGTGTTGCATTAGGCTGCCGTAAGATTATGGACAAGCAGGGACTTGTCTATGGTTTGGATAAGTTATTGTAATTAAAAGGATGGAGGGGCCTGTTATGAAAAAGTATAATGTTGCTATTCTCGGGGCTACAGGTGCAGTAGGTACTGAATTTTTGAAATTAATTGAAGAAAGAAATTTCCCTTATGCAGAATTGCGCCTTTTAGCTTCTAAACGCAGTGCAGGTAAACAGATAGAATTTATGGGCAAGACTTATACTGTTCAGGAAGCAACCAAAGATTCCTTTGCAGGTATTGATATTGCCCTTTTTGCCGGTGGCAGCGTTTCCAAAGAATTTGCACCCTATGCAGTAGAAGCTGGTGCAGTAGTTATTGATAATTCCAGTGCTTTCAGAATGGATCCAGAAGTACCGTTGGTAGTACCGGAGGTTAATCCGCAGGCAATTTTAAAACATAAAGGTATTATTGCTAATCCGAATTGCTCTACTATAATTATGGTTATGGCCTTAAAACCGCTGTACGATATGGCAAAGATTAAACGTATCGTAGTATCTACTTATCAGGCTGTTTCCGGTGCCGGCAAAGAAGGTATTGATGAATTAACCGACCAGGTTAAAGATTTTGCTGATGGAAAAGAAATGGTTGCCAACATTCTTCCGTCTGCAAGCCTTGCAAAACATTATCCTATTGCTTTTAACCTGATTCCGCAAATTGACGTTTTCATGGATAATCTCTATACCAAAGAAGAAATGAAAATGGTTAATGAAACCAGAAAAATATTCGACGACTACGATATGCGCATTACTGCTACCACAGTTCGTGTACCTGTATATCGTAGCCACAGCGAATCTATTAACGTAGAATTTGAAAATGACCTTAATCTGGAAGAAATGCAAAAAGCACTTGCTGCTTTCCCGGGTGTACAGGTAATTGATAATCCTCAGGAACAGCTTTATCCCATGCCTCTCTATACATCTGAGAAAGATGATGTATATGTAGGGCGCCTGCGTCGCGATGAATCTAATGATAAAACCTTTAATATGTGGGTTGTAGGGGATCAGATTCGTAAAGGCGCTGCTTTAAATACTCTGCAAATCGCAGAAACGATGATTAAAAATAACTGGCTCTAAACAGCTGCTTGAAGGGAAGACTTGTAAATGAAAATAATTGTACAAAAATTTGGCGGTACTTCTGTCGCAACACCAGAAGCCCGCATTGCCGTAAAGGATAAAGTTCAGCAGGCCATTCGTAAAGGTCTTTCTCCGGTGGTTGTAGTGTCTGCGATGGGTCGTAAAGGTGCTCCGTATGCAACTGATACACTCATTGACGTGTTGAAAAACGAAAATATTTCCGTTAACGTACGCGAAATGGATGCCATGATGTGCTGCGGCGAAATTATTTCTGCCTGCGTTATGGCTGCTACTCTGCAAAAATTTGGTATTAATGCTATGGCATTGACTGGCGGACAGGCTGGCATCATTACTGACTCTCAGTTTGGTGCAGCACGTATTAAAAACATCAATGTATCTAACCTGCATCACTTGTTAGAATCCGGTATTATCCCTGTTGTCTGCGGTTTCCAGGGTGTTACCGAAAACAACTATAAATTTACTACTTTAGGCCGTGGAGGCAGTGATACTTCTGCTGCAGCTCTCGGTGCAGCTTTGCACGCTGAATTTGTAGAAATTTATACTGATGTCGAAGGTATTATGACTGCTGATCCGCGTATCGTAGAAGAAGCTAATATTCTGCATCAAATTACCTACGCAGAAGTATGTCAGATGGCACAAAACGGTGCTAAAGTAATTCATCCGCGCGCTGTAGAGATTGCTATGAGCAGAAATATCCCTGTTTATGTTAAATCTACTTTCAGCGATGCTCCTGGTACTCTTATTACTAACGAACGCAGTGACTGCAACTGCGGGAGCGATATCAGTATTAATGAACACCTGGCAAGTGGCGTTGCTCATCTGTGTGATTTGGCACAGTTCCGTATTGAATTGAATCCGGAAGATCTGGCTGCAGGCAGAATGTTGTTTGAAGATTTGGCTGACGCTGGTATCAGCGTAGGTTGTCTGAATCTTTCCGAAAAAGAAGCAATGTTTGCAGTATTTTCTCCTGACGTTGCCCATACCTGCAAAGTATTGGAAGAAACTGGTTTTAAGTATGTATTAAATGAAGGCTGCGCTAAAGTTTCCGTTGTAGGCAGTGCTATGCGCGGTGTTCCCGGTATTATGGCAAACTTTGTTGCTGCACTTGCAGGCAAAAAAATCGGTATTTTGCAAACTGTGGATTCTGATACCACTATTTCCGCAATTATTAAAGAAGAACATCTGGTTGATGCAGTCAATGCTCTGCATCAGGCGTTTAAATTATAATTGAATCTTTGATAGAGAAGGTGTTTTATATGTCCAACCCATATTTTGGTAGATTGCTTACGGCTATGGTAACTCCCTTTAATGAAGACGGCAGTGTCAACTATGCTGCCGGTGCTGATTTTGCTGAATGGCTGATTAATAATGGCAGCAATGCTTTGTTGGTAGAAGGCTCTACCGGTGAAGCTGCTACTATGAATGCCGAAGAAAAACTTGCATTTGTTGATGCTGTTGTAAAACGCATTAATAAACGTGTTCCTATTGTTGTAGGCGCAGGAACTAATTGCACTGCTTCAACCATTGATTTAGTACATGAAATGGAAAAACACGCTGTTGATGGTTTGCTGGTAGTAGGTCCTTACTATAATAAACCCACTCAGGAAGGTTTTTATCAGCATTTTGCAGCTGTTGCTAAATCCACAAAGCTGCCGATTATTATTTATAATGTACCTGGACGTACAGGCTCTAATATCGCCCCTGAAACAGTTGCACGTCTGGCAAATGACTTTGAAAATATCGTAGCTATCAAAGAAGCTGCCGGCAATGTTGCACAAGTTGCTGAACTTTATCGCCTGCTTCCTGCTGACTTTACTATTTACAGCGGCGATGACAGTCTTATTCTGCCTTTTATGTCTGTTGGTGCAACAGGTCTTATCTCTGTACTTTCCAACATTGGCGGCGGACTGCTGCAGGATTTAATGCAGGCATATACTGAAGGCAGAGTAAAAGACGCTGCAGAACTTAACAAAAAGCTTTTGCCCCTTGCCAAAGCCCTGTTCATTGAAAGCAATCCAATTCCCGTTAAAGCTGCTGTTACCAAAGTATCCGGTATTCCTGCCGGCAATCCCAGACTGCCGCTTACACCTATCAGTGCTGCTGCTGAAGCAAAACTGGATGCTGTCTTAAAAGAATATAAGCTTATCTGATTTAAACAAAAGGACGGTTTCTGCCGTCCTTTTTTCTTTTACAGAAGGAATTTTTAAAATTTTAAAGAATTTAATATGCATTATGAAAGGAGCTGCAGAAAATGAGATTAAAATATTTATTGATGTGCTTTTGCTTTTTAGCTGCATTTACAAGCAGTGTACATGCTGCCGGTGTAACTAACTTTCCTGCACTTACTAATGCAGAATACTGGCAAAAGAATAATCCCAATGGTGATACTGTTGTTATGACTCCGGATGCTATCGCATCATTTAATAAGAAAATCATTGCTGCATCTCCAACAGTAGAGGACATGAAAAGCTATCCGACAACTATTAGCGGAGATTCGCTTAAAACCAAGATTATGAATTATGCTGTACTGGAAGATGATTTATATCTGCACGGAAACAAAGTGAGTGAAAATTATAAAAATATCCTGCGCAGGCAAACCAATATTGGCGCAATACCCGATAAGGTAAGCGTGCAATATGCAGTTACCGTACGTCGCTGCAATCTGCGTAATCTTCCTACTGGTGAAGGTCTGTACTACTTTGCTACGGACAAAGATTTTGATGCCTTGCAGGAAACTGCTCTTGACCCTGGCGAACCAGTTGCTGTTCTGCATTTCAGTGATAATGGTTTCTTTTACTATGTACAATCTGTTAATTACAGTGGCTGGATAAGCAAGTATGATATTGCTTTTACTGATAAAGCAACCTGGTTAAAATACGCAGCTCCACAGAAGTTTTTAGTTGTCAAAGACAAAGATTTGAAATTAAAAACAGGAGGAGAAATGGTAGAATACCAACTTGGAGCACGTATTCCTGTGCAGAATGTACAAAGTGATACCTATGTTATCGAGGCCCCTGTACGCGGCAGCAATGGAAGACTAATGCCGTTAAAACTGTTTATCAGAAAAGATAATCCTGCTGTTCATTACGGTTATCTGCCTTATACAGCAAATAATCTTATTGCAGGTGCTTTTAAATTCTATGGCAGTCCTTATGGATGGGGTGGTTTAAAACACAGCGTTGACTGCTCCAGCCTTGTTTATAATGTCTACCGCAGTGTAGGTGTTATATTGCCGCGTAATGCAGATGAACAGGAACATACTGCAGGAATAAATCATAAACTAAGCGGACTTAGTGCTGATGAACGTAATCGCATTATTGCAGCATTACCTGCAGGCGCGCCTTTGTATATGGATGGACATTGTGTAATCTATCTGGGTCATTCCAATGATGTACCGTATGTAATTCACGCTTTAGGCAGCTACTATCAAAACGGCCGCCGCATCAGTACCATGAGGGTTGTTGTAAGCGATCTTAGTTTAGGTCGTTCAAGCGGCGTAAGCTTTTTAAATGATTTAACTACTGCTAAAGTTTTTAAATAAGGAGAAGAAAATGGTTATTAATAATATTGAATGCATTGAGCAAAAATTTATTGACTACGATTATAAAAATCATGACTGTATTGTACTGATGCTCTGTCGAGAATGTCAGCCAGCAGTAAAAACATTATCTCTTTCTGATTATGCTAAAGAAACTATCGAACTGTATTTGAAAAACAATTCCGAGATTTATGAAGTAGGCGATATACATTGCCTTACCGTAGTAAATGACGGACAACTGCAGCAGCTTCTTTTAGTAGGCTGCGGCAATGGCAAAGAATGTTCTCCAACAAATATTAGAAAAGCGGCAGGCAACGCAGTACGTAAAATAAGAGAACTGCATTGCCAAAAGGCATTAGTTATTGCTCCGCTGCTGATGAATGCTGAAAGAGCTCACTATTTACAGGCACTGGCAGAAGGCTTGTATCTTGGTGCTTATACTTTTAAAGAATTCAAAAGCGAAAAGAAAGAAGAAAAAATTTGCAGCATAACTGTTGTTAATAATATTCCCAATGGTGACCAGGTGATTGAAACCGCTGCTATTATTGCTGAAAGCGTTTCTTTTACACGTAACCTTATCAACAGACCTGGTAATGTTGTAACTCCGTCCGTTATGATTAGCGAAGCTGAGCAGATAGCGCAGGAATATGGGCTTGAATTGGAAGTGCTTGATGAACAGCTGCTTGCAGCTAATAATATGAATGCTATTTTGGCAGTTGGGCAGGGAAGTCATAACAAACCTTGTCTGATTACCTTAAAATATCGTGGTGCAGACGAAGCGCCGTTTACTGCCTTTGTCGGCAAAGGTATTACCTTTGACAGCGGCGGTATCTCCATTAAACCAGACGATAATATGGGTGAAATGAAAGATGATATGTCCGGTGCCGGTGCTGTACTTGGCGCTATTAAAGCTATTGCTGCACTCAAGCTGAAATGTAATATTATGGCTGTACTGGCTTGTGCAGAAAATATGCCTGACGGTAATGCTCAGCGTCCGGGAGATATTGTTCAAGCAGCTAACGGCAAAACTATCGAGGTAGTTTCTACTGATGCTGAGGGCAGAATGGTTCTTGCCGATGCCGTATGGTATGCCTGCAAGCAAGGTGCGTCTAAAGTAATAGATATTGCAACTCTTACCGGTGCAGTAATTATTGCTTTAGGCAAAGAAACATCTGCTGTAGTTGCCAATAATGACCAACTGGCTGCGGCAGTAATTAAAGCCGGTAAGCTGACAGGTGAAAGTTATTGGCAGCTGCCGTCTTTACCGGAATGCAAAGAAGCTTTAAAAAGCGATGTTGCTGATCTTCTTAATAGTGCCGGACGTCCGGGAGGCTGTATTACAGGAGGCCTTTTTATCGGTGAATTTATTGAATCTGGGGTAGAGTGGGCGCATATTGATATTGGCGGTACTTCTACTGCTGATAAAACTACAGGCTTTAAAGTTAAAGGCGGTACTGGCTTTGGAACCAGAACCCTTATTAAGTTAGCGGAGATACTGTAAATGCTGGCAGATCTTCATACACACAGTACGTATTCTGATGGCAAATATACGCCTAAACAATTAGTTGAAGCTGCAGTTGCCAGCAATATAGGCTTTCTTGCTCTTACCGACCATGATTCATGGAATGGCGTGAATGAAGCATTAAGAGCTGCGGAACCATATAAGGATAGATTAAAGGTTATTCCTGGTGTAGAACTGGGAACTCAGCTGCAGGAAAACAGCATCCATATTTTAGGCTATTATATCAATATGAATTACCAGCCTTTACATGAAAAAATGAACGAAATGCGTTTTGCCAGAGAGCGCAGATTATATAAAATGCTTGATAAGCTGCACCAGCTTGGTTATGATATTACTGTAGAAGCCTGTGATCCGCAGAATAGAGCAGTAGGCAGACCACACGTGGCTAAAGCCTTAGTTGCTGCCGGGTATTTTTCTGGTGTACAGGAAGTTTTTGATTGTTTGCTGAAAAGAGGTGCTCCTGCGTATGTGCCTCAGCCAAAGCTATTGCCAAATGAAGCTATCTCTCTTCTGCATCAGGCAGGCGGACTTGCTGTGCTTGCCCATCCAAGCGAAATAGGTGATAAAAAATTGGTTGAAAGCTTATTGCAGGAATATGATTTTGATGCTATCGAAGTTTATCATCCCAGTGCAGATAGAGATGAACAACAATATTGGCTGGAGCTGGCAAAAAAATACCGCCTGATGATAAGCGGCGGAAGTGATTTTCATGGTATTCCTGACAGGTTTCCTGCGAAGCTGGGCTTATTTCAGGTAGAAGCTGAAAGTATAAGTAATATAATAAACTATAGATAGCTACATATTAAAGGAGCTGGCTGTTTTATGATAGACATAGAAGTAGTTGCCTTTGTTGGGCCCAGTGGTACCGGCAAAAGTCACAGAGCAATAGGTGTTGCTTTTGATAATAAATGTGATGCTATTATTGATGACGGTATCTTAATTAAAGGTACAAAAATTCTTGCTGGAACATCGGCGAAAAATGAAGATAACAGAATACAAGCAGTAAAGCGTGCTATTTTCACTGATGATGAGCATGCCCGTTCTGTACGTGAAGCATTACAGAAAAGCACTATTAAACGACTGTTGATTATTGCCACTTCTGACAATATGATAAAAAAGATTATTGGCAGACTGGATTTACCGGAGCCAACTAAAACTGTCTATATCAGTCAGATAGCCACTAAGCAGGAAATTAAAAAAGCTCGTTATTCCAGACTGCATGACGGCAAACATATAGTTCCTGTACCTTCTGTAGAATTAAAACCGCATTTTACCGGATATTTTGCTAACCTGCCATATAATATCTTTTCTAAGCACAGAAAGCAGGAAAAAGATGCAGACCGCTCTATTGTTCGTCCTGCCTTTAGCTTTTATGGTAAATTACTGATTGCAGATAAAGCTATCGAAGATATTATCATGATTATCGGTAAAAAAATGTTGGGCGTTGATAAAATTACAGATATTAAGGTAAGACGGCGCAGTGATAACAGCAAGGGCATTGTAATTGCTATAGAAGTAGTATTATTCTATGGTGTTCAGATTTTCGAAGTAACAAAACAGCTGCAAGCTAAGGTAAAATATAAAGTTGAATATATGACAGCTATGCAGGTAAAAAATGTAAACGTTTCTATAAGAAGTCTTTCTGTAAGAAAATAAAAAAGTCCGAGATAATTATCTCGGACTTTTTTATTACATAACAGGATTGTTTACTGCATCCGGCTGTTCAAAAATAAAGGCCGGAGAAGGATAATAGAACTGGCAGTGTTGGAAACTGATTACTTCTGTCGAGAAACGTTTTAACAAAGCATAGGAAGCACGTTCTTCAAAATCAATCAGATTATCTTTGTTGATATCAGCATCATCAACAATTACCAGGAGAAAAGCAGGAACAACGGGTGCATCTTCCGGTACTTGGCTGCGGTCCAAAGGAATATTAGGCACAATGCGCAGCTTAGCAATAGGCTGCTGATTTTCATTATAAAGCATAGCACGATAAACTTCATTATAAAGGGTACGTGCTAATCTCAATGTATAAGCTCCAGAACTCATTTTTACACACTCCTTAACAAATTTACTTTTTATTTTAACATAAAGAATCCTTTTAGGCAAAAGAAAAGAAAGAGAGAAAAGAACTATAAAAACATATCATAGTGTTACATATTATACAAAAACTATATAAAACTAGAAAGTATTTTGTATACATGCAGAAATTTGAATATTTAAGCAGGATTTTTTTATTTTAGGACGAAAAAAATACAGCATAAATATGCTGGCCAACTATTTTTCGTAAGAGCATATGTAATTTTAAGGAGGGGATTTTATGAAAAAACTATTGGCTTTTCTCGTGGGTATCATGGTTATGTCAGTCATGATAGCCGGCTGCGGCGGTGGAAACGACGGAGATAAAAAACCTGCTGCACAAAAATTCATTAACATTGCTACCGGTGGTACTTCCGGTACTTATTTTCCGTTAGGCGGTGCTATTGCTGATATTCTGAATAAGAATATTCCCGGTTGCAATGCTTCTGCACAGTCAACTGGTGCAGCTGTAGCAAATATCAATCTTTTGCAGCAAGGCAAAGTAGAAATTGCATTTGTACAAAACGATATTGCTTATTATGCTGCTAACGGCACAGAAATGTTTAAAGACAAAAAAGTTAACGGCCTGCAGGGTATTGCAACCTTGTATCCTGAAACTATTCAAATCGTTACTTTGAAAAAATCCGGTATTAAATCTATTGCAGATTTTAAAGGTAAACGTATCGCCGTAGGTGCTGCTGGTTCCGGTACTGAAGCAAATGCACGTCAGATTTTGGAAGCTTATGGTATGAGCTATAACGATATTGATGCTCAGTACCTGTCCTTTGGTGAAGCATCCAGTGCATTAAAAGATGGTAACGTTGATGCTGCATTTGTTACTGCAGGTCATCCTACTGCAGCAATTCAGGATATCGCGACCCAGAACGAAATTGTACTGGTTCCGGTAGATGCTGATAAAGCTGATGCTTTGATTAAAAAATATCCGTTCTACACTAAAGTAACTATTGATGCTAATACTTATGCAAATCAGACAGAAAATGTTCAGGCAGTTGCAGTACGCTGCATGCTGGCAGTTACCGATAAAATGGATGCCAACACTGCATATGATATTACCAAAGCAATTTTCAGCAATCTTGATCGTATGAAAGCTGCACACTCTGCAGCAAACGTTATCTCCAAGGCAACTGCTCTTGAGGGTATGTCCATTGATCTTGCACCCGGCGCAGATAAATTCCTGAAAGAAAAATAAGGCTTTGCAATGACGCAAAACCTGAAAGACCGGCATCCGGTTTTTACCGGCTTCCGGTCTTTTTTTAGAACAAAATATCTTTTCTCCTGTATTGTTCTTATAGCATTACTGTTTTTCTGGTATGCTTGGCAGCTTGTTACTGTTATCATGCCCGAAGGAGATAAATCACCTATAATTTTAGCTACAAGTCCAGGAGAAGGTTGGGAGATACGTTTTACTCATTCAGTGGAAAAAACGCCGGTAGATGAATACTTCACTGTTAATGGTGTTGACGATCTTACAATGACACATACTCGCTTTGAATCTTTTGGCTGGGGCTTTCCTTACTCGCCGACAGACGGCAAGATAAAGGAAACCGATGATGGAAGATTTGAACTGATTATGAACAGACCTTATAAATCTGTAAAAATGAGAATTGCCGTTCAGGCAAGGCCGTGCATTATCCATGAAGGAACTGTTTATGATTTATGCGATATGTATGGTCAGGGAACTCTGATTGAAATAAAAACTATGTATCGTTATCAATATTGGATTGAACATTATTTGTAAATTTTATGAAAGGGGAGTTTTTATTCAATGTCTGCTAAAGAAATCAGAGAATTATCTGCAGAAGAAGTCCTGCAAAAATTTGACAAAGAATCAGACAAAAGAGAACTTAAAGGCTTCTGGAATATTTTAATATCTGCAATTTGTATTATTTTCGCACTTTTCCAATTGTATACTGCAACTTTCGGTATCCTGGATGCGCATTTACAGCGTGCCATTCATTTGATGTTTGGTTTCCTGCTGATTTTCCTGCTTTATCCTGCACGCCGCAGTTGGTCCCGTGCTTCCATGCATCCCTTGGATGTACTTTTTGCAATTGTAGGCGCAGCAAGCACGCTTTATATCGTAATTAATTATCAAGAATTGGTTAAACGTGCCGGTATGAATAACGAAACCGACTTTATTGTTGGCGTCATTGGTACTTTACTGGTCTTTGAAGCTGCTCGCCGCGTTGTAGGCTGGCCTATGATTACCGTTGCACTGGTATTTATGGCATATGCTTTCTTTGGTCCTTATGTACCTGGTATACTTGCTCATCGTGGTGTTGGTATTCAGGAAATGTTTGACCATCTGTATTTTACTACCGAAGGTATTTTCGGTACGCCAATGGGAGTTTCTTCTACATTTATTTATCTCTTCATTCTGTTTGGTGCTTATCTCGAAACTACCGGCCTTGGTAAATTCTTCATTGACCTGGCAAACGCAATTGCCGGATGGGCAGCAGGCGGACCTGCAAAAGTTGCTGTCTTGTCCTCTGGTTTGATGGGTACTGTTTCCGGCAGCTCCGTAGGTAATGTTGCCGGTACAGGTGCTTTTACCATCCCGATGATGAAAAAACTTGGCTACAGACCGGAATTTGCCGGCGCAGTAGAAGCTGCTGCATCTACTGGTGGTCAGCTGATGCCCCCTGTAATGGGTGCTGCAGCATTCCTGATGGCTGAGTTTGTTGGTGTTCCGTATTTTGATGTTGTTAAAGCAGCTGTTATTCCGGCTTTGCTGTATTATATCGGCGTATGGCTTGGCGTACACTATGAAGCTAAAAAATATGGCTTAAAAGGTACTCCACGAGAAGAACTGCCTAAATTCAAAACTCTGTTTTTTGAAAAAGGCCATTTGGCAATTCCGCTGGTTGTTATTATTTATTTGCTGGTTACCGGTTATACACCCATGCGTGCTGCACTGGCAGCTATCGGTTTAAGCATTGTATGTGCCTGCCTGCGTAAATCTACCCGCATCAGCTTTAAACAAGTTGTTCAGGGTCTTATAGATGGTTCTAAGGGTGTACTGGGTGTACTCATTGCCTGTGCAACTGCAGGTATTATTATCGGTGTAGTAACTAAGACTGGCGTAGGCCTTAAAATCGCAACAGCGCTTCTTGATCTTTCCGGCGGACAATTACTGCCTGCCATGTTCTTTACTATGGTAACATCTCTTATTCTTGGTATGGGTGTACCTACAACAGCTAACTACGTTATTACTTCTACCATCGCAGCACCTGCTTTGATTCAAATGGGTATTCCTGTTCTGGCTGCGCATATGTTTGCTTTCTATTTTGGTATCGTTGCCGACGTAACACCACCTGTTGCCCTGGCGGCTTATGCCGGTGCGGGTATTGCCGGTGCAAATCCCATGCGTACAGGTGTAATTGCAGCTAAATTAGCAATTGCGGCATTTATTGTTCCTTACATCTTTGTTCTTTCTCCTGAATTGTTAATGATTAACGCAACAGGATTTACTATTCTTTACAGTACTTTCACTGCATTGATTGGTATGTGGGGAGCTTCCATTGCCATGATCGGTTTCTGCCAGAACGTACTCAGCTATCCTCAAAGACTTATTTTCTTTGCTGGCGGTATCTGCATGATTATTCCTGGTATCTTCACCGATATTATCGGTTTCGTCCTGTTAATTGCTGGTTTCATGTGGCAGCGTACCAATAAAGTTAAAGGTGTCATCACTCAAGACAATAATTCAGATTTATAAAAACATTATTCTTACACCTGGATTAGGCAAATTCCTAATTCAGGTGTTTTTTTAAGGTAATATTTTAGGAAAAACATACTTTTCTATTTTTTTTGTATAATATTTAGTGTATAATATTATGAAGAGTAAGTGTGGTTCGGACACAATATTGTAATCAATTATATATTTGTACGTAACTAAAAATTTGGAGGTGTTTTTTTTTGGCAAAAAATCAAAGTAAAATTCAAATCATCCCTTTAGGTGGTTTAGGTGAGATTGGTAAAAATATGACCGTATTTAAATACGGTGATGATATTATCCTCATTGATGCAGGCTTGATGTTCCCGGAAGACGATATGCTTGGCATTGATCTGGTAATTCCTGATTTTACCTATTTAATAGAAAATAAAGACAAGGTAAAAGCAATTTTCCTGACCCATGGTCACGAAGACCATATCGGAGCTTTGCCTTATGTATTAAAACAGATTGATGTGCCCGTTTACGGTACTGCGCTTACTCTTGGAATCTTGGAAGGCCGTCTTAAAGAAAATGGAGTTTCTTCTGAAGGTCTTCATACAATAAAACCTGGTGATAAAGTAAAAGCCGGTGTATTTAATCTGGAATTTATCCGTGTAAATCACAGTATTCCTGATGCTGTTTCTATAGTTATCAATACACCAATCGGTACCGTTATTCATACCGGCGACTTTAAATTCGACCATACTCCGGTTGACGGACAGGTAACTGAATTCAATAAATTTGCTGAATACGGTGACAGGGGAGTACTTGCACTTTTAGCAGACAGTACTAATGCTGAGCGTCCTGGTGTAACTCCCAGTGAAAAAATGGTTGGTCAAACTTTTGATGATGAATTCAGATATGCTAAGAACAGAATCATCGTTGCAACCTTCTCTTCTAATGTTCACAGAATTCAGCAGGTTATTGACAGCGCTGTAAAATACAAACGTAAAGTGGCTGTTATTGGCCGCAGCATGGTAAATGTTGTAAATATTGCTTTGGAATTAGGTTATTTAAAGGCTCCCGAAGGTGTTTTGATTGATATCGACGAAACCAATAATTATACTGCTGATAAAATCGTTATCATCACTACCGGCAGCCAGGGTGAACCTATGTCAGCTCTTACACGTATGGCTATGAATGACCATAAAAAAGTTGATATTATGCCTGGCGACACTGTAATTATCTCAGCAACACCTATTCCCGGCAATGAAAAGCTGGTAGCTCGTACAATTGACCATCTGTATAAGCTTGGTGCTGACGTTATCTATGAAAAATCTAATGGTGTGCATGTTTCCGGACATGCCAGCCGTGAAGAAATCAAGTTGATGCATAATCTGGTAAGACCTAAATTCTTTATGCCTGTACATGGTGAATATCGTCATCTTATTAAACATGCAGGCCTCGCGCAGGATTTAGGTATGCCTAAAGAAAATATCGTAATTGCCGAAAATGGCTGCGTAGTGGAATTAACCCGCAACAGCATTGGTATTGCTGGCAGAATTCCTGCCGGTAAAGTGCTTGTTGACGGTCTTGGTGTTGGAGATGTTGGCAATATCGTACTGCGCGACCGTAAACAGCTTTCTCAAGATGGTATTATGATTGTTGTAGTGACAATAGAAAAAGAAACCTGTCGTGTAGTTTCCGGTCCGGATATTGTGTCTCGTGGTTTTGTCTACGTAAGAGAAGCAGAAGGCCTGATGGACAATGCTCGCGATAAAGTACAGGCTGCACTGGAAAGATGCGAAGAAAACGGTGTATCTGAATGGTCTGCTATTAAATCTGCTATCAGAGATTCTCTGGGTAGATTCCTGTATGAGAAAACTCGTCGTCGTCCTATGATTCTGCCTATTATCATGGAAATATAATCTTATTTTGGAGTGTGTTATTTTGCTCAGAAAGAGAAAGAATGCGAAAAATAATACAGTTTTAAAGCGCCTCTGCGGAATTTTGATGATTTTTGCAGCAGGATATGCTTTTCTGTCTTATTGTGGTTTAACAACAGCCTTTTTCAGCGCTGAATTTAACACATTCCAGCAGTATTTTTTTGGCAAAGGAGCTTTCTTATTACCGATTATTCTGCTTGTTTTAGGTATAAAATTTATTTCTGCCGATATACTTCCATTTTTAACTAATGGAAAGTTATGTATGTTCTTTATTTTTGTGCTGTGCCTGTTAGGTACAGCGCATAATATTTTTGTACCTGTAAATCAGGAATTATATCCTGACCAGATGATGAATGGGGGAGGATTTGTTGGCGGACTTTTTATTCTCCCGCTTCATAGACTGATTGGTTTAACTGGTACTTGGATTTTATTAGCACTTTGCTGGCTTATTATTCTGTATGCAGCAATACCATTTAGAAAATTATTGGCAATGTTATTTACTAAGAATAATAAACCGAACAATGATATTGCTGTCCCATCATCTAAAAATAGAGTATACACCAAGCCGGAGCCACTGCCAGTTCAGCATGCTCCTTTTAGGAAAAACTATGACAAATCAGGCAGTGTATATAAACAGGAAGAGTTTGCTGCGTTTACGGATGGAATTGATAATCAACATTCCTTTAAACGTATTTTAAATTTCAGCAAGAAAAACATCTACGACAAGAAAGAAGTAAAAGAAGCCATCCAGGAAAATCCTGTTGAGATACCTGAGTGGGAAGAAGAAAGAAAGCCTGTTATTGTTAGACCTATTATCAATTATGATATAGCCGTAAAACAGGAAAAAGAAAAACAAAAGTCAGATTCAGTTAAATCAGAAAATATTATATTTAATAATCCATATAAAGATTATAATCAAGCAGAAGAAAAACCTGTCATTATTAAACCCGAACCGCAAGCAAAAATACAGGAAGAGCTTGTTAAACCGACAAGCGTTGCCATTTATGACAGTGCAGATAAGCAGTATCATAATAATGCAGAAATTACAGCTACATCGGAAGCTGTAAAAACTATGGATACTGATAATAAGGCAAACACTAATTCACAGGAAAATAACTATAAATTTCCGTCTGTTGAATTATTAGATGTACCTAAAGTAACTGATCCTGTTTCTTATGAAAGCGATATTATGAATCAATGCTCAATCTTAGAGCAGACATTAGCAGATTTTAGAGTAAAGGCTAAAGTCGTTGCTGTAACAAGAGGCCCATCTGTTACAAGATTTGAATTAGAACCGGCGCCCGGCGTTAAGGTAAGCTCCGTTGTCAACCTTGCCGATGATATCGCTTTAAAACTGGCTGCTTCCGGAGTACGTATAGAAGCTCCTATTCCAGGCAAAGCTGCTATAGGTATTGAAGTTCCTAATATCAAAAATGATCCTGTCTACTTTAGAGAAGTAGTTGATAATATTAACGTACAGAAAGCTGAATCTAAGCTTTGCATCGGTTTAGGTAAGGATATCAGCGGCAATATCATTACTGCTGATTTGGCAAAGATGCCGCATTTGCTTGTAGCCGGTTCAACTGGCTCCGGTAAATCTGTATGCATTAATACTATCATTGCCGGGTTACTATATAAGGCCAGTCCTTCAGACGTTAAACTTATTCTTGTTGACCCCAAGGTAGTAGAACTTTCTAATTATAATGGTATTCCGCATTTATTAACACCAGTTGTTACAGATGCCAAAAAAGCGGCTTCTGCACTGCATTGGGCTGTTGCTGAAATGGAACGCCGTTATAAAATGTTTGCAGACAGTCATGTACGCGAAATTAACAGCTATAATCAGAAAGCAGACGAAAAAATGCCTTTCATTGTCATTATTATTGACGAACTTTCTGACTTAATGATGGTAGCAAAGGTAGACGTAGAAGACGCTATTTTACGCTTAGCACAGAAAGCTCGTGCTGCCGGAATTCATCTTATACTGGCAACTCAGCGTCCTTCTGTAGATGTTATTACCGGTATTGTTAAAGCAAATATCCCTTCCAGAGTGGCTTTTGCAGTTTCTTCGCAAACTGACTCCCGTACCATATTGGATATGGGCGGTGCAGAAAAACTTTTAGGCAAAGGTGACATGCTGTTTTATCCTATCGGCTATAACAAACCGGTACGTGTTCAGGGAGCATTTGTCAGTGATGCTGAGCTTAACCGTATTGTTGACTTTATTATTAAACAGTCCATACCGGTAAACTACAGTGAAGAGGTTACCACCCAGGCCCTTGAATGTGAAAATAAAAATAATGGCAATAACGAAAATAATAATAATGATTATTATGAAGACGAACTGTTTGAAAGCGCTGTGCAATTAGTTGTGGATATGGGACAGGCCTCCTCATCCATGCTGCAGCGCCGGTTCAGAATAGGATATACCAGAGCAGCACGTCTTGTTGACATGATGGAAGAATTAGGTATCGTCAGTCAATCTGCCGGCAGTAAGCCGCGTGAAGTAATATTATCCCGTCAGGAAATAGAAGAACGTTTTTTTAAACATGAGTAGTACGGAGGAAGTTTTATGGAAAGTGTTGGCCAGATTTTAAAAACAGCAAGAATAGCTAAAAATCTTTCATATGACGATGTGGAAAAAGGTACCAGCATCCGCCGCATTTATATTGAAGCAATCGAAAATGATGAATATAATAAAGCTCCTGGTGAAGTGTTCGTTAAAGGCATTATTCGTACTTACGGAAATTTTCTTGGCTTAAACGGTACTGAACTGGTAGATATGTACAAAGCCCAAAAAACAGGCGCTGATGTTGAAGATATTAAGAGTCAGGGTATTCGTGAAGTAAATAATGTTAAGCTTAATATTTCTTTGAAACAGCAACGTAGTTTAGGCAGCGGAACCGGCTTTTCTTTATCCTCTATACAACTTCCATGGAAACAAATTGCTGCTGGAATAGCAGTTATAGCGATAGTTGGTGCAGGGTATTTGGCTGTTCCTAAGATTATGGCATTGATACCTGCATCATCAGTAACATCTACTGAGACTACTAGCGAAAATATTCCTGAAGCTGCACCAAAACCACCGGTTAAAGCTGATAAAGTTACAGTAGAAATGTCAGCTTCCGGCTCCTGCTGGCTGGAAGTAACAGCAGATGGTAAAGAAGCATTTGTAGGTATGCTGCAGGCAAAGGATAAGAAAACCTTCGAAGCAAAAGATAAATTAATTGTAAAATACGGTAATATCGGCGTTATGAGTGTTAGTGTCAACGGTGTACCAGAAAATTTACAAGGACAAAAAGGCGTTGCAGTTAAAACATATACCAGATAACAGGAGAACAGTTAATGAAAGAGTTTTTACCAATTTCACCTGAAGAAATACAGGCGCGCGGTTGGGAACAGATTGATTTTCTTTTTATAAGTGGTGATGCTTATGTAGATCATCCTTCTTTTGGACCAGCCGTTATTTGTCGTGTTTTGGAATCAAAAGGATATAAGGTTGCACTGTTATGCCAGCCAGACTGGCATAAACCGCAGAATTTTGCTGCCCTAGGTAAGCCACGTCTGGGTGTAATGATTTCCGGTGGTAACCTTGATTCCATGCTTTGTCACTATACAGCTGCTAAAAAGCCTCGCAGTGAAGATAAATATACGCCTGGCGGTGTAATGGGAAAAAGACCTGACCATGCAACAGCTGTTTATGCACAGCAGGTTAAAAAGCTTTGGCCGGAAATACCTGTAATTATTGGTGGTATAGAAGCTAGCCTGCGTCGTTTCGTTCATTACGATTATTGGGAAAATAAATTATTGCCATCTATATTAGAAGTTAGTAATGCAGATCTTTTAGTTTATGGCATGGGTGAACAGCAAGTTACTGAAATAGCTGATTATCTGGCAGGCGGAGCACAGATTAGCGATATGCTCTATATTCGTGGTACTGCTTATGCTTCAAAGAAAAAGCCAGATTTGCAGGAAGATGAATTTGTTGAGCTGCCAGGTTTTGCTGAAATAAAAAATAAACGCGAACTTTTTGCTCGCGCTTATAAATTGCAAAGCCAAGAACAAGATCCTTTTTACGGTAAATATGTACTGCAGAAAGGCGCAAAAAAATACATTGTTCAAAATCCACCAACATATCCGCTTTCACAGGAAGAAATGGATGCAATTTATGATCTTGACTATATGCGCGATTGCCATCCTTCTTATAAACCTTTAGGCGGAGTTGCTGCATTAGAAGAAGTGCAGTTCAGTATCGTAAGCTGCCGTGGTTGCTTTGGCAGCTGTTCTTTCTGTGCTATTCATGCTCATCAAGGACGTATTATCCAATCTCGCAGCCATGAATCTATTTTACGCGAAGCAAAGATTATAACTAAGCTTCCAGGCTTTAAAGGATATATTCACGATGTAGGCGGCCCTACAGCTAATTTCCGTCATCCATCCTGCGCCAAACAATTAAAAGTTGGCGTATGTAAGGACAGGCAATGTCTGTTCCCTGAACCATGCCCAAATCTTGATTCTGATCACAGCGACTACATTTCTTTATTACGTAAAATACGCAGTTTGCCGGGAATCAAGAAAGTATTCATCCGCAGTGGTATTAGATATGACTATCTGCTGGCAGATGAAAAATTAGAATTTCTTGATGAACTCTGCAGATATCATATCAGTGGGCAGTTAAAAATTGCTCCGGAGCATATAGCGCCTTCCGTATTGCGTTACATGAAAAAACCAGGTAAAAATGTCTACTTACGTTTTATGCGGATGTTTGATAAAAAGAATAAGGAAATCGGATTACCGCA
This sequence comes from uncultured Phascolarctobacterium sp., assembly GCA_900541915.1. GTDB lineage: Bacteria > Bacillota > Negativicutes > Acidaminococcales > Acidaminococcaceae > URXU01. Next base: position 113,751 of record UQLS01000001.1, on the reverse strand, counting down.
ATATCTTGTTCCATACTTTATTTCCAGTCATCCAGGCTGCTCACTGGAAAATGCAGTAGAACTGGCGGAATTCTTACGTGACATTAAACATCATCCGCAGCAGGTTCAGGATTTCATTCCTACCCCTGGCAGTGCTTCAACTGCTATGTATTATTCCGGCGTTGATCCTGATACAGGCAGAAAGGTATTTACTGCTCATAATCCTCATGAAAAAGCTATGCAGAGAGCTTTAATGCAGTATAAGAATCCTAGAAATAAAACACTTGTTCTGGAAGCTTTGCGGCTCAGTAATCGTACTGATTTAATTGGTTCTGGACCTAAGTGCTTAATAGATGATGGTCGTTCCAAAGATTTTCGTCGCAGTAATTTCCGAAAAACGTCTAATAAACGCAAATAATGGAGGCATACTTATGTTGCGTTTAATCATAATGTTGCTGGCACTTTGTCTGCCGCTTTGTTATGGCTGCAGTAATGACAAAAAAGCTGCAAGTCATACGGATCTTATCCTGTATTCAGAAATGGATGCTGATTTTACTGAAAGCATAGTACGCGAGTATAATCAGCAATCAAAAGATGGTACTGTTATCCAAGCCATATATGAATTAAAAGATATTGAACCGGATATCGTACTTTGCGGTACACGTACGCTGAATGGTTTTTGTTCAGATAATAAATTGCAGCCAATTGTTTGCAGTGCAGGGGACAGACTGCCGATTGAGTTCAAAGACAGTCAGGAGCGCTGGTATGGCGCATTCTATGACCCGGCAGTTTTTCTTATTAATCAAGGTTACGCCAGAAAAATTGGTCAGGAAAACTTAAAAGGCTGGAGTGATTTAGAAGACAGAAGCGATATCAGAATTGCTCTGGAAAACCTTTCTAACAGCAACAGTACTCAAAACTTTTTAGGAGCTTTTGCTTCACGTTTAGGAGAAAGTATTTCTCTTAACTACTTATGGAATATTAACCGTTTTATTGGTCAATATGCTAAATTTCCTTTTACACCCATACGTATGACAGCTGTCGGTGATGCAGATCTTGCATTAACACGCCAAAGCTATGTTTTTAAATATCTTGAAAATAATTTCCCTGCTTATGTTGTTTTTCCGGAAGAGGGAACACCTGTTAATTTATATGGTGCCGCAGTTTTCAGCAGCAGTAAAAAGGCTGCTGAAGCAACAGATTTTATTGACTGGTTGATTACAAATGCCGCTGTTAAGCGTATCTCCCTGGAAAAAAATACTGGCTTTATGTTCCTGCTGCCGCAGGGAATAGATGGGCTAGCTGCAGATCCTAATAAACTGTGGCTGAATACAACTTATCTTTCCTATCCTGAACAGGAAAAATTGAATAGAAAATGGCTGGATCTGGTAAGATTCAGTAATGATAAATGATTGGAGGACTGTTTCATGAAATTAGGCATGGTCAGCCTTGGCTGTCCTAAAAATCTCGTTGACTCCGAAGTTATGCTCGGCCTTATCAGAGAGAAAAACTTTACAGTAACTAACGATCCGGCTGACGCTGATATTATTATCGTAAATACCTGTGGCTTTATTGAATCTGCCAAAGAAGAATCTATCAATACTATTTTGCAAATGAGCGAATATAAAACTCAAGGCAGCTGTCGTTATTTAATCGTAACCGGATGTTTAAGCCAACGTTATGCTGATGAGTTAGCTCAAAGCATTCCTGAAGTAGACGCTTTTGTAGGTACAGAATGCTTTACTGATATCAGTTGGGTTATTGAACAAGTCATGGATGGCAAAAAAGTATTGCATATGACCAGAAATACAGCTGAACAGCCAGTAGAAATGCCGCGTATGCTTACAACTCCTGAATATATGGCATATTTAAAAATTGCGGAGGGATGCGATAACTGCTGTTCTTACTGCATCATTCCTAAACTGCGCGGTCCTTATACCAGCAGACCTTATGAAGCAGTTATGGCAGAAGCCAAAGAACTGGCTGCCTCCGGCATCAAAGAAATTATCGTTGTAGCGCAGGATACCACCAGATATGGTGAAGATTTATACGGTAAGCTGATGCTCCCGCAATTATTAAAGGATTTAAATGATTTGGAAGGTATCGAATGGATACGCGTCATGTATTGCTATCCTAATAATTTTACTGATGAACTTATCGAAGCCTTCGCTACCTTACCCAAAGTATGCAAATATGTTGATTTGCCTTTACAGCATGCCAGCAATTCTTTGCTTGCCAGCATGAACCGTTACGATACCAAAGAGCAGGTAGAAGCATTGCTTAAAAAATTGCGTACTTCTATACCAGGTATTGTAATAAGAACTACCTTTATTGTTGGCTTCCCCGGAGAAACCGAAGCTGATTTTGAAGAGCTTAAAGAGTTTGTGGCTGCTCAACGTTTTGAAAATGCCGGTGTTTTCAAATATTCCCAGGAAGAGGGTACTGTAGCCGGAGCAATGCCTAACCAAATTCCGGAAGAAGTTAAAGAAAACAGATATCATGAACTTATGGCATTACAGGCGGAGATATCTGAAGAATTACATCAGGATTTGGAAGGCCAGGAACTGTATGTAGTTATCGAAGGTTTTGATGAAGAAAATCCTTCTCTTGCTGTTGCACGCTCCTATAGAGAAGCTCCTGACATTGACGGCAGTATCTTTGTAGAAAATGCTGATAATCTGCATATCGGTGACTTTACTAAAGTTCGTATTTTACAAGGTTTTACTTATGAATTGGTAGCAGAACAGATATAAAGCCTAGGAGGCAGGAAAATGATTGTTGAGGTTATCAATACTGGTACTGAAATATTATTGGGTGAAATACTCAATACAAATTTTCAATACTTGTCCAAACATCTGAATAATATGGGCTTTGACGTCTTATATCAAACGACCATAGGTGATAATGCACAAAGAATGCAACAGGCCGTAGAACAAGCTATGGAGCGCGCTGACCTTATTATTATCACCGGTGGCCTGGGACCAACCCGCGGTGATATTACTAAAGATACGATAGTAGAAATCTGCGGCCTTGAGTGTTATCTTGATTTAGATACATGGGGAAGAATTGACGCTTTTTTTGCTAAAAAAGGTACCTGTACTCCTGCAAATAATGATAAACAAGCAATGATACCAGTTGGCGCAGAAATCCTGCAAAATGATGTAGGTACAGCTCCCGGACTATTTATCAGCCATAATGGTAAATATTTAGTACTGCTGCCTGGTCCGCCCAGTGAAATGACAGATATCTGTGAAAAGCAGCTTTGGCCTTTATTAGAACAAAGGTTTGGCAATCAGGGAATCATCCTTTCCCGTACCCTGCATTTACGCGGTATCGGTGAATCTTTGACTGCAGAAAAAATTGATGACCTCATATTAGAACAATCTAATCCAACCATCGCTATTTATGCACGACATGGAGAAATTTTAATACGCCTTACTGCTAAAGCTGCCAAAAAGCACGAAGCTGATCAAATGCTTGATCAATGCGAAGAATTGATACGTAACAGATTGGACCAGTATATTTATGGCGTGGATGATGAATCATTGCCTGCTGTTTTAGGTAAAAAACTGCTCCAGAAAAATAAGACAATAGCTTTTGCTGAATCCTGTACAGGTGGACTGGCAAGCAGTCTGATAACTGATATTCCGGGCAGTTCCGAATATCTGCTTGGTTCTGCTGTTACTTATACCAATGAAATTAAAAATAAGCTGCTTAATGTACAGCTTGATACTTTGCAGGAATTTGGCGCAGTCAGCCGTGAAACTGCCTGCGAAATGGCTGCTGGCGTACGTAAGCTTTTCGGCAGTGATTATGGCATAAGTATTACAGGAAATGCTGGCCCTGGCGGGAGTGAAAACAAACCCGTAGGCCTTGTATATATAGCAGTAGCAACTGATGAAGTTGTTTATTGCCAGGAACATTATTTTCACCACAGCAGGGTAGAAAATAAACTTAGAATTGCTTTAACAGCAATTTCTATGTTATTAGATAAAATCAATCAAGAAAATGATTTGGAGGAATAAATTTAATGTCAAATACACAAAAAGAAAATTTCGGTGAATTACTGCTTGATAAAAAAATTGTTGCTGCTCTTACAGATATGGGATTTGAAGAGCCGTCTCCAATTCAGGCTGCTACCATCCCTTTGGTACTTGAAGGTAACGATATTATCGGGCAGGCACAGACCGGTACTGGTAAAACCGCCGCTTTCGGTATTCCGCTGGTACAAAGCATCACCGATCACCGTCATATTCAAGCTCTTATCATGACACCGACTCGCGAACTGGCTATCCAGGTTGCAGAGGAAGTAGGCAAAATAGGCAGAACTACACGTGTAAGAGCACTTCCTGTTTATGGCGGACAGCCTATTGAACGCCAGATTCGTGCATTGAAAAACAATGTACAGATCGTTATCGGTACTCCCGGCAGATTGATTGACCATATCAACAGACGTACCATTAAATTAGACCATATCAAATTCCTTGTACTTGATGAAGCAGATGAAATGCTGGATATGGGCTTTGTTGATGATATTGAAGAAATCATGAAAAATCTTCCTGCAGAGCGTCAGACTTTGCTGTTCTCTGCAACTATGCCGCGCCCAATCCTCAGCCTTACTAAGAAATATATGAAAGCTCCTAAATCTGTCACCATTACTAAAGAAGAATTGACAGTACCTCTGATTGAGCAATATTATTTTGAAACTAAAGACAAGGTTGAAGGCCTGTGCCGCTTACTGGATACCGAAATTGACGGCAAGCTGATTATCTTCTGCCGTACTAAAAAAGGCGTTGATGATCTTTCCATTGCACTTTCCAGCCGTGGTTATATGGCAGAAGGCTTACATGGTGATTTGAGCCAGAACCAGCGTGACAGAGTAATGAAAAAATTCCGTGAAGGCTCTGTAGATATTCTTATTGCTACTGATGTAGCAGCACGTGGTATTGACATTGATAATATTACTCATGTAGTAAATTTTGATATTCCTCAAGATCCTGAAAGCTATGTACACCGTATTGGCCGTACCGGACGTGCAGGTAATACCGGCGTAGCTATGACCTTTATCACCCCGCGTGAATTCCGTCAGCTGAAATTGATTGAACGTACTGCAAAAACTAAGATTGTACGCCGTCAGCTGCCTACTGCTGCCAATGTAATTGAACGTCAGCGCGAACAGATAATCAGTAAAATGCAGACTGTACTGGAGCTTAATAATTACCATGACTATATGCCTATCGCAGAAAGTCTGCTTGACGATTATTCCGCCGAAGAAGTTGCTGCTGCAGCTTTGAAACTGATGCAAGAAGGGATTAAGGCCTTAGAAGCTCCGCAGGACGATGAAATTGCTGCTGAACTGAAAAATACCGGTGCCCGTCCTGGCATGGTGCGTTTATTTATGAACATTGGCCGCAGCCAAAAAATAACTGTAAAAGATATCGTAAGCACTATCGCTATTGAAGCTGATATTCCTGCACGCGATGTTGGCTTAATCAACATCTACGATAAATTTACTTTTGTAGAAGTTCCTGAAGATGTAGCGGAAAAAGTTCTTGGTGCAATGCATAGAAATACCATCAAGGGTTATAAAATTAATGTAGAACCCGCACGTGTCCGCAGATAATTTACACACGATGTTTTGGAGATGATGCAATATGAAAGAAATATTGGGTAATCTTAAAGGTATCCGAAACTCCGTTATTGATGAATTAAAAACAATATACGATATAAAGCTGTCCTCCGGGCAGCTTTTAACAACTGAACTGGCTTTAAAACTCGCTGATATTACAGAGTTTATAAACAGAGAAATATCTGTTTATATCAATCGCAGCGGTCAGGTTCTTAGTGTTGCTGTGGGCAGCAACGAAAGTGTTGAACTGCCTAATGCAGAAGGGCGCAGAAAAAGTAGCCGTTTGAATGGTATAAGATGTGTGCATACACATCCTAACGGCAATTCAGCTCTCAGTGGAGTTGATATTTCAGCACTCAAGAATAATCGCTTTGATGCAATGATTGCTATTGGCGTAACTTCACCTGATTATACTGCTTCGACGGTCAGCTTCGGCATGATTGTCGGCATTGACGAAAACGAACAGTTTATCACTGAAAGTTACGGTCCTATGCAGCTGTCTGAAACAGAAAATATCTATTTCCCTAATCTGGTTAATACTGTAGAAAGAATTCTTGATAAGCAATCAGACAGTACTGCACTGGCTAAGACCGCTGAAAGAGCTATTTTAGTCGGTATGGAATACAGCGGACTATTCGGCATTTCCGGCTGGAGTATAGAAGACTCTGTAGAAGAATTAAAGCAGCTCGCTGATACTGCCGGAGCTGTGGTTGTTGCCAAGTTTATTCAAAAGCGGCCTAAGCCAGATCCGGCATTTTTCATCGGTAAGGGTAAGGTGCAGGAACTTGCTTTATATGTTCAGCAGGAAAACATTGATTTATGTATTTTCGATGATGAGCTTTCTCCTGCACAGCAGCGTAATATCGAACAGGCAATGGGCATACGTGTCCTTGACCGTACTGCGCTCATACTTGATATCTTTGCACAACGTGCACATACAAACGAAGGTAAACTGCAGGTAGAGCTGGCTCAGCTCCAATACACTTTGCCCCGTATTATGGGCAAAGGTCTCAGCCTGTCACGTCTTGGCGGCGGTATAGGTACCCGCGGACCAGGTGAAACGAAACTCGAGGTAGATCGCCGCAGAATCAGAGACCGTATCGCTTACCTGAAAGAATGCATCAGTAAGGTAAAGAGTGTGCGCACTCTGCATAGAGCAGGCAGAAATAAAGCCTCTGTGCCTACTGTAAGTTTGGTAGGCTATACTAATGCAGGTAAATCAACTTTACTAAATAAACTGACTAATTCTGATATTTACGCGAAAGACCAGCTTTTTGCAACACTCGATCCTACCATGCGTCAGCTTAATCTTCCTGATAAACAGCAGGTTATTTTAACTGATACCGTTGGTTTTATCCAGCGTCTGCCGCATCAGCTTGTTGCAGCATTCCAGTCAACTTTGGAAGAGGTTATTGAATCAGATATTCTTTTACACGTTATAGATGTCAGCCATGAACTGTATCAGGAACAGAGTAAAGCTGTTTATCAGGTACTAAGTGAAATAGGTGTAAAAGATAAGACTATCATAACTGTATACAATAAAGTCGATAAGCTTCCTGAAGCAGATGGCCTTATTCATAGATTGGAACAGGAAGAAAACAGCATCTGTATTTCAGCAAAAAGTGGTTTTAACACAGATAAATTGCTGGAATTAATCAGCGAAAATTTAAATCTGAAAGCCATAGAAGCTTATTTTATTATTCCTTACAGTGATTCTGATAAGGCTGCAAAATTGCATAATATTGGTACTGTACTGGAACAGGAATATCTTGCAGAAGGCACAAAATTAAAAGTACGCCTTGCTGCTGAATCTCTTAAAGAATTTGAAAATTATCTTAGCAAAGGTGAAGAAAATTGATTAATTATCAGCAAATAGAAGAAGAAGCACTGGCAGCAGTAGCTTTACAAAGCAAAAAATTAGAAGAAGCAGCTCTTTTTAATACTGAAAAAGTAATTACTGCTTTTCGTAATAATATGGTTTCTGATTTTTACTTAAAACCTACTACTGGTTATGCTTATTCTGATGTTGGCCGTGACAAACTCGACCTTATCTATGCCGAAATTTTTAAAACAGAAGCAGCTCTTGTGCGTTCTCAATTTGTTTCCGGAACACATGCCTTGGCAGTTGCTTTATTAGGTAATCTGCGCGCTGGTGATGAACTTATTGCAGTTACTGGTACTCCGTATGATACTATGCAGACCATTATCGGATATCCTGAAAAAACAGAAGGGTCTTTAGTAGATTTAGGCATAGAATACAAAGAAATCCCGATGATAGGTGACCATGTTGATTTAGATGCAGTAAAGAAAGCTGTTACTGCTAAAACAAAAATGATTCACATTCAGCGTTCCTGCGGTTACAGCAGCATGCGCAAGACCATTGACGTTGCAGAAATAGGCCGTATTTGCCAGGCAGCTAAAGAAGCTAATCCTAATGTTATCTGCTTTGTAGATAATTGCTACGGTGAATTTATCGAAAAACAGGAACCAACAGAAGTTGGTGCTGATTTAATGGCTGGCTCATTGATAAAAAATCTTGGCGGCGGTTTGGCACCTACAGGTGGTTATATAGTTGGACGCCAGGATTTAGTAGAGAAAGCTTCCTACAGACTTACAGCACCGGGTTTGGGAGGAGAAATGGGGGCTACCCTGGGTGATACAGCCCGCGAATTCTATCAGGGTCTTTTTATGGCTCCGCATATAGTTCTCCAGGCAGTTAAAACTTCTATCTTTGCTGCATCCGTTTTTAAAAGCTTAGGATATGCAGTTAAACCTCAACCGGAAGATCCTCGCAGTGACATTATCCAAGCCATTACACTGGAAACCAGAAAAAGACTGTGTGACTTCTGCGTAGCAATTCAAAGCAATTCTCCTGTAGATGCTCATGTTGAACCTGTACCTTCGCCGCTTCCCGGTTATCAAGATGAAATAATTATGGCTGCAGGTACTTTTGTTCAGGGTGCATCTATAGAATTAAGTGCAGATGGTCCCTGCAGAGAGCCTTTCAACGTCTTTTTTCAGGGTGGTTTAACCTTCGAGCATGGCAGACTTGCAATTATGGCTGCTGCTAAAAGAGTAGGTAGCCGCAATGAGTGATGAACACGCATTGTCAAAAGAACAAATCACTAAAATAATAGTTGATAATTACAGTAAAAATGCCTTTGTTTCTTTATGTGGCATAGAATTTACTGATATTGAATGCGGCAAAGCTGTCTTAACTATGAAAATAGACAGTAGTAAGCATACTAATATGTATTCTGTTGTTCATGGCGGTGCTTTAGCAGCCTTAGCTGATACTGCTCTTGGTACAGCTTGTGCCACAACAGGTGCCCGCATTGTTACTATTGATTATTCCATAAATTTCCTGAAAAACATCAAAGCAGGGGATACTGCAAAATCTGTTGCAACAGTTCTTCAACGTGGTCATAAAGTTATTGTAGTTGAAGTAAATACTTATGACAGTAATGATACCTTACTTACTAAATTGCAGGGTACTGCATATATCATAGGAAGTTTTGAAAATATACCAGAAAAATGGTAAGAAAAAACCCTACTATTAAAAATAGTAGGGTTTTAATATTATTCTAATGTTGTTATGACATCACAATGATATTATTATAACATTCTAAATACAGAAATTACTTTACCTAATACCTGAATATTATCTGTTCCTATAATAGGCTCATATTTATCATTTTCAGGCTGCAAACGTACTGAACGAAGTTCTCTGAAATAACGTTTAACCGTAGTAGTTTCGTTATCAATCAAAGCAATTACAATATCACCATTATTAGCAAAATTTTGCTTTCTGGCAATTATATAATCATGATCAAGAATACCGGCATTAATCATACTGTCACCAGTAACAGACAGCATGAAAACATCTTCATCACAGCCAATCAAATCACGGGGAATAGGATATGTCTCTTCAATATTTTCAACAGCTAAAATAGGTTGTCCCGCAGTAACTCTGCCGACTAAAGGCACCGGAACAACAATCTTATTACGCCATGCATCATTTTCAGACATCAGCTCCAAAGCTCTTGGTTTAGCTGCATCACGTACTAAGAAACCATATTCCTGTAAACGTTTTAAATGGTTATGTACACTGGCGCTGGAAGATAAACCAACTGCAGCACCAATTTCACGAACTGCCGGCGGATATCCTTTAGCATTTATAAAATCACGTACAAAATCTAATATTTTTTTCTGACGCTCAGATAACATATCTTCTGTATAATTACCGTCAAAATCAGGGGGTAAAGCTTTGCGTCGACCCATGATTTAAATCCTCCAATCATAATGTACTTATTTATTATATTATAGCAAATATTAAGTACATGGTCAAACAGGTGTTTAGGATAAAAAACAATAATATTTTACGTCCGATAATATATATTATGTAAAATTTCTTTACGTTACATCCAAATAAATTATAGACCTATAATATTCTTATAGGCCTATTAAAGCATTTTCTAATTCATGCAAGTAAATTTTTCAAATTAAAATTTCCAGCTATTTTTTAACTGCTGCATATCTAACTCAGTATCAAATGTACTTTGTTTCATATGCATAACAAAACCAACTTTATTATCTGCCGCACAGCTTAATTGCAGTAATGTATTAAAAGGATACTCGTTGTAGATAGATACATTACTGTCTACAGATATTGTTGCAGTGTTTTTATCACATTGCACCTGATATTGGTAATCCCTTAAAGTGAAATAATCATTATTATAACTTTGCAGTCGTTTAAGAGAATAATCCAAGAAAGCTTCAAGCTCCAGTTTAGCTGCCTGGGGTTCTATAACAAATTCTGCCCAATCATTGCTTTTACTCTGGAAAGATACCGTAAGTAAAAGTTCTCCCAAATTAGCAGTGAACTCTCGACCCCACTGTTCTCTGTTTTGCAGCAATTGACTTGTATCAATTTTATCAGAAAGAATTTCCTGCTTACTAACCTTTATATCTTCTATAGCAGAAGCAAGTTCAGTATCTTTTTTAGTTATTTCTGCTAACTGTAGGATAGCCTTTATTGGCATAGCTGCAGTAAAACAGCCCTGATCACCATTATCATGATAATTTACCTGAGTAAAAATCCAATCAGCAGGTATTTCCGTTGTTTTTTGTAAAATTTTATCGTGATATTGTAATTTTACAACGGATTCTTTAGGTTGAAATGTCTTGAAAGATTTTAAAAACCTGAGATGTGTTTTCCAATTATTCTGAACTGCTTCAGCAGCAGGCGCAGTCTTCTGCTCTAATAAATCCTCACTGTCAGAAAATCTAACAATATAAAGTCTATCATTATCTGACAGTAATGAAAAATACATTTCTGTTTTTTTATCATTTGCAGCATAACATAAGGTAATAACTTTGCGTTTACCTAATTTATCAATCCTTATAGTTGGCTCACGATTTTCTATATCCGCTCTCAGAAGCACATTATAACCATCTTTTTTAGCATCAACAATATCTAACAAAGCAACAGGTATCGTTTGCAGACTTAGATCGGAGCGCTGTAGTAAGGATAGTTTATCATATTCATGATTAAAGGCTTCCGTAGAAAATTTAAAACCAGTTAGTGCTTCTACTTCAGCAGCAGAAAAGGTATCAACAGCAATAAAATTCTGGTCTTTATCAGCAAAGCCATACATACTGCTGCTTTTCATTACAAGATCAGGCTTACGGTCATTAATACTGTAACCAGCTGCATTATCATTGTACGCAAATGCCGGTACAGTAGTAAAAAGAGCAATTGATAGAGCACAAATAACAGCTTTTCTCATAATTACATCACTCTTTCATTGATAAACATATTATTTATTTACAACAACATTTACCATAACACCGCTGTCAAGATTGCAGGCATTAGCTTCATCGGTGTCAATATGGATTTCGTCAGCATGCTTTTCCCCGGCACGAACAAGCACATTATGCAAAGTTAAAGCACGTTCACCAGTTGTTTCCAGATCAACGATATCTCCATCTTTTAAACCATATTTTTCAGCAGTTTCAGGGTAAAGATGAATGTGGCGAGCAGCAACAATAATGCCTTCTTCTAATTCCATTTCACCGGCAGGACCAATCAGTTTGCCGCCTGCAGAGCCTTTGATATCACCACTGTTACGGATAGGTGCTTCAAGGCCCATCTTTCTTGCGTCAGTAAGTGCCAGTTCAATCTGGGTTTCCGGACGCAAAGGACCGATAATACGCAATTTCATTTCACCTTTAGCAGTAACTAATTTAATTTGCTCTTCAGAAGCATACTGTCCAGGCTGACCAATCATCTTTTTAGGATGCAGTTCACTGCCTTCACCAAATAAAATATCCATATGTTCACGGCACAGATGAGCATGACGTGCAGATACGCCTAATACTAACGGAAACTTCATTTTATCACCTCATAAATCATTATTTCTACTGTAAATTATAGCTTAATATACATCTAAAGTCATCTTATCTTAGTATGTTTTACATAATTTTAGCTGTAAATTCACAAAGTGGTAAAAATTAACAGTTCAACAGCATTTTTCATGCTGTCAAACTGTTAATCTTGATATCATTAATATAGCATTACATTATTTAAGCAATAATTTCTGAGCACGCAGATTTGCTTCTGCGTAAATTTTCTCTTCGTCAAACAATGTCATACTGCCGTTTTGCAAAACAACTTTACCATTGACAATAACGGTATCAGCATCACTACTGTTAGCAGCATAAACAAGTAAAGACAGCTTGTTATGTCTGGGATACCAGTACGGCTTATGCATATTCCAAAGTACAATATCAGCTTGCTGGCCAACGCTGAGCTTGCCAAGCTCATCAAAACCCAATACTTGAGCACCATTCACAGTTGCCATATCCCAGGCTTGTGCAGCAGGAACTGCTAAAGGATTCAATGTAGTAGTTTTATGCAGCATGGCAGCTGCACGGCATTCTTCCAGCATATCAAGATTATTGTTGCTGGAAGCACCATCAGTACCCAAACCAACACAAATACCCTTTTCCAGCATTCTTGCTACAGGTGCAATACCACTGGCCAGCTTTAAATTACTTTGCGGATTATGAGCAACGCGCACATTCTTTGCAGCCATAATATCCATGTCATCTTCAGTCAGATAAACACAGTGAGCTGCAATTGTTCCCTGCTCAAACATTCCTAACTGTTCCATGAGCTTAATAGGTGTTACACCATGCTCTTTAATGCAGTTTTCAACTTCACCTTTAGTTTCACAAAGATGCATTTGAATTTCTGCATTGTTAGCCTGAGCTGCTTCTATTACCTTCTGCAGATATTCAACCGGGCAAGTATAAGGAGCATGAGGCCCGTAAGTAATACGAATACGTCCATTATCGTATCCTTGCCAGTCTTTCACTAACTGGGTATTTTCTGCCAGCTTTTCATCCTTATCAGGTGCCAGTCCAATCAATCCACGAGATAAATTAGCGCGAATGCCAGTTTCCGCAACAGCTCTTGCCACATCATCCATAAAGCAATACATATCAGCAAAGCAGGTAGTACCGCTTTTCAGCATTTCAGCAATACCCAGCATTGCGCCCCAATAAATGTCTTTGGCATTCATTTTAGCTTCGATGGGCCAGATTTTATTTTCCAGCCAGTCCATCAAAGCCATATCATCAGCATAGCTGCGCAATAAAGTCATAGATACATGACCATGAGTATTAACCATACCAGCAGTAGCCAACATACCTTTTCCGTCAATAACCTCATCAGCAGCAAAGCCATCCGGCAAATCTTTACCTATGTAGCTGATTTTACCGTCTTCAACAGCAATAACATTTGCTTCTCCGTTTGGAGTGTCAAGAAGCTCAATATTTTTCAGTAGTAATTTGCTCATCCTTCTTCTCCCATCTGGCGTTTGGAATAATATTTATTGTAAAATTCGTGCATGATTGCAATATCATTTTCAGGAAGTTCCACAGCACCGCCGCAGCTCTGACAAATGATAGCAATCTGAGCTGCCTTCTCCAGTACTTCAGCAACAATCAGTGCATCATCCAGAGATTTACCCCAGCAAACAGCACCATGATTTGCCAAAAGTACAGCTTTGCGTCCATTCAAAGCTTGTACAGCATTATCAGCCAGCTGCTGTGTTCCCGGCAAAGCATACTCAGCACAGTTCACACTTCCACCAATTATCTGCACGATATCTTCAATAATAGGCGGTATAGATTTACGCATAGCTGCCAAAGCACTGGCATAAATACTGTGCGTATGAATTACCGCCTGAGCCTCAGGACAGGCTGAATAAATAGCAGCATGCAGTTTACTTTCAGAAGAAGGCACATGCCTGCCCCAGACAGTATTACACTGATTATCAATAATAACTATATCGTCCTCAGTAAGTCCAGCATATCCTTTGCCGGAGGGAGTTACAGCATAAATACTCTCACCTATTTTACAACTGATGTTTCCCCACGATCCGGCTACCAGATGCTTTTCTATTAACAGCTTACCTGTTGCAACAATACTGCTGCAAGCCAATTTATCCCTATCCTGTACACTATACATAATTATTCCTGCTCCAGATATGCCTGTTGTTCCGGTGTGAGCTTGTCAATACCGGCACCCATAGCTTCAAGTTTCAGTGCTGCTACTTCAGTATTAAGTTCTTCCGGCAGAACATAAAGTTTATTTTCCATGCTGCCTTTATGTTCCAGCAAATATTTCATTGCCAAAAATTGCATAGCAAAAGATAAGTCCATAACTTCGATAGGATGACCGTCACCGCAAGCGAGATTTACAAGGCGACCCTCGCCTAACAGGTTAAGTTTACGTCCGTCAGCCATAGTGTAAGTCATGATGTTTTTACGCACTTCGTACGGAGGAATAACTGAAAGTTCTTCCAAATGATGCTTATTAACTTCAACATCGAAGTGTCCAGCATTAGACAATACAGCACCATCTTTCATTACCTGCATATGCTCTTTGGTAATAACATCTTTGCAGCCAGTTACAGTTACAAAGATATCACCGTATTTAGCAGCTTCTGCCATAGGCATAACTCTGAAACCGTCAAAGACAGCTTCAATGCCCTTAATCGGGTCAATTTCAGTTACGATAACATTGGCGCCCATGCCTTTAGCACGCATAGCAACGCCTTTGCCGCACCAGCCATAGCCGGCAACAACTACGGTTTTGCCAGCAACAGACAAATTAGTTGTTCTCATGATACCATCCCAAGAGGATTGGCCGGTACCGTAACGGTTATCAAACAAATATTTGCAGTATGCATCGTTAACCGCAATCATCGGGAAAGCCAGATGGCCTGCTTTGGAGAGCGCTTTCAGGCGATGTACACCGGTAGTTGTTTCTTCACTGCCGCCGATAAGCTTGCCAATAAGGTCTTTTCTTTCGCCATGCAGCATGTTTACCAAATCGCCGCCATCGTCAATAATCAAATCAGGTTCAATTTCCAGCGCTTTACGAAGATATGTATCATATTCTTCATTAGTGCAGGCATGAGTAGCAAATACTGTAATACCGCTATCTACAAGCGCAGCAGCAACATCATCTTGAGTAGAGAGAGGATTGCTGCCGGTAACAACTACATTAGCACCTGCATTCTTCAATACCTGTGCTAAATAAGCAGTTTTTGCTTCCAGATGGATGGTAACAACCATGTTGATACCTTTAAAAATCTGCTCTTTGCTGTACTTTTCGTTCAAAATATTTAAAAGCGGCATATACTCTTTAACCCAGGCAATCTTTTGCTTGCCTGATGCGGCTAAATTGATATCTTTAATCATGCTTTCCATGAATCAGTTTTCCTCCTCAAGATGTTTCTGCAATAATTTTATATTTTCTGTATAAGGCGCTTTAACTACGCCATATTCCGTTATTATGCCCGTAATAAGCTCAGCCGGGGTAACATCGAAGGCCGGATTAAAGATTCCCGCTTTCGACGGTACTGTTTTTTCCTGGCCGAAGCCTCTAACCTCCCAGGCTCCGCGTTCCTCAATCGGTATACTGCTGCCATCAGCAAGTGTAAAATCAAAAGTGCTTAACGGCGCTGCTATATAAAACGGAATATTATGCGCTTTAGCAGCCAAGGCTACACCGTAAGTACCGATTTTATTCGCCGTATCACCATTTGCAGCAATACGATCTGCACCCACAACAACAGCATTTATACCTTTTGTTTTCATCGTCCAGGCAGCCATGCCATCGGTTATGACGGTAACGGGAATATTATCTTCAGACAATTCATAAGCTGTTAAACGTGCACCCTGCAATAAAGGCCTGGTTTCGTCGGCATATACCATCTGCAGCTTACCAAGGCTATAAGCCGCACGAACAACACCCAAGGCAGTTCCCCAGCCGCATGTTGCCAGTGCTCCGGCATTGCAATGCGTCAGGACAACGGCGTTGTCAGGCAGTATTTCCGCACCATAGCATCCTATTTTCTTGTTTACTGCTATATCATTTTTATAAATTTCTACAGCAAGCTGTTCCAGCTTCTCAATAATTTTAGCAGGCGCAGTCAGCTCTTCTGTCAGCTTGGCAGCAAGGCTGTATACCTTTTCTGCTCCCCACTGCAGATTTACTGCTGTGGGACGTGCACTGATTAAATCATCCTTTATCTTAGTCAAGGCACCTAAGAAATCAGGACGATTGGCAGCTTCCTTTGCCCCTAAAACCATCGCAAAAGCTGCAGCAGCACCAATAGCAGGCGCTCCTCTAACTTCCAGCTTCTTGATTGCTTCTTTAACACGTTTATAGTCTTCACAGAAAATCAAGGCACTTTCCTGCGGTAATTTTGTCTGATCTAATAATATAAGCTTACCATTTTCCCAGCGCATGGTCTCGGTCATAACAACACTTCCCTACAGTTTGAATCCACCAAATTCCGCCATACAGTTACGGCAGCCGCATTCAGTATGAACAGGGCCATCATAAGCAATAAAAGCAGAAATAAGTTTTTCCATATTAGCAATGCTGCGCTGCATTTCTTCTACTACTTCACTATGTGAGAGCGGTGTGGGAGAAATTCCTGCAGCCATGTTAGTAACAATAGAGCAATTTGTATAGCACATTTCAGCTTCACGAGCTAACAAAGATTCAGGCATATTAGTCATGCCTACCAAATCTCCGCCTAACTGCGCAAACATTTTGATTTCAGCCGCTGTTTCAAAACGCGGACCTTCTGTGCATACATATGTACCATGCTCATGAAAAAAAATATCAGTATTTTTCAGGCAGTTAATAACCTTTTCACGCAATACAGGGCAATATGGATTTGTGAAATCCACATGTGCTACACCACGCTCAGGTGTATCGTAAAAAGTATTTATACGGCTTTTAGTAAAGTCCAGTACTTGGTCACATACTACAAAATGACCCGCTTTCATCTCTTTATTAAGAGAACCAACAGCAGTAGTAGCAAATATTTCCTCGACACCTAAACTTTTTAAAGCCCAAATATTGGCACGATAATTTACTTTATGCGGCGGAGTTTTATGTCCAACACCATGACGAGTAATAAATACCACCATATTACCGGACATTTCTCCAATATTGCACAAAGCAGGTCCATAAGGAGTCTGAACTATCCTGCTTTCAAATCCACTTAACGCTTCCGGGCTGTAAATACCGGTACCGCCAATAATGGCAATTTTACGCATTACGTCTTACCTCCTCAGAAAAATTAAGTTTATCTATAATAGGCAGCAAATCCAACATATTATCAAGAACAAAATCCGGCTTGCCTTCCTGCAGCATAACCTGCCACTCAAAAGAAGTATAACGGACAGCGGCAGTCAAGGCTCCTGCACGCTTGCCACTCTGCAAATCATAGGGGCTATCCCCTACACATATACATTCCTGAGGCAGCAAATCAAGCATTTTACAAGCTTTCAGCATTGGTTCCGGATGGGGTTTATTATTTTCTGTATCATCACAGCCAACAACAGCTGAAATAAATGCCTCAAGGCCGCAGCATTTTAATCCTCTGTTTGCCATTGGTGATTTTTTAGAAGTAACAACAGCCATCTTAAGACCATCAGTATGCAAAGCAGCCAAGGCATCTGCTACGCCACTGATAGATTTAATCATTTCATCATGATGCTCAAGATTAAACTGTCGATAAACCGCACGCATATCTGTAATCATATCAGGAGAAGGTGCATACATGGCCATGGCATCTGCCAGCGGCAGTCCAAAAGTCTTAATAATCTCTTCTCTTGGCACACGCCTTTTCAAAAAACGTGTAAACGTGTGGTCAAACGCAGCTAAAATTAAATCTGTAGTATTAGCCAGCGTTCCATCAAAATCAAATAATATTCCCTTAATAGGCATGGATTCTTCCTTTACCAGTTAAACTTTATCTAATATATCATACCATAAAATTACTTTATATCCAAATTTTTCCTCAAGAATTGTTACTTAAGCAAAAAGAAAAAGACACCGAATTATATTCGGTGTCTTAAATTTATTAACTTATTTTGACTGCTTTTTCACAAATGCTACTTGTTTAGGACCTACTTTTGCTGCATCCTCCGGAATCAATACGTCATCGAAATTAATTCCTCTGGTATGAGCAGTATGACTCCACTCATGGTCATTACGATGAATAAAACCAAGTGCGGTTATAGGTACCCAGCTATAAATAAATATGGGGTATAAAAGCAAATAGCACCAAGATTTAAAAGAAGCACGAATCTTAAACAAAACAGCCATCGGAAAGATATATTGACCAAAACCTATTAAAGTCCAAACCTCCAAAGGCAGCACTCTGTATAAGATATTATCATAAAACGGTACAAATTCGTAAATGTAGCTGCACAGCAGGAAGAACGTAGAAATCAGCAGAAAATACGGTTGGAACAAGTTCACCATACAATCAAGCACAACGATATTACGCTCTTTAATAGCTTTTTTCAGCATAGGCCCTAAATATCTGTTAGCAACATCAAAATGTCCCTGAGCCCAACGCTTACGTTGATTCCACGCAGCTTTAAAGGTAAGCGGTTTTTCGTCATAAATAATAGCATCATGTGCCCAGGTCGTAGGAATATTTTCCATGATAGCTTTCATGGTAAATTCCATATCTTCTGTCAGGCAGGTAGCACCCCATCCATAACGTTTCAGAATTTCTGAGTCAATGCACATGCCTGTACCGCCCAGACAGCTGGACAAACCAATATTGTATTTTGCAAGATGCCATACATGGTTTACAACCCAGAAAGAGATAGAAAACACACCGGAAATCCAAGTATCATTAGGATTTTTAGAATCAAGGTAACCCTGAATCAAACGTTCACCATTGCAAAGACGGCTGTTCATTTCACGCAGGAAATTAGGATGAACAAGATTGTCAGCATCAAAAACGCACACAGCATCATACTGTCGTTCCATCTTAAAGAGTCTGTTAAACATCCAGTCCATAGCGTAGCCTTTGCCTTTGCCAGTTTCACTGAAACGCTCATGAACAATAGCACCGGCATCGCGCGCTACCTGCGCGGTATTATCAGAACAGTTATCTGCTACTACAAAGATATCATACAGTTCGTCAGAGTAATTGAGCCTTTTTAAGTTATCTACCAGCGGCGCAATTACCTTATCTTCGTTATGCGCACAGACAACCAGTGCAAAAGTTTTCTTTTCATCATAAATCTTTACTTCTTTTTTCTTACCGAACAGACCAAACCAGGAAATCACGAAATAATATACAGTAAAAAAAATGATTAACAACTGCAAAGGTATCATGATTATATCAAAATACGTATTCATTGATTAACTCCTCTGTTTCATTATTTTAATTATCTGTAATTATTTTCGTAAAACAAGTACATAAAAATAATTGATAATACCAGCAACAGTGTAAGTAAACATAAGGATAAAAGGCCATGCTGCAGGACGTTCATAAATCATATAAGCACCAATAACTAAAGCTACAACTACCGGTGCAGCAAACATAGGATTTCCCTTACCTTTGAAATCCGGGAATTTTACATTACTGTACATAATAACTGCAATAACGAAAGTCATTACAGCAACCATCATCGGTGAAAAAGTATAACCGGATAAAACATAAGTTGCCAAACAGCAGGCACCAGCCGGAATGGGCATACCTTGGAAATAGCCTTTGACGGTCGCAGCATTAACATTGAAACGAGCAAGTCTCATAGCACCACCAATAGTAAAGAAAGCTGCAATAATCTGACCAGCAAGGCCAAGTTCCGTCATACCATAATGATAAATCATAATAGCCGGAGCTACACCAAAAGAACCCAAATCACAAAGTGAGTCAAGCTCTTTACCAAAATCACCGCTGACTCCCAGCAAACGAGCAGCTCTTCCGTCCATAGAATCTGCCAGTACTGCTAAAATAATGAAAACTGCTGCATAGAAAAAATCATGTTCAAAAGTTTTAAAAATAGATAAAACACCAAATATCAAACTAATAGAACTAATACTATTCGGAACTATACGACGATAATTCATTACTGTTTAATCCTCCCCATAACGGTAACGCCGCCTACAACGGTATCGCCTTTTTTAACAGTTATCTCAACATTTTTCGGAACTACCAGTTCAGTACTGGAGCCAAATTTTATCATACCATAGCATTCACCCTGCTTCATCTGATGACCCAAGGTAACCCAGGACACGATGCGGCGGGCTAAAAGTCCTGCAACCTGTGTTACCAGGATGCGCATTCTGCCATTATCCAAGCCAATAGCATGTCTTTCATTTTCAAAAGAAGCAGATTTCTTATACGCAGGAACAAACTGTCCGCAGGTATAACGCTGATATTTAATTTCACCATCAATAGGACTGCGATTTACATGTACATTAAATACAGATAAAAATACAGTAACTTTAGTTGCAGGTTCATTAAGATATTCATCATCAAAAATATCTTCTACAGCCATAACTGTACCATCTGCCGGTGAATATAAAATATTAGGATCATATGGCATAGACCTGGAAGGATTCCTGAAAAAGTATATAAAGAATACTGCCAGCACTCCGGGAATAATAGCTGCTGAAACTCCAAAAAAGTAAAAAACAATCAAAGTAAGAATTACAGCTGCAATAATAAATGGATACCCATCTTTTACGATTACCATAATAATCCTCTCTTTCATTTATCTTTTATTGTATTTTTATATAAGCTTAAATAAAATCATAAAAAATAGTGTGATAAAACACAGATTTCATCACACTATTATAATACACTAAATTATTTTTGTCTATTTATCCGTAAAATTATTTCTTGCAAAATATGACCTTTAAAACAAATTTAGGCAAAGCCAACATACGCATAAACCTGCTGGGCTGTTTATAAAGACGGAAAGCCCATTCCAGAGATGCTTCCTGCATCCATTTCGGCGCACGCTCCATTTTACCTGCCAAAACATCAAAGCTGCCGCCAATACCCATCAAAACTCGTGGTTTCAGCTGATTACGATATTTTACCAGCCATTTTTCCTGTTTAGGCGCACCCAAAGCTACAAAAAGCATATCAGGAGCAGCATCATTGATTTCCTTAATGATAGCCTCTTCTTCCGCTTCGGTAAAATATCCATTACGACAGCCAACTATCTGAACACCGGGATAAAGCTCTTCTGCTTTATTTTTAGCTGCTTCAGCAACACCAGGAGCTCCGCCAAAGAAATATGCTTTATAGCCTTTATCAGCAGAAAGCTTTAGCAGCTGATTATACAAATCGAAACCAGCTACGCGTTCCGGAACTTCGTTGCCAAGATACCGGCCAGCCCACACTGCACCTGCACCATCAGGAAGCACTAAATCAGCTTGCTCAGATACAATATTATTATATTCCTTATCCTGCTGGCACATCATAATGATTTCTGCGTTAGCAGTAACCACAAAAGCCTGTTCTTTTTTCTGCAGTTTCTCTTCTAAAATTGCAACAGACTCGTTCATAGTCAAAGGATGTACAGGCACACCTAAAATTTTAACAGGCTTTTTTATCTGCATTAGTCTATCTTCCCTCACTGAATATATACATTTAATAAATCGCTTTGCTTATCCACACACAGGTATTTGTATACCGGACGTCCTACACTGCCTCTGTGCAAATCAAGCTTCAGCAAATGAAGCGTTTTTAAAAATTCAAGGTATTTACGTATTGAAACTCTGGAAATACCTACTTTAGCAGATACTTCTTCCGTGGTAAACATGCCGTCAAAAGTAACGATACAATCCCATACAGTAGAAAGTGTATGCTTATCAAGGCCTTTAGGCAATGCTACGATAGCTTCCTTTTCATGTTTGATAATGGTCTTATCAAGTTCAGACTGCTTGAGAACATCCTGATTTTCCACGATATGATAACGCTTCTGATAATTACTCAAGGCCAAATTAAATCTTTCAAACTCAAAAGGTTTAATAATATAGTCTACAGCACCCAGTCTTAAAGCCTGCTTGATTTTATCTTTATCATTTGCTGCAGAAACAATAATGACATCTACGTCATATTTGGATTCACGGATTTTTTCCAGCATCTGCAAACCGTCCATAAAAGGCATAAATACATCTAAAATGAGCAAATCATATTCTTTAGTCTGTAAAAGCTTTAAGGCCTCATCACCACTGCGGGCAATGTCACATAATTGAAATCCCTTAATCTGACTTAGATAATGTTCATGCAGTTGGGCTACCATCGGGTCATCTTCGACAACTAAAACATTAATCATTTGCTTCACCATCCTTTTTTATCGGCAGTCTGACAGTAAAAGTAGTTCCTTCTCCCGGAGCAGATTCTACAGTAATTGTACCATCAAGATTATCAATACTCTGCTTTACAAGATATAAGCCAAAGCCATGACTCTCACCTTTACTTGAATATCCGCGTTTGAAAATATTCTCACGCACTTCTTCGGTCATACCTGGGCCGGAATCTTCTACTACGATAACTATTTCCTTATCAAAATCCAAAATAGTAAGATTTACAATACGTTCACCCTGAAACTTTTTCAGTACATCAAACGCATTTTCAACAATATTACCAATAATCAGTACTAAATCATGTACTGACGGTACTTCTAAATCACAATGAATTTCACTTTCGTCGGAAAGAGAAAAATCAATCTGCAATTCACGGCTACGACTAATCTTACCTAAAATAAAGCCAGCTAAGGTAATATCCTTAAGCCTAGTTACTACATACGCTACTTCCGATTGCCTGTTATAAGCAATCTCCTGAGTATATTTTTTCAGCTCATCATAGGCTTTCATATCAATCAGTCCCATAATTACATGCATTTTATTCATAAATTCATGGGTCTGAGCTCTTAAAGCTGTAGCATAATTTTTAAAACCAGTAAGCTGATTGGCCATTTCTTCAACTACAGACTTCTTTCTGAACGTAACAACAGCACCAAGGATATTTTTATCTAAAAGTAAAGGTACAGCAGTAACAATAAATACGGTATTACCTATTTTTGTACCTGCATCAGACAAAACCTTACCATTTTTAATAATATCATCAAAATTGATTTTGTTCAAAACCTCTTTGGCTTTCTTGCCTACCAGCTGCTCTGTATCAGCAATAGATGCTTCTGCCAAAAGATTTTTCGCTTCGGTATTAGCCAAAGTTATAATTCCCTGGTTATTAACGTCAATAACGCCTTCACGTACAGAATTAAGTAAGACATTACGTTCCTGCAATAATGCTGCAATTTCCTCCGGCTCCAAGCCAAAAAGCACTTTTTTAATATGCTGCGCCAGATACATAGCACCTGCAATACCTATCAAGAGACCAATTAAAGTCATAAATAACAGGAATAGAACTGAATCCATTGTTGAATTATTAAAGATATTATCAGAATAACCAGTTACAACATAGCCTATTGTCTGATTATTTTTATCTTTAATAAAGCCAAGTGCCTTATTGGGCATATTATAATTTTCCTGCCAGCTTATGCTCTCATCAGAAGCATACTTCTGAACTATCTCCTGAGCACTCTTGCGAAAGTTTTCCAGCTTGCCGGGATTATACAGAACACGCAGATTATGGTGCTTGTCAAAAATTGCCACGCTGGCTTCATCTGAATTATCTACATCATTAACGTAATCCTGCATCATCTGATCTACTTCTTCATCCGGTAAATCATTAGCCAGCATTAATCCCTTATGGATTTCAGGAGAATTACACAAAATCGTCGTAATACTTACAGCATTAATACTGATACGGTCGTAGATAACCTTGGCTACACGGATTGTAGTAAACACAGAAGTTGGTACTAATGCTACACAAACTACCAGAGTAATAAGCAAGACTATTTTCTGTGACAGGGAAAAGAATTTTGAACGTTTTTGATATGATGCTACTGTATTTTTATATGTTTCATCATTATGAAGATTAAATTTTTGCAACATCGGCCGGCACCGTCAGGAACTGTATGCCGGGGTTACGTTCCAAAATCCAGTTCAGCGACCATTCATTATTCACCAGGATAACAGGACGGTCTTTTTTATCATATACCAGCATACCATTGTCCAATCCTTTAATATTATCAATAAGCTTTTTATCCTCAGTGTAAACCCAGCGTGCCACAGAATAAGGCAGCTGATTCATTAAAAGCTGTGCACTGTATTCGTTAAGCAGTCTGTATTCCAGTACTTCCAGCTGCAGTACACCAACAACGCCTACTACGTAACACTCCAGGCCTACGCCCTTCTGTTCGAAGACCTGAATAGCACCTTCCTGTGAAAGCTGCATAATACCTTTTTCAAACTGTTTGCGTTTTAAAGAATCTTTAGGCTGCACACGGGCAAAAATTTCCGGCGGGAATACCGGGAAGTCTTCAAACTGCAGTTTAAGACTGCTGTCGCTTAAAGAATCTCCGATACCAAAAATACCAGGATCAAAAACACCTATAATATCACCGGGATAAGCTTTTTCTACAATAGTTCTTTCCTGCGCCAAAAACTGCTGCGGCTGTGTCAGCTTAATCATCTTATTGGATTGCTTATGATAAACGCTCATGCCTTTTTCAAAAACACCTGAGCAGATTCTCATAAACGAAATTCTGTCGCGGTGAGCAGGGTTCATATTAGCTTGAATCTTAAAGACAAAGGCGGAAAAAGCTTCATTAGACGGATCTATCAGCTCACCATTCTGCAATGTACGCGGCTGCGGTTTCGGAGAAAGCTCCAGGAATTTTTCTAAAAAGCTTTGTACACCAAAGTTAGTCATTGCACTGCCGAAGAACATAGGTGTAAGTTCACCGGCATTAACCTTTTCCATGTCGAACTCGTCACCGGCTAAATCTAACAGCTCAATATCATTGCAGAGATTTTCGTACAGTTCATCGCCCAGCATTTCCTTGATTTTAGGATCATCAAGAGAACCAGTAGTAGATTTCAGCTGTTTTGCACCGTGGCTGGTATCATCTTCAAAAAGCTCAATAGTATTTTTTAATCTGTCATAAACACCTTTATAGTGTCCATCAATACCGATAGGCCAGTTTACAGGAAATGCTCTGATACCCAGTACTTTTTCCAGTTCATCCATTAAATCAAACGGGTTTCTGCCATAACGGTCAAGTTTATTGATAAAAGTAAAAATAGGCAGTTTACGTCTATGGCATACCCAGAAGAGCTTTTTAGTCTGAGGTTCTACACCTTTTGCAGCATCAATCAGCATAACAGCACTGTCTGCTGCCATTAAAGTTCTGTACGTGTCTTCGGAAAAGTCCTGGTGACCAGGGGTATCCAGGATATTTACCCTGTAACCATCATAATCAAACTGCAATACGGAAGAAGTAACCGAAATACCGCGCTGCTTTTCTATTTCCATCCAGTCAGAAACAGCATGTTTATTACTTTTTCTTGCCTTAACAGAACCTGCCAAGTGTATTGCTCCACCATATAACAGCAGTTTTTCTGTCAAAGTAGTTTTACCAGCGTCAGGGTGTGAAATAATGGCGAATGTTCTTCTTTTTTCAATCTTCTCTAATAAATCCTGCATGTGTTCCCCCTGTTATTCTTCAGTATTCTGTGCTTCATAAATTCTGTACGCATCAACAATCTGCTGCTTAACATAATCAGGCACCGGTTTTTCCGTTTCCAGTTCACCGCGCATATTAAAGCGGAAAGCAATATTTTCATATTTATCTCCTGCATATGTTTCACAGCTAAAGGTAGTACGCATAAACTCATCTTTAAAGGTACAATCTTTCAGATAATGAGATTTACGTTCCTTATCCCATTCAGCATAAACAGCATAAAGCTGCTGCTGCGCCTCTACAGGTATATCTTCACCTGTTACAACAGTTTCTGTTTCATGAATCGGCGTACAATCCATATCATTATAGACGGTACCGTCTTCTAATTCTATTGTAACAGATAAAACGTAATCAATCTCGCTAAACTCTGCTTTTTTTATTTTCCATTTGTCATGCCATTTTTTTATACAATTAGGACAGATAAACTGTGTATCACGAATCGTATTTAAATAATTATCGCGATAATAAAGTTTACCCTCTGGTACAAATTTTTCATGACATTCACTGCAAACAAGTTCCAAAGTACGAATCACAAGCTTATTCCTCCAAAACAAGACATAAAAAAAGCCTTTACGGGAACCCGTAAAGGCTTTCGATCCGAAATGGTCGGAGCGGCGGGATTTGAACCCACGACCTCTTCCACCCCAAGGAAGCGCTCTACCAAACTGAGCCACGCCCCGAATCACAAAAATAATTATATCTGATACTCATAAATTTGTCAACAATTTTTTGAATCAAATTTACAAGCAAAATTTCAGAGCTGACATACTCCCTGATAATCAATATCAAGAATATGTGTCTGGCACTTTTGACCATGTGCTTCAAAGGCATGCTGCATAGCAGCAGCAATTTTTGCATGGTCAGCATCATCTGCTGCATAAGCCATGACAGTTGAACCTGCACCACTGATAATAGCATTATACGCTCCAGCTTCTTTTGCAGCAGCAAAAACATCATGTAAGCCTGGAATAAGATGCGCGCGATAAGGCTGATGCAATCTGTCTTCCAACGCTGTAGCAAGATGCTTTCCTGATCCGCTCATAAGAGTAGCTACGAACAACGATGCCCTTGATACATTAAATACAGCATCTGTATGCTTAATCTCCTGTGGAATAGCTTTTCTTGCCAAAGATGTAGCTAACTTATGTTCCGGTACAGCGGCAATTAATTTTAAAGGCAACACTGGCTTAAAGCTTAGGGAATGAGCCTTGTCGCCCTCCATATAGCTTATGGTAAAGCCGCCTAAAAGTGCCGGAGCAACATTATCAGGATGACCTTCGATAGCCGTAGCAAAATTCAACAGTTCATCTTGAGAAAATTTGTTTCCTCCCAAAACATTAGCAGCATAAACACCTGCTACAATAGCACTCGAGCTGCTGCCTAAACCACGTGACATAGGAATGTTATTCTGCATGGAAATTTTCAGACCAACTTCACTTAGCTGTGCTGCACGCCATACAGAAAAGAAGCTTTTGAAAACTAAATTATTTTCTGACGCTACCAGATA
This sequence comes from uncultured Phascolarctobacterium sp., assembly GCA_900541915.1. Lineage (GTDB taxonomy): Bacteria > Bacillota > Negativicutes > Acidaminococcales > Acidaminococcaceae > URXU01. The sequence goes on along the minus strand of UQLS01000001.1, from coordinate 86,629 downwards.
CTCTTTACCTTCGCCGCTTGCTTCCAGCACAAGGCCTGTACTGAGCGGCAGCAATTCAAAAGAAAGCTCATTATATAAAGTACAAGCTACTCCCAGTGTATCATAGCCTGGTCCGCAGTTAGCAGATGTAGCCGGCACCTGAATACGGATTTTTTCCATACTAATTCCCCTATTATGCTAAACTGCTGTCTTCAACTCTGATAACGCTGCAAACTTCGTTTACTACAGGCAGAGCTTTTAAAGTCTGTACAGCCATCTGCAGATTAAATTCAGAAACATTATGGGTAATAACGACAATTTCCGCTTCGTCACCCATTTTATTTTTCTGCACTACATTACGCAAGCTGACATTCTGCGCACCAAAAGCAGCAGCAATTGCCGCTAACGCACCTGGCTTATCCATAACATGCATACGGATATAACATGGCGAACACATATTCTCCAAGGAACAAAGCTTTTTATCTTCAAAGCAGGTACAGCTGATACGTCCAGTTTCTCCATGCTGCATATTACGGGCAACATCTATGATATCGCCGCATACAGCACTGGCAGTAGGCATACGCCCAGCACCAAGACCCATAAACATTGCTTCGCCTACAGCATCACCAGTAACAAATACAGCATTATATACATCATTAACGCCAGCCAACGGATGAGATACTGGCAGCATGGTAGGATGCACACGCACACTAATGCCATGCTCAGGATCATTTTTAGCTATTGCCAGCAGCTTGATAGCATAACCAAGCTCTGCAGCATTAGTAATGTCGCGCAAGCTGACATTTTCAATACCTTCAACCTGTACATCATCAAGACTGATTCTGGTATTAAAAGCAATAGAAGCCAAAATAGCCAGTTTACGCGCTGCATCAAAACCACCTACATCCGCAGTAGGATCAGATTCTGCATAGCCTTTGTTCTGGGCTTCCTTCAATACATCAGCATAATCCAGATGTTCATTGGACATTTTAGTCAGCATATAATTAGTAGTTCCGTTAACAATGCCCATAATGGACATAATCTTATTTGCTGCTAAAGATGTTTTCAGAGGCTGTATAATAGGAATACCGCCGCACACACTGCCTTCAAACATAAAATCACAGTTTTTTTCTGCAGCCAAAGGAAATAACTCTTTGCCGTATTTAGCCAACACATCTTTATTGGCAGTAACAACATTTTTCCCTTTTTCAAAAGCATGAGCAATATATTCCTTAGCAGGATGTTCTCTGCCTAACAACTCTACAACAATATCTATTTCAGGATCTTCTAAAATATCGTCAATATTGGTAGTGTAAATATATTCATCTCCATATTGCTCCTGCAGCTTTTGGATGTCACGCCCGAACACTTTAGTAATTTTTATTTTCTTACCGATTTTTTTCTCTATAATCTCGGCATTATCCTTCATAACAGCCAGAACACCGCCGCCTACAGTGCCTGCTCCCAATAAGCCGACGTTAATATAATTCTGCAAAGCCAACCCCTCCATACAACAAAGGTTATATTATACCTGACCAAGCACTTCCAAACGTTTTACACCGTCAATCATGCGCAGCTTATCCAGTAAAGCTTCCAAATCAATGGTCAGATTCTTAGTTTCAATGGAAATTGTAGTATTTGCTACACCCTGCAGAGGGATTCCCTGATTGATAGTCATGATACTGCCGGAATCGTCAGCAACAGTATTGAGCACTTTAGAAAGTACACCAGATTTATGCTCGAGCAGCAAGGAAAGAGTAATAATTTTTTCTTTGCTTGCTTCATAGAACGGGAAAACATAATCTTTATATTTATAGTAGGCACTGCGGCTCAGTCCCATCTTTTCCACAGCTTCATTAATGGTCTTAATCTCTCCTCTTTTTAAGATTTCCTTAACCTTAATAGTCTTTTTAATAGCTTCGGGCAGGATTTCTTCACGAACTAAATAAAAAGTAGATTTTTCAGCCATTTTATTTCCTCCTTAAATTCAAAATACAAACTTAATACTTAATTATTATATCATTGTTCTTTCTAAAAGTACAATAGTTTTTTCAAAAAACATAAAAGAGACTGAATTTTTTCAGTCTCTTTTCATAAATTTATTTTTTAATATTTTCTGCATTACCTTGTTTAATTTTGCTTTCCGTACCATTCAAAAGTCTTTTAATATTTTCCTTGTGACGGATAACAACAAAAAGTCCTGCAATACCACCAAAAACAATATAGGCAGGCGGATAATCAAAGTACCAGGAAAACACTGGTGCAAGCACAGCAGCAACTATAGAACCAAGGGAAACATATCTAGTAGCCAGAACTAAAGCCAACCATACCAGAAAACATCCTAATGATACTTTCGGCATCAAATATACCAAAAGTCCCAAACCGGTAGCAACGCCCTTGCCTCCTTTGAAGCCTAAGAAAGCAGAATAGTTATGACCTAAAAGAGCACCCAATGCAGTTACAACATTTAAAAGCGGATCAGCAAATAAATAGTTCATAGCAGCAACAGCAAGAATACCCTTGATTACATCTATAATCAATACCAAAAGTGCTGCTTTAGCACCCACTGTTCTGAAAACATTAGTTGTACCTATATTCTTACTGCCATATTCACGTATATCTATACCAAAAAGACTTCTGACAATCCACAATCCGCTTGGGATAGAACCACATAAATGGCCGCACACAAAACCGGCTATAAAATGAAATATACTTACTTCATTACTCATTACCCATCATCACCTATTCATCTTCATTTTTACCGCGAATAATCATCTGGATAGGTGTACCTTCAAAGCCAAATGCTTCACGCAGTTTGTTTTCCAGATATCTCTGGTAGGAAAAATGCATGATTTCCGGCTCATTAACGAAGATAACAAATGTAGGCGGTTTAATTTTAACCTGTGTTGTGTAAAGAATTTTTAAGCGCTTGCCTTTTTCAGTCGGAGTAGGATTGATAGCAACAGCGTCTTCAATAACCTGATTCAGAACACTGGTAGAAATACGCATTGCATTTTGCTCGGCTACATAAGAAATAACTTCCGGCAATCTGTGAATACGCTGCTTAGTAACAGCAGATACAAATACAACCGGTGCATATTGCAGGAATACCAGTTCTTTACGCAGCATTTCTGTATAACGCAAAGTAGAAGTATTGTCTTTTTCATATAAGTCCCATTTATTTACTACTAAGACAATACCTTTGCCTGCTTCATGAGCATAACCAACAATCTTCTTATCCTGCTCGGTAACACCTTCTACAGCATCAAAAACCATCAGGACAACATCACTGCGGTCCACAGCACGCAAAGAGCGCATAATGCTGTATTTTTCAATAGGTTCATCAATACGAGCTTTTCTGCGCATGCCTGCAGTATCAATAAAGAGATATTTCTGTCCGTCACGTACTACGGGAGTATCAATAGCATCACGAGTAGTACCGGCAACATTGCTGACAATAGAACGTTCTTCACCTACTAAAGTATTGAAAATAGAAGATTTACCAACATTAGGTCTGCCAATAAGCGCAACCTTAATTTCATCTTCATCATCAATTTCACCCAACGCTTTTTTGTCAGGGAATTTAGCAACTACCGCATCCAAAAGATCACCTAAGCCTAAATGGTTAGCTGCAGAAACAGGAATAGGTTCACCAATGCCAAGATTATAGAATTCATAGATGTTCATTTCCTGCTTGGGAGAGTCAGATTTATTAATTGCCAATACAATTGGCTTCTTAGACTGACGCAGCATTTTTGCTACTTCGGCATCTTCACCGGTAATACCGGTACGAGCATCACAAACAAACAGAATAACATCTGCTTCCTTGATAGCAATTTGTGCCTGCTGACGAATAGACACAGCAATAGCATCTGCGTTCATAATCTCGATACCGCCAGTATCCACCATCATAAATTCATGATCCAGCCACTCAGCAGTAGCATATAAACGGTCTCTGGTTACGCCGGGAGTATCTTCTACAATAGATATCCTGCTATTAGCAAAAATATTGAACAGTGTCGACTTACCAACATTAGGCCTGCCGACAATTGCAACTATCGGTTTTCCCATACTTATCAATTCTCCTTAATGATCAATACCATTGCGGGAGGATACACCTTTATGAAAATAATGCTTAACTTCCCGCATCTCAGTAACTAAATCAGCAATTTTTATAATTTCTTCCGGTGCATATCTTCCGGTAACAATAATCTCTGCATCATTTTTATGCTGCTGTAAAAACTCAACAACTTCATCTGCTGGCAACATAGAAGTTGCCAGAACAATGTTAAGCTCGTCAAGAATGAAAATATCTGCCTGCTTCTGACTTATAGCCAATTTTGCCTCTTCCCAGCCGCTGCGGCATAATTGTAAATCTTCAGCAGCAGGATTTTTAAAATTAACAAAAGCATCCCTGCCTACCTGCCGCAATATAAAACCAGGCAGATAACTTACAGCCTTAGCTTCACCATACGCGGGATCATCTTTCAAAAATGAAAACATCATGGTCTTAAGCTTATATCCGGCAGCTCTAAAAGCTACTCCCAAAGCAGCAGTTGTTTTCCCTTTACCGTCACCGGTATAAACCTGCAGCATATTTATCCCTCCCTGGGAACTGTCAGCAGGCGCAATAACTCGCCAGCATCTTTGGCAATTTCAACCTTACCCCGGAAACTGCGTTTAAAATCATCTAATGACATATCATCAAGAAACAGATTGTCATTATTAAGTACCACGCCAGGAAGAATTAACCGTTCAGAATTCTTTACAGCAGCTAGAATATCGCCGCCAGTCAAAAGTCCTGTTACGTTTACATGTCCGCCAAAAAATAAGTTCTTAACAGAAACAAAACTGTGCTTGGTACCATACTGACGATTAAACGCTTCCATCATCGGCTGTAAAACACGAAAAGCACTTTCACCTACCGGTATAACAGCCTGTTCTGCTCCATCAGCATACTGTAAAGTTTTTAAAGCCATGTCCCACTCGTTTAGGAAATTACGTGTAAGGCCAATGCCATTTTCCAGTTGTGGAAAACCGTCATAATATTCGGAAGGAGGTAATTCTTTGCCAGCTAACAGATAAAATTCATCACCCAGATAAACAAATGATTTACCTGTTTCTTCCCGACATTGCTTTTGCCATCCAGAAACAGTATCAACAATTTCTGCAGCTTCAAGAGTAGTAAATGTACGCATAGGATGCAAATGCTCTCTATGCTTAGTCAAGCCAACTGGCACTACAGCCATCGTTAATACTCTGGGATGCAAAGCATAAAGATCAGCAAAAGTTCTTTTCAGTACCTCGCCGTCATTATAACCCGGACAGCATACAATCTGAGTATGTATCTGTATACCAGCTTCCAGCAGTCTGTTAATTTTTTCCATAAGCTGCCCAGCAAAACGATTATTCATCATTTTACAGCGCACGTCCGGATCAGTTGCATGTACCGAAATATAAAGCGGCGACAAATGTGTTCTGATGATTCTATCAAAATCCTCATCACGCATATTCGTCAGCGTTATAAAATTACCGTATAAAAAAGACAACCGATAATCATCATCCCGTACATACAAACCAGGACGCATACCAGGAATCATCTGGTCTACAAAGCAAAATATACAATTATTATAGCAGGTACGTACTTTATCAAAAACAGCAGATTCAAATTCCAGTCCTAAATCTTCATCAGGATACTTTTCAACATGTACCAGGCGTTTTGCTCCCACTGCATTTTCAATTTCAAGCTCAACAACTTCATCAGAAGTAAGAAAGCTTAAATCAATAATATCCTGTACATTACATCCATTTACTGAACATAATTTTTCACCAGGCTGAATACCTGCCTTTTCTGCCAGACTATGTCTGCGTACATTGCTAATACAACCTAACATGTATATCTCCTTTGGGCAAAATATTTATCACTTGATTATATCATAGTATGCAAATAAATTCCATAGGGTAATAGTTTACATAAAATACGTAATAAAAAACAGATTCTGTTATTAAAAATAAATAACAAAATCTGTTTCAAGCTATCTGCGCTTTTTGCTTAAACTAACTAAATCATAATTACGGCACTGCATAAAATCTTTAGTCTGCCCACAGAAAATCATCGGAACCTCTCGCAATTCTTTAACATGCTGGCAGCCTAAAAGCAGCATATAATCACTTAATGCAGTCTGCAACTTTTCAATAAATGCAACTGCAGCTTCTGTTCCCTGCTTGCTTAACAGTTGTAGAATTATACCGCTCATGCCGACCATATCTGCACCCAAAGCAAAAGCTTTAACAGCCTTAGCCGCACTGTCGATACCGCCAGAAGCAATTAGAAAACATTCACAATCTATTGTTGCTGCTGCATCCAGCACACTCCAGGCTGTAGGATTTCCCCAAAATGCCAGTTCTTCTAAATCAACATCTGCTCGTTTAGCTTCTATAGCAGGAAAATTAGTTCCGCCGCTTCCTGCACAATCAAAAAAGGTAAAACCGTTATCCGCTAAAATCTTATACGCTTCTTGAGCTATACCGCAGCCAGTTTCCTTAACGATAATCGGTACATCAACCTTATCCCTTATCAGCAGCATATTATCAAGAAATCCTCGGAAACATTTATCACCTTCAGGCATCACCAGTTCCTGGGCAGGATTAAGATGTATTTCCAGTGCATCAGCCTCTATCATATTGACAGCATCCTGCGCCTGCTGCGGCGTAGCAAGGGCACTTATGTTGGCAAAAATAATACCTTCAGGGTTCATCTCTCTTACAACAATATAACTATTGCGGCCAACACCTGTCTTCACACTGCCATATTGAGAACCTACGGCCATAGCAATACCTGTTTTACCGGCTACTTCTGCTAATTTGCGGTTAACATCGGTTACCGCATCGGTACCCCCTGTGATAGCATCAATCAAAAAAGGAGCTTTAAGCATTTTTCCAAATAAGTCCGCAGATAAAACAATGTCTGCCGGATTTATTTCCGGCAGACAGTTGTGTATAAAACGGATATCTTCAAAATGCGTACTCCCTGGACCAAACCCAGTTTCTAAAGCAAACTTGATATGTTCAAGCTTACGTTGAGCCCGCTGCATGAAAATTCTCCTTTTTAATTATTTTTCAATGTTTTCCAGTTGTTCAGCAAGATCCAGAGTCAGGCTCGGTTTTTCAGTCAAATAAGAACTATATTCAGCTTTTTCTGCATCTCTTTTAGCTTTGGCAATGCTCAAGCCAACTTTCTTGTTATCGAGGTCGATTTTCAAGATTTCAGCTTTTACAATTTGACCAACTTCCAGAACATCTTCAGGTTTATTGATACGTTCTTCTGCAATTTCAGAAATATGTACCAAACCTTCAACTCTGTCGGTTACTTTAACAATTGCACCAAAGGTCAGGAAACGTACAACTTTGCATTCAACAACTTCGCCTACATGAAGTTTGCCAGCTTCAACTTTCCAGGGATCTTCCTGGGTTGCTTTAATGCTGAGAGCAACACGTCTGTTTTCACGGTCAATTTTCTTAACCAGAACTTGTACTTCATCGCCAACTTGAGCAACTTCTTCTGCTTTTACATTGCGGTCCCAAGACAGTTCAGTGTTATGTACTAAGCCTACCAGACCTTGGCCAACTTCTACAAACAGACCAAATTCAGCAATTTTTACAACTTTACCAGTAACAACTTCACCTTCGTTTACAGAGTTGTAAGCAGCTTCTTCAGCAGCAGCTCTTGCTTCTTTAGCAGCTTGAATTCTTGCTTCTTTAGCTTCTTTCCAAGCTTTTGCTTTAGCTTCTTTTTCTGCTTTCAGCAGGTCACGACGGGAAACAACAATACGTTTTTTCTCCAGGTCAACTTCAATAATTTCAGCTTCGAGTTCTTTGCCAACATAGTCGCTGAAATCTTCTACACGACGCAGTTCTACATGAGAAGCAGGCATAAATCCTTCAACACCTTCAACAGAAACTGCAAGACCTACAATATTTTTAGCTTTGTTTTTGATAATACGCAGAACTTTTACAGTAGCAGCGCGTTTTTCGCCTTCCGGAAGTTCAGCAACATTTTTCCAAGCAGCATCACGTTCTGCTTTAACTTTGGAAAGACGAACGAAGTCATCTTTAGAGCTGCCAGGAACAACCTTAGCTTCTACGGTATCACCAACTTTAATGCTTTGCATCAGATCTTCTGCTGCTTCGGTCAGAGACCATTCAGCATAGGTAATCATACCTTCACGCATATAACCAAAATCAACATAAACACCGTCTTTATCTAATTGGATAACGGTTGCTTCAACGATTTTACCAGGATATACGTTAACGTCCTCCATACTTTTGTCGAGCATACTTTCAAAAGATTCCATGTTTTCCATTACAATGATAGCCTCCTTAATTAAACGGTCCGGAGTCGATGCTCCCGCCGTAATTCCAATTTTAGTGCAACCTCTGAACATATCCTGCTTTAATTCTGCAGCAGTTTCAATATGGTAAGCAAGACTGCATTTTTCAGCAACAAGTTCATACAAATGTCTGGTATTAGCACTGTTACGACCGCCAATGACGATCATAGCATCAACTTCATCTGCAAGCTCCAACGCAGCCTGCTGTCTTTGCGACGTAGCCAGGCAAATAGTCTTCTCTACCCGGTATTCACCAGGCCGAGCCTGCTGCAGTGCAGCCAGAATTTTTTCAAAATTCTGCAGTTCAAATGTAGTCTGTATTATAACCGCATACTTATCTTTAACTGGGACATCAGAGATATCTTTTATACATTCTATAACAATAGCGTTTTTTCCTGCCCATTTTAAAATACTTTTTACTTCCGGATGATTTTTTTCACCAACAATAACGGGATTAAAACCTTCCTGAGCAGCTGCTGCCGCTTTTTTCTGAGCCATACGTACATTAGGGCAGGTAGCATCTATTATTTTCAGCTCTTTTTCTTCTGCCTGCTGATAAATTTCCGGTCCCACGCCATGAGAACGGAAAATAACTGCTTCACCGGCAGAAAAATCATCAAGACTTTCATGGCAGGCAATACCTTGAGAAGCCAGCTCTTCAATCAGCTGAGGATTATGAATAAGCGGTCCTAATGTGCCGCCGCAAACATGCTCACAAGCTGCTTGTCTGGCAATATCTACTGCTCGCTTTACACCATAACAGAATCCGCAGTATTTTGCAACCTTTACTTCCATAATTGCTATTGTGCTCCTTTCTGCAGCTCAGCAATACGGTGCATTAGCTCATCAGTCAATTCTTTCAGCAATTCTTTATTAACAGTCTGGTCTGCCGGAAAATACATAGGCTTGCCGAAAACAACCTTTACTTTAGGCCAAAGCTTGCCGCAGCGTTTAATATCAGTCCCCACTACACAAGCCGGTACAATAGCAGCCTGAGATTTTCCTGCCAGCATTAATGCACCCGGTTCTGCCTTACCCAACTTGCCAGTCTTGCTGCGCGTACCTTCCGGAAAGATAGCAAGTACATCACCGCGCTGCAAAATATCAAGGCCGTGCTTTATAGCACTTCTGTCAGCACCGCCGCGTCTAACCGGAAACGCTCCCAGAGCTTTATAAATATCGCCCAATATGGGTACAAACAATTCCTGTTTAGCCATAAAATGGACTTTACGGGTTGCTGCAGTTCCCAATACCGGAGGATCAAGCAAGCTTAAATGATTGCTGGCAATAACCAGTGGGCCCTTATCAGGAATATTTTCTCTGCCGCTGACTTCCATGCGCAGAAAAATTTTAAAAAGCACATGGAAAATAAGCTTAGTTATTGCATAAAACATTTTCTTTCTCCTGCACCAACTTAATAATGAACTCTGCAACTTGTGCAATGGTCATATCAGAAGAATCAAGCAGCAAAGCATCCTCCGCCTGGCGCAAAGGACTGATTTCACGTTCACTGTCCTGTTTGTCACGCTCCGCAATTTCCTGCTGCAGCTTAGCAAGATCTATGCTCTCGCCTTTTTCTGTCAGTTCTTTATAACGTCTTCTTGCACGTTCTTCAACAGTAGCCGTAAGGAATATTTTTAAATCTGCATTAGGGAAAACTACAGTACCAATATCACGTCCATCCATCAGGACACCGCCGGCTTCTCCCATACGGCGCTGCTGATCAACCATGGCTTCACGCACCGGCCCGATAGCTGCTACTTTGGAAACATTACATGTAACCTCGGACTTACGAATTGCTTCCGTTACTTCCACTCCATCAACAAATACTCTGTTGACTTTTGCTTCCGGCCGGAATTCAATAACCATCTTTTCAGCAAGTTCGCTAATCAGTTGTTCATTAAAAGCTTCTTTAGTCTGTAAAAATTTCCAGGTAACACTGCGATACATAGCACCAGTATCAATATAAGCATAGCCAAGTTGTTCTGCAACCAGCTTGGCAATAGTACTTTTTCCTGCTCCTGCAGGTCCATCAATAGCTACTACTAATTTCTTATTCATCAATATCTCACCTTTTATTCAGAAGCCGCACATCCAGCTGCATAACCACTGGAAAAAGCTGCCTGCAGATTAAAGCCTCCGGTATATCCGTCAACATCCATAACCTCACCGGCAAAATACAGCCCTGTAATCAGTTTTGATTCCATAGTTTTAGGATTTATTTCTTTTACAGAAACGCCTCCCGCGGTAACTATAGCTTCCGCCAGCGGTCTTGTACCGCTGATTGGTATAGTAAAGTTTTTAAGCGTATGCAGTAACCGTCTGCGTTCTTCTTTAGATATCTGGTTAATAAATTTTTCTTCATCCAAAAAAGCCATATCGCACACAGGTGTAATCATACTATGAGGCAGCAAATCCTTCAATCCATTGCTTAACTGCTTTCTGCTGTACTGAGCAAAATCACGCTGAATTCTGGCATCAAGCTTTTCTTCGCTCAAAGCAGGTTTTAAATCAATGGACAAATCCAGTTCCATGCCTTTATCTAACGCAGCAGAAGCAGTATTACTCATGGAAAGAATAAGCGGTCCTGACACACCGTAATGAGTAAAAAGCATTTCACCAAAATCTTCAAAAAGTTTTTTGCCGTTGCCCAGCAAAGTAACTTTAACATTTCGCAGCGATAAACCCTGCAATTCTTCAAGATAAGGATTATCACTTTCTAAAGGCACAAGTGAAGGTTTTAAAGCTATAATAGTATGTCCTGCAGCTGCTGCAATTTTTGCACCGCTGCCGTCGCTGCCAGTACCCGGATAAGAAGCTCCTCCAGCCGCTAAAATAACCTTATCACCATAAAAACTGCCATTAACAGTTTTTACTCCGCAGGCTTTGCCATCCTGCATAATAACACCTAAAACCTTACTGTCAGTAAGCAAAGTACCTCCAGCCTGTTTGAATACTTTTACCAAAGTTTCAACCACATCCGCAGCCTTATCACTGACAGGGAAAACTCTGCCACCGCGTTCTACCTTGGTAGGCAGTCCGTGGTTATTAAAAAATTCAATAACATCTGAATTACTGAACCGCCTTAAAGCACTGTTAAGAAATCTTCCGTTGCCGGGAAGATTAACAATCAACTCCTGCAATTCACAGATATTTGTTATATTACAGCGACCTTTACCGGTAATCAGCATTTTCTTGCCCGGCATACGCATCTTTTCAAATATCGTTACCTTGCAACCATTTTCTACAGCAGCAATTCCGGCCATTAAACCAGCTGCACCGCCGCCGATAATCAATACCGTATTCATACTCCAGCCGCCTTTTTCAGCTCAGCAAGCTCTGCTTCTGTTAACTGTCTGAATTTGCCTTTACTTAGACCGCTGAGATTTAACGGTCCCAGCTTAATACGTTTCAAATCACGTACCGGGAAACCGATAAAATCGCACATTCTGCGCACCTGTCTGTTGCGCCCTTCATGAATGGTAATATCAAATAAGGTACAGTTTCTTTCATGGTCATAGGTTCTCAGATTAACTACAGCAGGAGCAGTCATGCCGTCTTCTAATTTAACGCCAACTCTAAGTAAATCAAGTTTTTCCTGCGGCACGATACCAGGAACTTTAACGAGATAGGTTTTATTGACCTCATGACTGGGATGCATAAGTTTCTGCGCCAACTCACCGTCATTGGTCATCAGTAGCAAACCTTCCGTATTATAGTCCAATCTGCCAACAGGAAATACTCTTTCAGGCAGCTCCTGCATAAAATCTGCAACCGTACGCCTTTTTTGCGGATCAGCCATAGTCGTTACTACTCCGCGCGGTTTATAAAAAAGATAATAAACCTTTTTTTCTGCCGCTATTGCATTACCATCAACAGTAATACGGCATCTTGCCGCATCAAATTTACAGCCAAGTTCTTTAATAACCTTGCCATTAACCTTAACGCGTCCGGCTAAGATTATTTTCTCTGCTTCACGTCGTGAAGCAATACCAGCGGCAGCCAGTATCTTTTGTAAACGTTCTTCCATATATGCATTCCTTTGCACAATTTTATTTTTTCTCAGCAGGGACAAGCAGCTGCTGTACTGCTGCTTCTGTATCTGCTGCAGTACTGTCATCAATATCAGGCCTTGGCAAATCATCTAATGAAGCCAGTCCAAACACAGTAAGAAACTTACCAGTTGTAGCATACAAAATAGGATTACCAAGAGATTTTTTTCTGCCAGCCTCATTTATTAGCTCTAATTCCAGCAGCTTGTTAAGCACACCATCCACCTTAACACCACGGATAGCTTCAATTTCGGCACGTGTTACCGGCTGCTTAAAAGCAATTATCGCTAATGTTTCCAAGGCCGCATTAGTTAATTTAACCTCACGGCTTTGACAAAGAGCAGTAAGCAGCTGATAAAAATCAGGCTTTGTTACCAGCTGAAAACCGCCATCTACTTCTCGCAGCATAAGACCGCGATTTTCAGCACTGTACTGCTCTCTCAATGTACCAAGCAAATTCCAGACCTGCGCTTTTTCAACCTGCAGCAAACCAGCAATTTCACCAACAGTTAAAGGTTCTCCGGCAGCAAAAAGCAATGCCTCCAATGCTCCCAGTAATCTGTCAAAATACATCTCAATGCTCTCCCTGTTTAGCAAAAATATAGATAGGCGCAAATCTGCAGGACTGATTTATCGTAATAAGTCCCAATTTCAGCAATTCCAGTACACCAAGAAACGCAGCAACTTTTTCACCGCGATTCTGCGTCTGAAACAAGTCATCCAGTCTAAAACCTTGTTTACCATTGCTTAACCGCTTCATGATAGCCTGCATTTTATCCTGTACACTGAAAGCCTGCGGTCTGATATAGGCTGTCGCCTGCTGACGATAATTGTTGATGCCTGCAAGAGCTTTGAGCAAAGCCTCGGGCTTATACTCAGCCAGCACTCTTTGACAAATACCGTCAAACATCGGCTTTCTGGCATAATATTTATCGGCATCCTGTTTCATTTTAGCAAGCTTACTTGCTACTGACTTGATTTTGCGGTACTCTACCAGCATTTCTACCAGCATCTGGCGAGGATCTGCTTCTTCCTCTTCATCACCCGCATCATTCTTTGGCAGCAGCATTCTGGACTTTATCTGCAGCAAGGTAGCTGCCATTACCAAAAATTCACTTGCCAGTTCCATATCAAACTCGCTGAGCTGTTTCAGATAGCTTATATACTGCTCTGTTATAGATACTATAGGAATATCATAGATATCTATTTTATCCTTTTCAATCAGATGAATTAAAAGGTCTAAAGGACCTTCAAAACTGCTGACCTTAACTGACAGCTGCTGCATATTTTACAGTACGTTCATAGCTGCTCTGATTTCAGCCATATTCTTCGCAGCTACTTCACGTGCACGCTTTTCACCGTACTCTAGCACTTCTTTAATGTAACCAGGCTTCTTAGACAATTCTTCACGTTTAACATGAATATCTGCCAGCATGCAGTTCATTTTTTCAGCTAAGCACTTTTTGCATTGTACGCAGCCAATTTCACCTGCACGGCATTTAGCTGCAATATCTGCACTTTCTTCAGTGTTAAACACTTTCTGGAACTGATATACAATGCAGACATTAGGATCACCGGGATCAGTTTTCTTAATACGCTGCGGATCGGTGGTCATCATCTTTACTTTAGCAGTAAGTTCTTCCGGAGAAGCACCAAACGGAATGGTGTTGCCATAGGATTTAGACATCTTGCGTCCATCAATACCTGGCAGAACTTTCGCTTTGGAATATACTGCCTGCGGTTCCGGGAACACTTCTTTTTTATAAAGATAATTAAAACGGCGTACCATTTCGCGAGTTAATTCCAAATGTGCAGACTGATCTTCACCTACCGGTACGCAGGTAGCTTTATAAAGAATAATATCAGCAGCCATCAGAACCGGATAGCCTAAAAAGCCATAAGTATGCAAATCTTTGCCCTGAGCACTGAGATTCTGAATCTTATCTTTGTAGGTAGGTACACGTTCCAACCAGGAAAGCGGAGTCATCATACCAAGCAGTAATGCCAGCTCACTGTGTTCTTTAACATGGGATTGCACAAAAATAACATTCTTTTCAGGATCAAGGCCTGCACTCAGCCAGTCAATAGCCATCTCCATAATATTTTCCTGCAATTTAGAAGTATCTGCATAAGAAGAAGTAAGGGCATGCAGGTCTACTATAGAAAAAAAGCATTCATATTCATGCTGTAAACGCACCCAGTTTTCCAAGGCCCCCATATAATTGCCAAGATGGAAGCGGCCGGAAGGCTGCATACCGCTAAAAATTCTGCCTTTGTTCATAATAAAAACTCCTTTAAAATTTAATATTAAAATACAACACTGATGATTGTGTTAATCAAAACCATATACGCAGTTGCCAGAGGATTAATAATCATGCTGATAATACCGGTAAACACCAGAAACAGCAAAATATAAAAACCATACTGTCCAACTACATAATCAAATTCATATGCCTGTTTGGGAGGCAAAAGCTCTGATACCAATCTTGAACCGTCTAAAGGCGGTATCGGCAGCAGATTAAAAAATGCAAACCAAACATTATACAGCTGCATCCACAAAAGAAACTTAAAAACACCGTCAGACATAAAACCAAATCTGGTCATTGCCGCACTGATTACAGCTGCCAAAAAGCATAAGAACAAGTTAGATGCAGGCCCTGCAAGCGATACTTTGATTATGCCTTCACGTCTGTTACGGAAATTATCTGAATTAATTGCTACCGGCTTAGCCCAGCCAAAACCGGCAAAAACTAACAGCAGCGCACCTATCGGATCAAGATGAGCCATAGGGTTAAAAGTAAGACGCCCCATCAATCGCGGAGTAGAATCCCCCATACTGTCCGCACATTGCGCATGCGCATATTCATGAATAGAAATTGCAAACAGCAATGCCGGTATCCGGTAGATCATCGTACTGAAATCTAACATATATACCTCCATCAATATAATAAATATAATTATACAACATTTATATTAAAAAGAAAACGGAATCGCTAAACGATTCCGTTTGAATTAACTTAAATAATTATTATTTACCTGTAAAAACAGGATTGCGTTTTTCTTTAAAAGCAGCAATACCTTCACGGCAGTCTTCCGTATCCATCAAAAGAGCCTGTGTACTTTCTTCAGCAGCAAGTATTTCATCAAGTCCCAGAGAAGTATTATTGAGATATTTTTTAATCAAGCCTATGGAAAGCGGTGCACTGACTGCCAGACGCTGTGCCATTGCATATACATCTTCTGCAAGCTTATCTTCACTGCAAACATGATTCAGCATTCCCAAAGCAGCAGCTTCTTCAGCCCCAATCAAGTCCGCAGTAAACATTAATTCTTTAGCTTTATGCAATCCTACTGCTTTAGGCAGAAAATACAGACCGCCGCAGTCAGGAATTAAACCAACCTTGGCAAAGCTTTGTGCAAAACGAGCCTTTTCTACGGCATACACTAAATCACAAGCCAGCATAAGATTTACACCAGCACCGGCAGCAACGCCATTGACCATAGCAATAAACGGCTTTTCTATAACAGTAATACGTTTGGCAACCGCACCTACTTTGGCAATGAACTTTCTTCTTGCTGCAGCAGAAGCAATACTGTTTAAAAACGGCAAATCACCGCCAGCACAAAAAGCTTTGCCATTACCAGTAAGCACTGCACATCTTACTTTATCATCTTTTTCAACGCAGTCTAATACATCATGCAAACCATCAATCAATGCATCATTCATCGAATTAAGGCTTTGAGGCCTGTTAAGGGTAATAGTAGCAACGCCATCTTTTACTTCATATAAAACTGCACTTTCCATACTGCCCATCCTCTCGTGACAAATATTATCTGCTTTCAGTATAACGCAGCAGCAAATAAAAAACCATGCAAAAAAGCCGAAAATAAAAATATTTTCGGCTTATCATTACTTTATTGTTGTTTCTTCTTTAATTCATCAAATAAAAACTCATTTTTAACTCTGATATAAGTACCCTTCATACCAAGAGACTTAGTTTCAATAAGGTCAGCACTTTCAAATTTTCTCAGAGCATTAACGATTACAGAACGGGTAATACCTACCCTGTCTGCTATTTTAGATGCAACCAATAACCCTTCGTTACCGTTCAGCTCACCTAAAATATTGATAACCGCCTCCAATTCAGAATATGAAAGCGTCGAAAATGCAATCTGTACCATTACACGCTTGCGCGCTTCTTCCGCTACTCTTGCTTCACGGTCGTGCAGTATTTCAACACCTAAAACAGTAGCTGCATATTCAGCCAGCAGTAAATCTTCATCGTTAAAACCTGCATCATATTTTGCTACAATCAAAGTACACAAACGTTCACCATTGCCGTAAATAGGTACTATGGTAGTCATTTTATCCTTAAAAATACATTTAGCATCATTTAAGAAAGAACATTCCTGGTCTGCATGAGGTATATTAGCAACAGTTTCGCTTATCCCCATAATAAATTTCAAATAACTTTCAGGAAAACGTTTAACATTGAGCACATGTTCTTTCATGATGTCACATTCAAATTCGCTTATCAAGGAATATCCTTTAACGCCGCCTTTTCTGCCTACAATATAGGTATTGGCGCCAATAACATCACGTAAAGTTTTAGCAATAGCGTTAAACTCAACTTTATCGCCAGTTTGCAACAGTTTGTTAATTTTTCTTGTTTTTTCCAGCAACTCCATAAAAATCCCCTCCAAAGCTATGCACGCGGATGATTTTTTTGATAAACAGACGCAATACGCTCTGCTGTAATATGAGTGTAAATCTGTGTTGTAGATAAATTTGCATGGCCCAGCAGTTCCTGAACCGCTCTTAAATCAGCACCGTGATCCAGCAAATGCGTAGCAAACGTATGTCGAATAGTATGCGGACTGACTTTCTTATGTAAAGCTAGCTGCATAATATATTTTTCTAAAATTCGTCTTACGCTTCTGTCTGTTAAAATACCTCCACGGCTATTTACAAATACATAATCATGTTGATTATTTGGATATTTCTGCAAAATCACTTTTCTGCTGTTTTCATAATACGTATTCAAGGCATTGCAGCAAAGTGTTCCAAGCGGAACAATGCGCTCCTTGTCACCTTTACCATGCAGCAACACATATCTATTAGCTATATCCACACTCTCTAACGTGAGACCAACTAATTCTGATACACGGCATCCAGTAGCATAAAGCAACTCCAACACAGCCTGATCACGCATTCCTAACAACGTCTTATCTGGAAGTTGCAGCAATTCATTAATTTCAAACTCCTCTAAAAAGCTTGGTAATTTTTTATCCAGCTTAGGCGTTTTAACATTAACGAACGGATTGTATTCAAGATAATTTTCACGTACCAGATATTTATAAAATGAACGTAAAGATGAAATCTTACGCGCAATGGTACGTTTTGCATAATTATGTTTATTTAAGTCTGCAAGATAAGCTCTTATATCCAAAGCACCAATCTGCTGCCATTGGAAGTCTCGTTTAAAACGCTGCCGCAAAAAGTCTGCAAACGACTTAATGTCCTTTTGATAATTAGTAACAGTAAGCGGAGAAGCGTTTTTTTCTATATGTAAATATGCACAAAATTTATCCGGCAGTTCAGACTGTGAAATCGTCATAATACTTACTCCTTGCGTTGATTATAATATCATAAATAAAAATCGCTTTCAAGGAAAAATTTTACTAATCTGAATATTTAATAAGTATTATTTTGAATTTATACAATAAAAAAACAGTGCCCAAGGCACTGTTTTTAATTTAATAATTTAAATTATTTTTAATTTTTAAAATAACATCGTTACTATATTTCATATTGCTTTTTAATTGCTTCAATTTTATCCAAAGCACGCTGAGCAATTAAAGCATTTTTTTCGCGTTTCTTTCTGATTCTTTGTCCTAAAGGAGCAATCAAGCCAAAATTAACATTCATCGGCTGGAAGTTTTTGACTTCACTATTGCTGATATAAGCAGCCAGCGCTCCATGCGCAGTTTCATTAGTAAAATCTATCTCGGGCAGCCCAAGAGCAGCTCTGGCAGCATGCAGCCCTGCCATGAGCCCGGAAGCAGCTGATTCCACATAACCTTCTACGCCTGTCATCTGACCAGCAAAATAGAATTTACTATTTTTTCTCAAATTAAATTTATCTGTCAGCAGCTGCGGTGAATTCATATAAGTATTCTTATGCATAACACCGTATCTAACAAATTCCGCATTTTCCAGTCCGGGAATCATACCAAAGACACGCTTCTGTTCTGGCCATTTTAAATGAGTCTGGAACCCAACAATATTATAAAGAGAAGCAGCTGCATTATCCTGGCGCAGCTGTACAACTGCATAAGCTTCTTTGCCTGTTCTTGGGTCAACCAAGCCAACTGGTTTTAAAGGGCCAAAACGCATAGTATCTTCACCACGTGAAGCCATTTCTTCTATGGGCATGCAGGCCTCAAAGAATACTTCCTTTTCAAAGTCTTTAACAGGAGCAAGCTCCGCAGTACACAAAGCCTGCCAAAAAGCAAGATATTCTTCCTTAGTCTCAAAAGGACAATTAAGATAATCTGCATCGCCCTTATCATAACGTGAAGCACGATACACCTTATCGTAATTAAGAGAATCAGCAGCAACTATCGGAGCAGCTGCATCATAGAAATAAAAATATTCAGCATCAAGCAGTTTTTGAATAGCTTCTGAAAGCGCAGGTGAAGTCAGCGGTCCGCTGGCTACTATTACAGTACCTTCCAGGCTTTCTAAATCAGTCACTTCTTCATTAACTACAGTAATGAGCGGATGATTGCTGATAATATCAGTAATGCTGGCAGCAAACCCTTCACGGTCTACGGCTAATGCTCCGCCAGCCGGTACTTTGAATAAATCAGCCTGTCTTAAAATCAAAGAATCAAGACGGCGCATTTCTTCTTTTAGCAATCCAACCGCATTTTCTATATTATTTGCCCGCAGCGAATTACTGCAGACCAGCTCCGCAAAATAAGCAGTTTTATGTGCTTCATCTGATTTTGTCGGACGCATCTCATGAAGAATAACCGGAATACCATATCTGACAATCTGCCAGGCAGCTTCACAACCGGCTAATCCTCCGCCTATGACATGAATAGGATCATTTATCACTTTTTACTGTTCCCTTTCTTGTTATCTTACAATTACTGCATTCCTGATTCATGCAGTATAATTTTTTCTGCCCGTTCTTCTCCGCATGCTCATACATAATCTTACCGCAAACAAGACATTTTTCTTCCGTAGGTTTATCCCAGGAAGTAAAAGAGCAGGTCGGATAATTTTCACAGCCATAAAAAATCTTTCTGGTTTTTGTTTTACGTTCAATAACCTCGCCGCCGCATTCCGGACATTTAATGCCTATTTTCTTTAAAATAGGCTTGGTATTGCGGCATTCAGGAAAACCAGGACAAGCTAAGAAACTGCCAAAACGTCCTTGTTTTACTACCATCATACGACCGCATTTTTCACAGGGAATATCTGTCACCTGTACGGGCATTTCCACAGTTTCTATTTCTTTATCTGCAACTGCCAACAGCTTGGCAAACGGTTCATAGAACTTTCTGATAATATCATTTTTATCCGCATGATGCTCAGCGATTTCGTCAAGCTCTGTTTCCAGCTCTGCAGAAAACGGAATATTGATAAGCTCAGTAAAATACTTGGTCAGCATATCTACAACCAGCAGGCCTAATTCTGTAATAACCAGCTTTTTGCCCTCTTTGGCAATATAGCCCCTGTCTAAAATAGTTTGAATTGTAGGAGCATAAGTACTCGGGCGGCCTATTCCCTTATCTTCAAGCTCTTTTACCAAGGTTGCTTCAGTAAAATGTGCAGGTGGTTCAGTAAAATGCTGTTCAGCTGGCATAAGCTTATGCAGTAAAACCTTTGTACCTGCTTCAATAAACGGTACAGTCTTTTCTTTTTCATCATCAGCCTGTCGACTTAACTTTAAGAAGCCGGCAAACTTCAGTATCGCACCACTGGCACGCAGCTGATATTTATCTGCATCCACCAAAAGCGTAGTAACATCATATACTGCATCATTCATCTGACTGGCAACAGCACGCTGCCAAATCAAGGTATATAGTTTCAGCTGATCCTTAGTCAGGAAAGCAGCAACCTCATCAGGCGTACGCAATACACTAGTAGGTCTGATAGCTTCATGAGCATCCTGAGCATTCTTTTTGCTGCTGAAAACATTCGGTTTGGCAGGACAGTATTCGCTGCCTAACGCATCTTTAATATAGTCACGTATTTCAGCACAGGCTACATCGGCAAATCTTACGGAGTCAGTTCTCATATAGGTAATAAGACCAACGGCAGCCTTACCTAAAGAAACACCCTCATAAAGCTGCTGTGCAACAAGCATCGTCTTTTTAGCAGTAAAATTCAGCTTTTTATTTGCTTCCTGCTGCAGACTGGACGTAGTAAACGGCGGAGCCGGACGACGACGACGTTCTTTTTTTGTAGCTTCACTGATAATATAATCAGCTTTTGCTAAAGCATCTTCAACTGCATGAGCTTCTTCAGCATTATGTATTTCCAGCTTTTTGCCGTTGCATTTTACTGCTTCAGCTTCAAAAATCGGTGCTTTGGCATGCTCACGCAACTTAGCATTAACAGTCCAATACTCCTGCGGTACAAAATCTGCTATCTCTTTTTCTCTGTCGGCAATAATTTTTACAGCGACAGACTGTACACGTCCGGCACTTAATCCTTTACGAATTTTGCGCCACAACAGCGGACTAAGCTGATAACCAACAATACGGTCAATTATTCTGCGCGCCTGCTGGGCATCAACCTTGTCGATATCAATAGGCCGGGGATTCTTCAAAGCGTCTTTGACAGCATTTGAAGTAATCTCGTGAAACTCTATTCTGCATTTCTGCTCAGGGTCTATGCCCAAAATATACGCCAAATGCCAGCTAATAGCTTCACCTTCACGGTCAGGGTCAGTTGCCAGAAAAATTTTATCTGATTTTTTAGCTAAAGTCTTAAGCTCCTTAATTAAGTCGCCTTTACCACGAATATTTATATATTTCGGTTCAAAATCATGCTCTACATCTACACCAAACGTACTTTTCGGCAAATCACGCAGATGTCCCATAGAAGCACGTACTGTATAATTTTTTCCCAAGAATTTTTCTATTGTTTTAGATTTAGTTGGTGATTCCACAATCACCAAATTCTTTGCCATCTGCTTTCCTCCTAAATACGGTAATACCTTTGTGCCTGATCTGCAGCAATTAACCCTTCCACCTGCAGATTTAGAAGTTCCATACTCACATCAGCAAAAGGCTCCCCGCTCTGTTCCGTTAGCTCTTCCAAAGATAACGGCCCCTGTAAAAGTAATTGCAAAAGCTTTTTGCTCACATCAGACATTCCGTCTAAATTTTCTTTTTCTATTATAGGTATATCAGCGTTTTCAATATCTGACAACGCAAAAATATCCTGCTGCACAATATTATTTCTGCTGTACCAATCACGCATATCTTCAAAAATATCCTGGGGTCCATCCACCAGCTTGGCACCTGTGCGAATAAGGTCATGGCAGCCAATACTGTTGCCTGTAAAGATATTGCCAGGAACACAATAAACTTCTCTTGCTTCATCAGCTGCAATGCCGGCAGTTATAATAGCACCGCTTTTTCTGGCCGCCTCAGCCACCAGCACGCCGCGAGACAACCCCACTATAATGCGATTACGCGCAGGAAAATTATACGCCTTTGGCTCTGTTCCAGGCGCAAATTCTGTAATGACGGCACCATTTACAGCAATACTCTCAAAAAGCTTTTTATTTTCTGCCGGATAACACATATCTATACCGCAGCCAAGTACGGCAACTGTCGTACCGCCAGCCTGCAGACATGCTTTATGAGCAGCTGTATCTATCCCTCTGGCACCACCGCTGATAACAGGTATCCGTTCTTTCGCAAAGGCCTCCGCAAAATAAGCGGCTGCCTTCAATCCATAAGGAGATGCCTCTCTTGAACCAACTACAGCTAGATTATAAATACTGCTCGGCAAAGTACCACGAACATACAGCACCAGCGGCGGATCATGAATCTCCTTTAACGATACCGGATATTGCTCATCGTAAATACTGAGCAGTGCTACGCCGCTTTTCTGACAAAATATCGCCAATCTTTCCGGTAATTCAGGTTTTCTTCCTGTCATAAAATTTACAATCTGCTTTTCCGTACAGATATGCGACTGCCTAAGCTCATCCTCTGCAGCAAGATAAACTGCTTTGGCACTGCCAAAATAATTTATCAGCTTGGGAATACGGCTTCTGCCTAATCCAGGTACCACAGCACACAAAGCTGCCAGATAAAATGCGTCCAATACCTCAACTCCCTTTTATTCAAGTCATATCAGACGCAACCGACAGTTGTGCCGCAAGACATAGATTTCTTTCATTATAGTAAGCTTGTTCCGTCCGGTCAAGCAATTTCATTCTGTCTTATATGCTTTAAGACGCAATCACAAATCTTTTCTGCAGCCTGTAATCTCGTTTTATCTGCCTGTAACTCCTCTGCTTCTTGTTCGCTGAATACTTGTACAAAAGCAGCCACCTCTGCTGTACTTTTAGCAATAACTGCACCACAGTGACGATGGAGAAAGGCTGCATTGCCTTCTTCCTGTCCGGGAAGAGGTTTATAGATAATAAATCTTTTGCCTAAGCTCAAAACCTCAGCAGAAGTCAAGCCACCCGCTTTAGAAACAACTATATCTGCAGCAGCCATTATTTCCGGCAGCCGTTCAGTAAAGCCGTACACAGTTAATCTGTCAGCTTTGCATTGCTGCAATTTAGTAAACAGTTGTTTATTATGTCCAGTAACAGCTATGATTCTGATATTATGCATATTCTCTTTTTCCTGCAAGGCTGTCACAATTTCTGCCATCGGCAGAAGTCCTTCACCACCGCCCAAAAGCAGACATATCTTTTCACTATCATTTATGCCAAGTTTCTGCCGCAAAATACTGCCATCAGCTTGCATAAAATTTTGCCGTACAGGAATACCATACGCATGTACCTCTGCATTTTTCGGCAGCCTGTCAGTTAAACGCTTATCAGCAATAAAATAGGTATCTACGCCAGGACAGATCCACCATTTATGTATGGTAAAGTCTGTTATTACAGCACCAAGGAACAATTTTTTCGGCAAACTTTTTTTGTAAATGCCAATAATTCCCGCTGGTGTTGCATGCGTTGCTATAACAGCATCTGGAGCTACTTTTTCCAGATAGTTTTGTCCTAATCTGGCTAAAATACCGTTAATAAGGTTCTTCATCCACAGAGAACCTTTCTCCTGATTACCCCATTTATACATATATTTATACATCCAGGGAAAATGCTGCAGCATCTGCAAATAAACTTTCAAAAAACCTGTTCCTAAAAAATGCGGAAAAAAATCAAATATATTGCCATGAACCACATGAACAGCCTTATTTGCCGCAAAAACCTGTTCCAATGCCTCTGCTGCCAATTTATGACCAGAGCCGATTGGTGCTGAAAGCAGCAATACTGTATATTTTTTATTGGCTGCGTTCATAAAGTCCTCCTTAAAATTAAGCATTTTTTAATAAATTTGTGAAATCGCTTGAATAAGAAACGTTATTATTGTATCATATTTTTATTATATCATACTATCTAATAAACAATAATGGAGGTAAAAATGAAAAACAGATTGCCTGTCGAATCTTTTACATTTCCTATAGAAAAAATTAAAGCTGGTTACTACAGCGATGCCTATTTTCTGCGCACTGCTGAAATCTTAAACGGAGATAATCATCATCCTCGTGTGCTTATGCAGGTATTCACCCGTGAACATGTAGTTGTTTGCGGTATTGATGAAGTTATTGCCTTGATTAAGACCTGTGCACACAACCCTGAAAATATAGTTATCCATGCACTGCATGACGGTGATGAAGTAGAACCCTGGGAAACTTTGATGACCATTGAAGGCGATTTAGCCGACTTCTCTCATCTTGAAACTATCTATCTCGGCATTCTCGCACGTCAGAGCCGCATTGCAACTAATGTTCGCAATGTAGTAAAGGCAGCTAATGGCAAACCTGTTCTGTTCTTCCCTGCTCGTTATGACATTTATCATACCCAGGAAAGCGACGGCTATGCAGCTAAAATCGGCGGCATCAAAGGTTTCTCCACCGATGCCAACGCTCTGCCCAGCGGCAGCAAAGGATTGGGCACTATTCCCCATGCATTAATTGCTGCGTATAATGGTGATACAGTAGCTGCAACGGAAGCCTTTGATAAATATGTTGATCCTCAAATTGCCCGTATTGCTTTAGTTGACTTTGACAACGACTGTGTCAATACATCTCTCGCCGTTGCACGCAAATTGGGTCATAAACTTCAAGGCGTTCGCCTTGACACTTCCGGCAGCATGGTTGATAAGAGCCTGCTTGACCAGATGGGTATGTTCAATCCTACCGGTGTCTGCAAGGAACTTGTATGCAATGTACGTAAAGCTTTGGATGCCGAAGGCTTCGATTATGTAAAGATCATCGTTTCCGGCGGTTTTGATGCCAAACGTGTTGCTGCTTTTGAAGCAGCCGGTGTTCCCGTTGACACTTATGCTGTCGGCTCCAGTTTCTTTGACGGCAATATTAATTTTACTGCTGACATAGTAATGGTTGACGGTAAACCCTGTGCCAAAGCTGGCCGTAAATATCTGCCTAACGACCGTCTTGAACTTGTAAAATAAAATAAATAAAAGCACTGCTTCGGCAGTGCTTTTATTATATCATTATTGTTTCCACTTATTTATCGGAGCACCCAATGGCCAGAAAGTTCTGCCATAAAAATTATTCAGAAAAGCTGCTCCTGCACCATACATGGATAATAAAGAAATTGCCATCTCAGAGTAAGCAGCTATAGCATGAGGCGCATGTCCCCCAATCTTCCAGGCATCAAGTGCCAGGCAGATTAACAGGATATCAATCAATACCATATCTACAAATAAAAACAGATTAGCAGAAGAAGCTGCTATAGTGCCGATACAAGCAAACAGGAAAAAAGCAAAAAATGCAAATCCTATAGCCTTAGCATCAACCCCGGCGCTCAATCCTGCACCAAAAGAACCTGCTTTAATCATCCAGCTCATACCTACTGCTGCCCAAAACAGGCCAAATGCAGAGAAAATAGTGGCTCCAAAAATATTTCTGTGACAATAATCAAGGATACCGGCAATGATTTGCGCTAATGAACCGCAGAATAAAGCCCACGGAAGTACCCATGATACATCCGAAACAATGCCCATTTTTTGTGCCGAAGCCACCATAGTGACAACGGCCAGGCCAAATAATCCTAACGGAGTCGGGTCTGCTACAGAAAGTTGAAAATGCTGCGTAGAATTGGTATTCATTAATACGCCTCCTTTTTAATGGTTTTGTGCTTTTGCACATTGTATACAATAAATATATATGCAAAAATAGTGCTCCGTCAATATCTGTTACACAAATTTTCTCAGCTTTTAGTATTATGCAATAATTCTTATTTTTAAACATTTTATTTCATACTTATTTAATATAAATAAAGTACTTTCAGCGTATTAGGAGGTAATCGTATGAGCCTAAATTCTACTCCTTCTGCCGACCGAATCCATATAGGCATCTTTGGCAGACGTAATGCCGGTAAATCCAGTCTTATCAACGCCTTAACCAGTCAAAACCTTGCCATTGTCAGCGATGTTAAGGGTACTACAACCGATCCCGTCTATAAAGCTATGGAATTATTACCTCTGGGTCCGGTAATGATGATTGATACTCCCGGCATTGATGATGAAGGGGAACTTGGCAAGCTACGTATTCAAAAAGCTTATCAGGTGCTTAATAAAACAGATATTGCTGTCCTCGTTGTTGACTCTGCAAACGGTCTTACTACCGAAGATAAAGAATTACTTGCTCATATAAAAAGCAAGAATATACCATTTTTATTAGTTTTTAATAAGAGTGATTCCATTACTGACGAGCAGCAGCAAAAACTTATAAAAAATCTCACTATTCCATATTTATTCATAAGTGCCCAATCAGGTGAACATATTCATGAACTTAAAGAGCTGCTGCCCAAACTGTTACCAGAAACCAAACCGCGCGAACTGGTTGGCGATTTATTGCAGCCCCTTGATACTGTCGTATTAGTTACTCCTATAGACAATGCTGCTCCCAAAGGCCGCCTTATTCTGCCGCAGCAGCAGGTACTACGCAATGTCCTTGACCATAACGCTATTGCTATGGTTGTACAGGAAAGTCAGCTGGCAGAGGCTTTAGCACAGCTCAAAAATCCTCCTCGCCTAATCATTACAGATAGTCAGGCTTTTGGCGCTGTTGCCAATATCGCAGGCCCTTCTATTCCCTTAACGTCTTTTTCCATCCTCTTTGCCCGTTATAAAGGCAGTCTTGCTAATGCAGTAGCTGGTGTTAAAGCTCTGCAAAACATACAGGATGGCGATAACATTCTTATCAGTGAAGGCTGTACTCACCATCGTCAGTGTAATGATATCGGAACAGTGAAGCTGCCTGGCTGGATTAAAAAGTATACAGGCAAAAATCCAGAATTTGTTTTCACCAGCGGTACAGAATTTCCTCTGGACCTTTCCCCATACAAAATGATTGTTCATTGCGGCGGCTGTATGCTTAATGACCGTGAAATGCTTTACCGCTATAAATGTGCAGCTGAACAAAATGTACCTATGACTAATTATGGCATTCTTATTGCTCATATCAACGGTATTTTAAAACGCAGTATTGCTCCCCTGCCGGATATTGCAGGATTATTGTAAATTCTAAAAAATAAAAACGGAGGTCAGTTTAAAACTGACCTCCGTTTTATTTTTATTTACTTAGATATTTATTACTTTATTGAACAAACTGCTGTTGCCTTCAATAATCTGCTTGCCGCCAACCACACAGATATAACCATCGCTTAACATATCTTCAACAATCTGTCCTAAATTCTGCAAATCCTTATTCGTAACCTGCAATACTTCATCACGTGTCTGCTGACGACGCGAATCAGAAACTTGTTTTAAGAAAATATTTACAGCTGTATCAAGACGCATAGAGTTAGTTAAGGGTACATCCATGCCGCTAATGGTACCTATCACATATTTATCTAATTCTCGTTCAGTAAAATCTGCCTTACGCAACCATGCAGCCAAGCCCTGATATGCCTGCAGTGATTCTTTCAGCTTAGGATCACGATAAGAAGCAAAAACACCCAGTCCATTCATTTCAAAACGTGCTGTAGCGCCGTAAGCTCCTCCCTGAATGCGAATCTTAGTCCAAAGATATTCATAGCGCAGGATAGTTTCCAGTACGCGCATAGCTCCGGTAAAACGATGTCCGTGCTTGATAAAATTACCGCCTGCAGCAACATATTGTACCTTACCTGCAGTTGTAATCGCCTCGTTTACATCTCCGCAGGCAATTACATCAGGAACAGTACCAGCTACGTCAGAATCTGGCAGCTCTTGATTAAATTCTTCTGCCATACTGCGTACCTGCTCTTTATTTGCTTCATCACAGGAGTAAGCAAAAATATAACCATTTTTATGGAAGAATACCGACGGCAGTTTTTTCAGAATATCAAGGGCTTCCTGTCCCCTGCTGTCAAAATTATCTGCCAGCGCTTTGATAAACTGATAATAGCTGAACTGATCCTGCTCATTAACTCTTGCCGCTGCCGATGTATATGAATACAATCTGGAAATCGCTACATTCTGTCCGCGGTTAAAGAAATTATCATCCCAGTCAGACTTAACTTCATCTACCAAATCACGTAGTCTGGATAAATCCTCAAAGGAAGTTTCTCTTGCTACGGCAGTTAAAATATCAAAAAGCTTAGGCAGATTTTCTGCCATTACTTTAGCTTTCATTGTAAAGTAAATTTTATATTTATCAGCATCTTCTGCATCGGATACTGCTCTTACATTAAAAGCAACACCACCGGTATACATAATGCTCTCAGTAGCAATTTCTTCATAAGTATAGCGCTTAGTATTGAATTTACCCAGTACGTCAGCCAGCAGATAACAATACGGCAGCATCTCCTTTGCTACGCCTGTCATATCAAAATACCAGTTAAGATAAGCAATATTATGAGCAGATGCAGGCAAATACAGAATTTTACCACCATCAGCCTGCTCTTCCTGCATAACAAATTTCTCTACTTCTCTGCGTATATCACTGCGCTGCAATATGGGGATGGATGCTAAATCTTCCGGCGCATCAGGAAGAGCCTGTCTTCTGTGCAGCTCTGCACAATCAGCAATGTGCTGCTCAAGCACCTCTTTATTCATAGCAGCTTTCAACTCAGCCATAGCAGCAACAGCAGCAGCATTATCTTTTTCTTCCTTGCCAGGCTGCGGGCGCAATGTTACCACTACTTTATGAGTGTTATCCAGCAAATAATTTTCAATCAGACGTTCAAAATAACCGTTATTGATACCTTCGCGCAGTTCCTTAAGGATATTGTCATAGCGCAGGCCATCTACAGGATTACCGCCATAAAGCCAGTTATCCATAATACCGATGCCATAAATAAGTCCTTTGGGGTAAACTCCGAAATCAGCTTCCCTAAGTTTAAATTCTGCTGCATTCAAAGCACCTTCCAGCAGCTTCTTGTCAACGCCATCCATAGTCAGCTGCTGCAAAGTCTTGTAAACAACACTGATAAATTTATCTTTCAGCTCGTATTCACTGCCGGAAACTTTGATGCTCATAACCGGCTGCAGCAAACTGCCTACGTAACTGCCGCTTACGCTCTGTCCAAGCTTAGCCTCTAAAAGTGCACGACGCAACGGAGAAGATTCTGATTCCAGCAATACCCCTTCCAAAATGCGCAGCGCCATGGAAGTTTTTACATCCCTTGCACAGCCAGTAACAATAGATAATTCATGATAGGTTTTAGCCGTTAAATCTTCACTGCTGTCAACCGGATAAAAAGCTTCTACCTCCTGAGTTCTGCTCAAAGGCTCTTGCAGTCTGATATTGGAGTCAACATCACCAGTCTTCTTAAAGGCAGATAAATATTCTCTGTCAAGATATGCCAGGGTATCATCAATATCCATATCGCCATATAAATAAATAAAGGAATTTTCCGGGCTGTAATAAGTCTTGTGAAAGGCTTCAAAAGCCTCCTGTGTCAGCTGCGGTATAGCATCAGGATGTCCGCCGGATTCAAAGCGATACGGCGTTGCAGGAAAAAGTGCCTTCATTGCTTCATTTTCCAACAGCGCATCCGGAGAAGAATAAACACCCTTCATTTCGTTGTACACTACGCCGTTATAACACAGCTCACCATCAAGGCTTTCTAAATTATAGTGCCAGCCTTCCTGACGCAAAGTATATTTATTTTCATAGATTAACGGATAAAATACCGCATCCAGATATACATCCATCAAATTGCGGAAATCCTTATCATTACGGCTGGCTACAGGATACATAGTCTTGTCCGGATAAGTCATTGCATTGAGAAAAGTATTCATAGAACCTTTCACCAATTCTACAAAAGGCTCTTTTAAATGATATTTTCTGGAACCACATAAAGAAGAATGTTCCAAAATATGAGCAACGCCGGTATCATCATTAGGCGGTGTACGGAAAGATATGGAAAATACTTTATTATCATCAGCACAGCCTAAATAAAACAACCTTGCACCGCTATTAACGTGCTCCAGTAAATATGCTTCAGCATTTATTTCTTCTATATGATCCTGCTGCAGAACCTGAAAGCCATGATATATATTACTTACTTCTAACTTCATCGTTACCTCCGTTAAGTTTTTCTTTTTATTTTACCATATCTGACAGCTAAAATCTCAAAATCTGTGTGAATACTTGCGTAAGCAGCTATAATTGCCTATAATTAAGGTTGGAAAGATTAGTGTTATTATGATGTCACTGGAGGGATTAAAATGGACGAAGCACGTTTTACCATGCGCATACATCCTATAATTATGAATAAAATGAAGCATATCGCCAAAAATAACGGCCGCTCGCTGAATAAAGAAATTGAACAAATCCTCAAATGGGTCGTAGATGATTACGAGCGTAAATGCGGGCGTATCCAGCTTACTGAAGAAGAACAGCCCAGCAAAAAACATACTGATATAGAACCTTATCCAGACATGCCAATGGATATGCTTTTCAAACTTGATAAAAATAAATAAACAAAACCTCTGAACCATTTATTGATTCAGAGGTTTTTTATTTGTTTATGGCAGTGCTTTCATTAAGAACACCGTCTATTTTTATTATTTGAAGTAGTTAACACCGGATTTAAACAGCATCTGATCTTTGTTACCGTAGATATTTCTGTACAGACCATCAGCAAAACGTTCAGTATGGCCCATTTTACCCAATACACGTCCGTCCGGACTGGTAATACCTTCAATAGCATACAAACTACCGTTAGGATTATACGGCATATTCATGGTAGGCATACCATTATTATCTACATACTGAGTAGCAACCTGACCGTTAGCAAACAATTCTTTGATAACAGCTTCCGGAGCATAGAATCGACCTTCACCGTGAGAAACAGCAATAGCATGTTCATCGCCCGGTTCACAGCAGCTCAGCCACGGAGATTTATTAGATACTACTCTGGTAGTTACAATCTGAGAAATATGGCGGCCAATAGTATTAAAGGTCAAAGTCGGAGAATCTGCAGTCAGATCTCTTACTTCACCATAAGGAACAAGGCCAAGTTTAATCAAAGCCTGGAAGCCATTGCAGATACCAAGGATAAGCCCATCACGGTTTTCCAGCAAATCGCTTACGGCTTCTTTAATACGCGGATTTCTGAACATGGTAGCAATAAATTTGCCGCTGCCGTCAGGTTCATCACCAGCACTGAAACCACCCGGAATCATGATAATCTGAGAATTATTGATGTATTTAACCATCTGTTCTACAGATTCTTCAACAGCCTGTGCAGTAAGGTTGCGTACTACAAAGGTTTCAGCTGCTGCACCTGCATCTTCAAAAGCACGCGCGCTGTCATATTCACAGTTGTTGCCGGGGAATACCGGAATAAATACGCGAGGTTTGGCAATAGTAACCGGCGCAGTCAAAGGCAGATTTTCTTTATACAGAGGTTGGCAGATATCTGCCGGACTTTCTGTATCAGGCAGCTTATACGGGAAGATACCCTGTAAAGGCTGCATATAAGACTGCTTAGCTTCTTCTGCAGTGATAACAGTATCATTTATGCTGATTTCAGCTTTATCAGTCAAATGACCAAGAAGCATATAATCTAAACCATCAAACAATTCTTCTGGTTCACAGCCAGCAGCAAGTTCCAATACGATACCGCCAGGCTGTAAAGTAAACAGATTGTCAGTATCATTAAACGGTTTAATGAATTCAAAGCCCAAATTATTGCCAAGGCACATAGTAGTAACAAGTGCAGCAATACCGCCGTCTTTTACAGCAGCTGCTGCCGCAATCTTACCTGCTTCCATTGCACTGTGTACTGCAGTAAGATTTTTACGCAAAGCTGCAAAATCAGGCACTTCTGCATTATCACGTGGGCAGGACAGGAAGATTACTTTATCCCCTGCTGCTTTAAAGTCAGCAGATACAGATTTATTGCCATCAATAACGCCCACAGCAAAGGAAACCAAAGTCGGAGGAACAGTTTTATCCATAAAAGTACCGGACATACTGTCTTTACCGCCAATAGCAGGCAGTTCCAATGCATCAAGAGCAGTAAAGGCACCTAAAAGTGCACTGAAAGGCTGACCCCAGCTTGCGCTGTCATGCAGTTTCGGGAAGTATTCCTGTAAAGTAAGACGCAGTTTGGACGGATCTGCACCCAAAGCTACTGCACGTACTACAGATTCTGTTACAGCATACATAGCACCGTGGAACGGACTCCAGCAGGCAACTTCCGGATTATAGCCACAAGCCATTACAGAAGCAGCGGTGGTTTTGCCATTCAGTACAGGTATACGTCCTACCATACCTTCGGACGGAGTCAGCTGCTCTTTACCACCAAACGGCAGCATAACAGTACCGCGGCCGATGGTGCTGTCAAAGCGCTCGGACAAACCTTTCTGACTGCATACATTAAGGCGTTCAAGGTTATTAAGCCATGCAGATTTAATGTCAGAAGCTACTGTAACAACTTCTGGAACTTTTTCAAAAATATTTTCTCCCTCAGCTTCTTCTACAGTAACAGCAGTATGCTGTGCAACACCGTTAGTATCAAGGAAAGCACGGGACAAATCTACAATTTTATCACCACGCCAGTACATTACAAGACGCGGATCTGCAGAAACTTCTGCTACAACAGTTGCTTCAAGATTTTCCTGGTCAGCAAAAGCAATGAATTTATCTTTATCAGCTGCAGCAATAACTACTGCCATACGTTCCTGAGATTCAGAAATAGCCAGCTCAGTACCGTCAAGGCCTTCATATTTTTTCGGAACTTTATCCAAATCAATAACTAATCCGTCAGTCAGCTCACCAATAGCTACAGAAACACCGCCTGCACCAAAGTCGTTGCAGCGTTTAATCATAGAAGTAACTTCAGGATTGCGGAACAAACGCTGAATTTTTCTCTCGGTAGGAGGATTACCCTTCTGTACTTCTGCACCGCAGCTCATCAAAGAATCAACAGTATGTTCTTTGGAAGAGCCTGTTGCACCGCCGCAGCCGTCGCGGCCAGTTTTACCGCCCAAAAGAATAACAATATCACCGGCAGCAGGACGTTCACGTCTTACTGCACTGCGTGGAGCAGCACCAATTACTGCACCAACTTCCATACGTTTTGCTACAAATTTATCATGATAATATTCCTGTACATGACCGGTAGCAAGACCAATCTGGTTACCGTAAGAGCTGTAACCGGCAGCAGCGCCGATAGTAATCTTACGCTGCGGCAGTTTGCCAGCCAAAGTATCAGCAACAGGCACTCTGGGATCAGCAGCACCGGTTACACGCATTGCCTGGTATACATAGGAACGGCCGGACAACGGGTCACGGATTGCACCGCCCAGACAGGTAGCAGCTCCGCCAAACGGTTCAATCTCCGTAGGATGATTATGAGTTTCATTTTTGAACATTACAAGCCATTCTTCTTCTTTGCCGTCAATTTCTATCGGCACAACAATGGAACAAGCATTGATTTCTTCTGAAACATCAAGATCAGCCAATTTGCCTTCTGCACGCAGTTTTTTCATACCAATAACCGCAATATCCATAAGAGTTATAGGTCTTTCGGTATTTTCACCATACACGCCTTCACGTGCAGCCATATATTTGTCATATGCTTCCTGAATCGGTTTAGTATATACTCCAGGAATAAATTCAACATCATCAATCTGCGTCATAAATGTGGTATGACGGCAGTGGTCGGACCAATAGGTGTCCAGAACTCTGATTTCCGTAATAGTAGGCTCACGATGCTCTTCATTGAAATATTTCTGGCACCACAGTAAATCTTCAAGGCTCATTGCCAAGCCCATTTCTTTACGCAGAGCTTCCGCTTCGTCACGGCTCATTGTTAAAAAGCCTTGTACAGACTGAATTTTTGCCGGCTCTTCGCAAGTGCTTTCCAAAGTTTCAGGCATCTCCCAAGCTGCTTCACGTGCTTCAATGGGGTTAATGCAGTAAGCTTTAATTTTAGCAAATTCTTCTTCTGTAAGAGTACCTTCCAGAACATATACCTTGGCTGCAGCTACAACCGGGCGTTCTTTTTGAGTAATCAGCTGAATGCACTGCTCAGCAAAGTCTTCTCTCTGGTCATATTGACCAGGCAGAAGTTCTACAGCAAAAGTAAAATTACCCTCAGCTACTGTTAATTCTTCAGCTACAGTATCAACAGGAGGCTCAGACAACACGAGTTCTTTTGCCATAGCAAATTCTTCATCATTCAGACCCATAACATCGTAGCGATTAATAATGCGGATGTTCTGCAGACCTGTCATCCCCAGATTATTGCGTAAATCACTGAGCAAGCCATGTGCTTCTACAGCAAAAGCATCCTTCTTTTCCACAAAAATTCTTCTGATACTACTCATAAACATCAGCCTCCCAAATTTATTTGAGGTTATTTAAAAATATTCGTTAATAAAATTACGACACTTTGGAAACATACTGTCAAGTACAGCAAGTTTTTCAGAGTTTTCAGCTTCAATAAACCCTGCTTCTGCAAGCTCAGTTGCAGTAAAAGCACCAAAAAACATCTGCGTAAATGCAGCCATATCCATTGTGACATCTTCCTGCTCTGTAGTGCTTATACTATTAATTTTACCTTTAACAGCACTCAGTTGCAACAGGTGATTATTGCCTGCAATAACATTATCTGTAAGCAGCAGATTAACACTTCCATCAAGTATCTGCTCATTAACAGGAAGCTTGGACAAAGCCAGCCGGGCATCGATACAGCGTGCCATCATAAACGGCTGCAGGCTGCCGCTAAGCTGCTGGTCTGCAAAATGCAGGTAAGTCTTATCCCAATCCTCTGCCAACCAAGTAAATGTATCTGCTTCACTTAGATGCTGTGCTGCATATTGAAACAGACGATTTTTCACCTTTTGGGAAGGTGCCAGTAATTCTACTACAGTAAACGTCTTATCCCGCAGCTTATACAGCATATATCCTGCCGGTACATCTTTTTCATAACATACAGCACAATGAATATTTTCCAAAGCATGCACTTTCAGCAGCTTGTCCCACTGAAAATCAGTGCGCACCGGCACACCATTCCACTGCTTAGTAATATTATAATAAATTTCAGCTAAAATTTCCTTATTTAAAGGTAAATATTCTACCTTTAAATCCACGCTAAAGCCTTTAAGCTTCAATTTTGCCAAATCCATAGTATAGTTATGTCTGAAATAGCAGTAACTAAACTGATATGGCTGATAGATACCTGCATGAATAGGCATAAGCAGCACAAATGGTATCTGCTGCGTGCGCAGGATATCAAAGGTTGTTTTTAACAGCGGTTCAAACAGATGACTTCCTCTTGCTGCAGGTGCAGTAGCCACACCGACAATATAAGGAGTGAGCTGCTCAAATCCTCTTACACACAGCATATATGGATTAAGATGTAGCATGTTAAGCAATTTATCCTGCTCGTCAAAACCACCTATGACCATATTGTTTTTACAGCAAAACTCACTAAAATACCATTGATAAAACGGATCATCTTTTTTTTCAAAAGAATAGTCCCATAATTGCATAACCTGGGAAATCCTTTGTTCATTCACCATTTTAAAAATCATTTCTGTTTCCTCATTTTACAAGCAGGCTGTACTTTTTAATCATAAACTCTGGATGATATGATTCTTTTGCTCTGCGCAGACCCTCATGTCCCATATCCTCTTCCCTGTTGATGTAGGTAACATCCTGCCAGGCATGTTCAGCAAACTCTTTGTTAATAGCTGTATACAAGCCACGAATTTCATGGTTAGCTTTTTCTACATGCAGAACAGCCGTATCATCATTAATCTTTTTGCCGAAGCTGAAAGCTTCTATCTTGCCATATACACGAATAGCACCACCGCGCAATCCCAAGGCGTCAAAATTAGTCAGCGCCTGTCTGATAGCATACTTTTCACAAATAAGTGAAGGATCTTCCGCAATCCTGTCATCACACCATTGTTCGCCAAAGCCAAGACATTCAGCTATATTATTACCGTCAATAGGCTCATATACATAGTCAGGATAATTTTTCTTAAAAGAATTGTAATGATTTTTCTGACCATGATATTTTCTTCCAGACAAGGTTGCTAATTTTTCACGCAGATAAATATAATCCCAGTTATCTCTATCTTCAATAAACTCAGCATCCGGAAGCACCTTTGCCAAACGTTCCTTGGTCATTTCGTAAATACCGTGCATTTCAAAAGGCTTGCCCTGAGAAAATTCGCGTAATTCCGCTAATACCAGCGGCAAATCTTCATCAGCACCCCCAATTGGCGGTAAAAAGAAATCTACATTATCACGTTTTACTTTTATCAATAAAAATCCATGTGCTACACACCAGTAAATATTATAGCAATCGCGCCATACAAAAAGATTTGAAAACGCACATTCACTGCCGCGATACATCGGATTAGACATGTAACTTTCAAATAACTCTTTCTGCTCAAGAGTTACCGGTTTAAACTCTAAAATCGTTGATACCCCCAGTACATTAGATAAATTTTTACTTTTATATTATATCATAAAATAATTGTTTTTGTTTTAATTGTTAAGTTGTTAACACTTAGTTCACATAATCAAAAAGCGCTGCCTTTTACAGCAGCGCAAAATACAATAAATTCAATAACTTTTATTCAATTTTATCAATATTCTTTCAGCAGCTACTACTCCGAGCAATCCAGTAACAAACTGCGGTACACTCATCCCAAATAAGATATTTTTTACTAATACACTGTTTTCCAGCTGCAGAAAAGATAAAACGATATATGCACCAAGATACATAAGCAACGCTTTAACTGCAGGCGGAAGCAGATAATTAAAAACAAAAACTCTTTTTTGCCGTAAAAGCACTACATAAAGCATGTTGCCTGCTATCACTACTGGTATCAGCAGGGGTAATAATAACTGGCCTTGCATATACGCCAGCAGCGGCAGTAATATTGTTAGTAATGCAGCTGCTTTAAATCCACTGATTCTGCTGGTAATGATAAGCATCATATTTACCAAGGTACCAATAATAAATGTACTTACTACAGGCGGCATCGGCAGAACCAGACGCAAAGACTGCATAATAACAGTCAAAGCCATCAACAGCGCTCCCAACACCAATTTTTTATTCTGCATCTTCTTATTTAGCCGGACATTCAACAGCTACAAAATCTTTATACGCCTTTTGTAATGCTGCAGCTATTTGACCAGGCTTGCCATCACCGATAAAACCGCGGTCAATTTTTACAACCGGCATAAATTCACAGCGCGGTCCGCAAATAAATGCTTCATCTGCTTTTAACGCAAATTCTTTGTCAAAAGCACGTTCGATAACCTGCAGCTGTAAATCATGAGCCAATCTTTCTACCAAGAGTTTTCTGGTAATATTCTTATGAATAAAATTATTTTCCGGATGAGTCCACAAAATACCATCTTTATAAATAAAGAAGCTTGCTTCTGTAGTTTCAGTAATCTTACTGTCACGTACAAACAATGCATCAAAAGCATTAGAAATAAATGCTTTTTGTTTAGCCATAGCTTCCGGCATTCTGTTCAGTGTATTGATATCACAGTGCTGCCAGCGGATATCTTCTTCAGTAATAAGATTTACACCTTTTTCGCGTCTTTCTGCCAAAGCATTTCTATCAACAGGCACGATAAACATCGTCAGATTAGGAATGCACTGCTCAGGATAAGCCAGACCATAAGCACCGCTGCCGCGAGTAACCTGAGTATATACTTCACAGTCGCTTACACCTGCAGCCTGCAACAGATTCTCATGGAATTCTACCAGCTCTTCAATCATGTATACGCCGGGAATTTTGCTGTGAATTACAGACTCAAACAGATTATTCATATGCGGCAGTAAAGCAAAGCAGCGTCCGTTATAGACAGGAACGATTTCAAATACACCGTCACCAAAATTATGTCCACGATCGTCGACATCAATAAAAGCCTCATTTTTAGGCATTATTTCACCGTTAATTAAAACCAGCTCTTCAGCCATTATTTAAACCTCCAATAGAATAAAATTTAGACTACAAATAAAATTCATATTTTCATCACGCAAAATACTGTATAATAACACATACAGATAATTATTATACAACATTTCTATGTTTTTGTCTTTAATAAATCAAAATGCAGCTTAGTTATGCTTGAATTATTTAGGAAGGAGTACCTCAATGGCCCACTTACCACAAATTATTATCGACCTGGCAATGATTCTGCTGGTCGCAGGTTTTACCACTATCTTATTCAAAAAAATCAATCAGCCTGTCGTCTTAGGCTATATCATCGCTGGTTTTATTACCGGCCCACATTTTAATTTTTTCCCCACTATTTCGGATACGGCCAATATCCAAACCTGGTCAGAAATCGGCGTTATTTTTCTGCTGTTCGCCCTTGGTTTGGAATTTAGTTTCTACAAACTAAAAAGTGTAGGCAGTACCGCTTTTATTGCCGTAACTATTATTCTTGGCGGCATGTTTGGTGCAGGTTTTCTCTGCGGTAATCTTTTGGGCTGGAACCAGGTTGA
The DNA here is from genome assembly GCA_900541915.1 of uncultured Phascolarctobacterium sp. Taxonomy (GTDB): domain Bacteria; phylum Bacillota; class Negativicutes; order Acidaminococcales; family Acidaminococcaceae; genus URXU01. The sequence goes on along the minus strand of UQLS01000001.1, from coordinate 47,983 downwards.
CAGCCTTTTTCTTGGCTGCATGCTAACCATGTCGTCTACAATCATTATTATCAAAGCTTATGATGATTTAAAAGTTAAAAACGAACGTTTTGCCTCAATTGTACTGGGCATTTTAATTATCGAAGATATTGCCGCTATTGTCATGATGGTTATGATAAGTACACTTGCTGCTGCTACAGCCGATATCTCTACACTTGACCTTATAAAAAGTATCCTGCGCCTTGTCTTCTTCCTAGTGCTGTGGTTCGTACTGGGCATGTATCTTGTTCCTACATTCTTTAAACGCACTCGTAATCTTGTTAACGATGAAACTCTTATTGTAGCTTCTACAGGCTTATGCTTGGGAATGGTCGTTTTAGCTACAAATATGGGGTTTTCCTCTGCACTTGGCGCTTTCATAATGGGCTCTCTTATTGCAGAAGCTCCCAATGCTGAACATATCGAGCATCTCATTAAACCTCTCAAGGACCTTTTCGGCGCAGTCTTTTTTGTATCTGTAGGTATGCTGGTAAATCCGGCTCTCCTTATTGAATACGCTCTACCTATCCTGTGCATTATCCTTGTTACTATTATCGGACAAATTATTTTCTCAACTTCCGGTGTTCTTGCCTCCGGTCAGGATTTGAAAACTGCTATGCGCTGTGGATTCAGCCTTACTCAGGTAGGCGAATTTTCCTTTATCCTTGCTTCCATGGGCAGTTCACTTGGTCTTACAAGCGATTTTCTTTATCCAATCATCGTAGCCGTTTCAGTAACAACAACTTTTACAACGCCTTTCTGTATTATGGCTTCTGAACCTGCCTACAATACCGTAAGCAGATTGCTGCCTGAAAAAGTTTTAAATACACTCAGCCGTTATACTAATAATGACAATGCAGAAGCTAAAGAAGACGCTGACTGGTCCAAATTATTGCGCAGTTATTTCATCAGAATGTTAATTTTTGTTACCTTGCTTATTGCTATAGCTTTAGGTGCAAACTTTTACCTGCTGCCATACCTTGCTGATGTACTGCAATTACCTCTAGCAAACTTTATCGCTGGCGGCATTACCTTAGCTGTTATGGCTCCTATTTTACGTGCTTTACTGCAAAACAGAACCGGCAATGCAGAATTATTTTCTGTGCTGTGGCTGAAAAAACGCTCTAACCATCTGCCGCTGCTTATTTTAGTATTCTTTAAAATGCTGACCTCTGCATGCTCTCTTTACTTTATCTTTAATACCATTATGGGTCTGCAATCACTGCTTTCCATCTTAGCAGTTCTGGCCTTCTCCTATTTTATTTCTTCCTCCGACTGGCTGCTCAGTGAATACCTGCGTATTGAATCACGTTTTCTTGTAAACTTAAACGAAAAACACATGCGCCGCCATCGTGAAAATTCAGCAGACAGCAATAATGGCTGCTTTAACTGCTTCGACCAGGATTTTCAGCTTGTCAGCTGTAAAGTACCGCAATCTTCTTCTCTGATTGGAAAATCGCTTAACCAGCTTGCTTTCCGCGAATTATATGGCTGCAATATTTTACAGGTAACTACACCACAGCATACTTATGATATGCCTGGTGGCGCTCATGTACTGGAAGAAAATTCTCAGCTGCTGCTCATAGGCACTGCATCACAGCTTAAGCTTCTAAGTACAGCTATAGAAAGCCAGCGCATAGAACTTGAACCAATAAACACACCTGTCAGCCTACGTGAATTTATGCTGCAAAGCTCCAACACAGAGCAAGACCATTTTCTTTCCTGCGCTATCAGTATCGACCGCCATTCTCCTATTTTAGGCAAGTCCATGAAAGCTGCCAACTTACGTGACAGATGGAATTGCCTGGTAATAGGCCTTGAACGCGGTGCCTATATTATTACAAATCCGAATGTTTCACTGGTATTTGAAAAAGGTGACCTGCTTTGGGTGCTTGGCAAGCAGAAAATGATTAACACCTTGGTACGTGAAGAAATTCTTTAAATTTATAAAAAAAGAGGAAATTCAAACGAATTTCCTCTTTTTTATTTCTACACTTTACCTTCCTGCTGTAACTTTCTTATATAGTCCGCCTTGGTAATCATGCCATACTGTGTTCCTGTCTGAATAAAAGACTCCAGCTGGTGTACTTTGCCTTCACGAATCAAATTACGCAAAGCAGGTGTCATCGTCATTATCTCAAAGGCAGCTACTCTGCCGTTACCATAAGCATTAGGCAGCAGCTCCTGACAAGCGATTCCCTGCAGGCATGCTGCCAGTTGACTTTTAATCTGCTGCTGATTTTCAGAAAAAAAATCTATAATCCTGCTCACAGTAGTTACTGCATCACCAGTATGCAATGTTGCAAATACTAAATGACCTGTCTCTGCTGCTTTCAGAGCAGTACTCATCGTTTCTTTATCTCGCAATTCACCTACCATAATAACATCCGGGTCTTCCCGCAATGCACTGCGTAAGCCTGCAGCAAAGGATTTTGTATCACTGCCAACTTCTCTCTGGTTAATAATACTTTTCTTAGCTGCATGCTTGTATTCTACAGGGTCTTCGAGCGTAAGGATGTGCATACTTTGCTCCTCATTCAGCTTATTGATAAGTGCTGCTAAGGTTGTAGATTTGCCACTGCCAGTGGGCCCTGTGATAAGTACAAGTCCATTTTTCAGAGCAGTAAAATCCCTTACAGTTTGCGGCAAGCCTAATTCCTCACAAGTAGGTATTTGTACCGCTATCAGCCTTATAGCAGCAGCAATACTGCCGCACTGACGAAAAAAATTCATACGACAGCGGATATTATCATTTAACGAATAAGCAAAATCTACTTCTCCAATACGTTCAAATTCTGCGCTTAAGCGCTTTGTCAAAACTGCTGCGGTAAAGCTTTCCATATCTGCAGCAGTCACAATAGTATCGGCTAGCGGCGATAACTTACCCTGAAATCGCATCATCGGCTTACTCCCAACAGTAAGATGAACATCTGAAGCTCCCATTTCTCCAGCTTGTTCTAATAATGTCATCATCATAACACCTTCTCTCAGCTGCATACTGAGCGTATCAGCTCGGCAACAGTCGTATATCCTGCCATCACCTTATCAATGCCATCTTGTTTTAAGCTTATAAAACCGTGCTGACGTGCAGCCTCCTGTATCATCGCCTCACTGTCATGATGCAAAATAAGACTAGTTATTTGTTCGGTTATCGGCAATACCTCCTGTACTGCCATTCTTCCTTTATAACCAGTGAAACCACACTTTTCACAGCCCTCTCCTCGCTGCAGGAGTAGTTCCCTCTTAGCAGGTGCATGCAAGAAATTCTTTTCCCAATATTCTGCCTCATACTGCTTACAGCAATGCGGACAAATTTTTCTGACCAATCTCTGAGCAACTACACCACGTACCGCAGACGCCAAAAGAAAAGGCTCAATTCCCATATCTAATAATCTTGTAACTGCACCGGCCGCGCTGTTAGTATGCAAAGTACTTAATACCAGATGACCAGTTAACGCTGATTGAATTGCAATTTGTGCTGTTTCCGCATCACGTATCTCTCCTACCATAATAATGTTTGGGTCTTGTCTAACAATAGCCCGCAGTCCTTTGGCAAAGGTAAGACCTGTTTTCGGATTTACTGCAACCTGATTAATACCGGCAATTTTATATTCAACGGGATCCTCAATCGTAATAATATTCTGCTCCTGTGTATTCAGCTCATTTAAAGTAGCATATAAGGTTGTAGACTTACCGCTGCCGGTAGGTCCTGTAATTAAAACAATACCGCGCGCAGTTTTGTACATACTTTGGTATAATTTAAGATTTTCTTCAGAAAAGTCCAGCTGATTCAATGAAAACAAAGTTCTCTCTTTATCAAGAACTCTGATGACAATTTTTTCACCTCTGATGGTAGGTAAGGTAGAAATACGCAGATCAATGCAGCGTCCTTCTCTAGTAATCTCCAGTCTGCCATCCTGTGGTACTCGTTTTTCAGCAATATCCATACCGCACAGTACCTTGATTCGGGAAATAACCGAATTATGTCTGGCAGCAGGAATATCTTCTATTAGTCGCAGCAGACCATCTATCCTTAGTCTTACACTTGTTTTTGTATCCAAGGGCTCAATATGAATATCACTGGCATGAAGTTTAATCGCCTTTGAAAAAATATTTTCTACAATATCTGCGGCCTGCATATCATTTCCATTCGTACTTATACCATCAAACCCATTTTTATCACTTGCAAAATATTTCTTGTCCACGTATTATACTCCGTCCTCTATATTGATAAACTGCAATACGCTTTATTCTAGCACTTTTTCAAAATAAAACAATTGAATTATTTGAATTTATAGATTTTTCATTATTTTCACAATATTGAATTGTCAAAGGTAAAAAATTGTATTAGAATGTAAAAGCTTTTTATTTTACCGCAAAGAAGAGTTCATATGAAAAGATATTACGCATCTCACAAACATTCGTTTCTGCGAATAACATCCTGTATTTTAATTTTTGGATCAGCTTATTATAGTTATAAATTTCAAAGTCCGGCAGCGGCAAATAATGCTGCTTTACCTGTTAAAACAGCTCGATTTAAAAGCTACATACCTGTACAGCCTGCAGTTCCGCTCCGCAATCCTTTTTTATCCAGCAGAACTATAGACAATGTAGTTCCGGAGAACAAAGCTGTGTCCGTAACCGCCCTACCCATTTTACGTGGAATAATAGCACATGGAGATAAGACTGTTGGTATTTTTGAATATAACGGGCAAAGCAGTTATCATACCGCTGGTGATAAAATTGGTCCCTATACAATCAAAAATTTAACATCAAACACAGTAACTATCCTGACCGATTCGCAACAACAGATTATACTGAATTTGGAAGACTAGATTATGAAACTAAAAAATTTCTTAATGACTTTTTCTGCTGCTTGCCTTCTTATGCTGAACAGCACACCAGCGAATGCAGCAGATACAGTTTCACTGCAGGTACAAAACGCAGAAATCAAAGACGTGCTGCAGGCAGCAGCATCTATTTCAGGCAAAAACATCATTACGGACGATACTGTAAAAGGACGCATCAGTATCAATATACATGAATTGCCGCTTACAGCTGCACTTGACATCATCACTGCTGCTAAAGGTTTAAGCTACCGCACGATAGATGATGTCATACTAGTCTCATCGCAGGAGAATCTTACTAAATATAATAGCAGTGTTGCTGCCTATAAACTAAATTACGTTCCAGCACAGGATATTGCAGAACCATTAAAAGCACTTTTTAACAATAGTAAGCTCACTATCGACCCGTTAACCAACACTATACTTTTTACTGGCAGCAATGCAGAAGAACAACGTCTGCGCAGTGCACTTGCTGCGCTAGATGTACCATCCCAGCAGGTAACTCTGGAAGCTAAAATTATTGCCGTTAACAGAGAACAGTCTGAAAACTTAGGCATAAGCTGGAATTGGGATACTATTCCTCAAAGAAATGAAGATCATAAATCAGATAATACTGACTCTGATAATAGCAGCGATAACGAATATTTTGGCGGCAGCTTTAAGTTCTGGCATGGTTACACATTTAACTTTAATGCTGCCTTAAATGCTCTTTTCGCTGACGGAAAAGCCAAAATACTTGCTACACCGCGTATTATTACTGTACCTGGAAAGGAAGCAAGTATTTTCATCGGAGACCACATACCTGTACAAACCGAGAAACATGACAGCAGCGGTACATATACTGCTACCGAATATCTGGATGCAGGTATCAAGCTAAACTATACCCCTATTGTCAGCAGCGACAGCAAAACAATTACGGCCAGCGTACACACAGAAGTAAGTACACCTACATTGGTCAGTGAAATACACAACTATAAAATTACCAGTCGTACTGCTGACACTAACGTACGTATGCACAGCGGTGAAACTCTTGTAATCGGCGGCTTAATTAATGAAGAGGAACAAAAAAGTATTCAAAAAATCCCACTGCTTTCTAATATTCCCTTACTGGGTGAATTATTTAAAAATCGTACTACACGTAAAGTTAAAACAGAAGTCTTAATGATTCTGACTCCTTATATTACCGAAGCAGGAAGTTCCCCTGCAATTTATAATCAGCAGCTGCTTGAAACTGCCGTTCCACAGGAAAACATTCATAATTCAGTACACAAAAAAGCTCAAGACGAATAATTTCGTCTTGAGCTTTTTACTTTGAAATCCTTTTATTTAAAAGAATTATATATTTTCTTAAATCTATTTACAGCCTGCTTAATATCGGCTGCACCAAGAATACCGCTTACCACTGCCGCACCGTCAGCACCTGCAGATAATACAAGTTCATAATTATCTGCAGTAATTCCTCCTATACCAACGACAGGTATAGTTACGCTTTGGCAAACACGTGCTAATTTATCTACGCCCAATGTATTAACATCGGTCTTTGTATTACTGCCAAAAACAGCACCGCTGCCAAGATAATCAGCGCCATCGGCAAGTGCCTGCACGGCCTCCTGCTCATTATGTGCAGAAACACCAATAATAAAATCATCACCGCAGATACCACGCGCTATTTTGCAAGGCAAATCATCCTGACCAAGATGTACACCAGCAGCTCCGACAGCCAGAGCAATATCTATTCTGTCATTAATAATGAGCGGTACACGATATTTATCTGCCAATGCTTTAAGGCTAACTGTCTCTTTATACATCTCAGCACCATTTTTGGCTTTACCACGATACTGCAGCAGCGTCACTCCTGCCTGCAAAGCTTCTTCCACTGCTTCTAACAGGCAGCGGCCATGCAGACAATTTTCATCTGTAACCAGATAAATACTGTAATCAAGAATAGGTTTCATCTTAGTTCTTTCTTTCCGGATTAAGATTGATAACATTCCACTTGGTAGTTACATGGTAAACGCAGTCTAAAAGGCGTACTTTAAACATCCCTGGGCCATCTTTCTTTTCCAAAAAGTTAGCCGCTAATTCTGCCCCCTGTCCCATAATAACTATGCCAAGAGCAGCAGCAGCCAGCATATCTTTTGTCACTGCAGCACAGCAGGCGCATAAAGTAGACGCCATACAGCCGCTGCCAGTAATATCCTGCAGCAGCGGATGTCCATTATTAAGTACTACTGCCTGATGACCGTTACTGATATTATCAATTTCACCAGTTACAGCAAAAACACAGTTATATTTTTTAGCTGCCTCCTGGGCTGTTTTTAAAGCATCGCCTTCTTCGGTTCCGCCTATATTATCTACGCCAGCACCACCTGTTTTATTTGCCAGCAGCGCTACACATTCACTATGATTACCGCGTACAATACTGATATAGCCCTTATTAAGCAGCTTGACAGCAAAATTCAAGCGCATGGAAGAAGCCATTACGCCTACCGGGTCCAAAATAACAGGTATGCCTTTAGCCTTAGCTACAGCTACGGCTTTTTCCATGGCAATCATCTTATTAAAATTAAGCGTACCAAGGTTAAGCAGTAAAGCATCTGCTCCGGCAGTAATCTCTTCTACTTCTTCAGGGTCATCTGCCATAACAGGAGAAGCACCGGCAGCTAATGCCATATCGGCACAGCTTTCTGCTGTAACATAATTAGTTATATGATGTATAACTGGTCTTTGCTTACGTAATTTATCAACAATATCACCAAACTGAGCTTTCAAATCCATTATTCTAAAATTCCTGCCTTTCTGTATAAATCCACAAAATGATGCGTCGGCCCACAGCCACTGCCTATAGCAAGGCTATGTGCTATCGCTTCTGTTACATATTGTTTAGACGCAGCAACCGCATCTGCAAGATTCATCCCTTTAGCCAGATTTGCTGCTAAAGAACTGGACAGAGTGCACCCTGTGCCATGGGTATTTTTAGTAGCAATTCTCTTACCGCTGAACCATATTTCCTGTTTGCCATCAAATAATAAATCATCAGCTTGGTCTTCCAGATGCCCGCCTTTAACCAGCACAGCCTTCACACCAAGAGCAATAATTTTTTCAGCAGCCAGCAGCATATCAGCTTTATTTTTTACTTTCATCCCAGTAATAGCTTCTGTTTCCGGCAAATTAGGTGTCAAAAGAGTAGCCAAAGGTAATAATCTCTTGATTAAGGTTTCACAAGCTTCCGGAGCTAACAGCGGATAACCGCTTTTAGAAATCATAACAGGGTCTACCACAATTATTTTCGGTTTATATTTCAGCAGGCAATCAGCAATAGTTTCAATAATCTCCGGTCGTGATACCATCCCAATTTTTACTGCATCAACTCTTATATCATTAAATACAGCTTCTATCTGTGCCTGTACAATTTCACAATCTATATCCTGCACTTTGGTAACACCGCAGGTATTCTGAGCTGTTACCGCTGTTATTACACTCATGCCGAATGTGCCATGAGCAGCAAAGGTCTTCAAATCTGCCTGAATACCAGCACCACCGCTGCTGTCACTGCCGGCAATAGTCAACAAATGCTTCATGTTATCGTACTCCTTTATCAGTAATATGCAAAGCCTCAAAAATATCCTTTACACAGGCTTCACGTTTATACAAATCATCTGCAGAAGCAATATCTGCATTTAAAGCAAAAATATACGTCTTACCACTTTTTTCCTGATACAGCCAGCCTATAAACCAGCCAATCGGTATCTGAACATTATCTGTTGCCCATCCCGTTTTACCATACCAGCTGCAATCGGTAGCCATAGAAAGCAGACAAATTTTTTGCACTGCCTGCTGGTTACTTTCGCTGTATGGCAGCTGCAGCAGTACCAGCTTCTTCAAAAACTCAATCTGCTCATAAGGACTTATCTGCAAAGAATTGTCAAGCCAGAAAGCATTCTCTGTACCTATCTGCTTATTGCCATAATCCAGTTTATTTAAATGCTCCTGCATGCGATTTTTGCCAATCTTAGATGCCATGTATTTATAAGCAGGTACCTGCGAAATTTTAATAGCACTCTGCAAACTGGCATCACTTTTCCAGCTTTCAAGAAAAACCGGCTCATTGCTATAATGATAAAACACTTCATCAACACCATGCACACAACCAGTTTCTAAAGCAATCAAGCTATGCGGTATTTTAAAGGTAGAACCGGGAGAAAACCGCTTAAATGCTCTGGCACTGTTATACATCAGATACTTTTTATTACTTATATCATACATAATAAATGTACCGGTAAGATTATATTTTGCAAAAACATTTGCAATACCATTTTCTTTCTCAAAAGCATGTACGCTGCAAGGCATTATTAATAAGATACATAATATTACAGCACAAATACTAAACTTTCTGCGCATCTTTCCCCCAATAAAAAAGCAGGCACAGGCTTATCTTCATAAGCACTATGCCTGCGCCTGCATATTATATATTACAGAACTTCTTTTACTTTTGCAACAACGTTTTCCACAGTAAAGCCGTATTTCTCCATCATCACATCGCCAGGAGCGGAAGCACCAAACTGAGTGATACCGATAACATTGTTATCACTGCCGGTATAACGGCTCCAGCCATAAGGTACGCCAGCTTCTACAGCAATCTTAACTGCATCATGCGGCAATACGCTTTCCTTGTATTCTGCGCTTTGATTTTCAAAGGCATCCCAGCTGGGCATGGATACAACGCTTACATCAATGCCTTCAGCAGCAAGTTTTTCCTGTGCAGCCAAAGCCAGATGTACCTCGCTGCCAGTACCAATCAAAACAGCAGCAGCTTTTTCTTTTGCTGGACTTAATACATAAGCACCTTTATAAGCATTCTCATGTACAAGCTGAGCATATTGATGCAGTACCGGTAATTTTTGACGGCTCAGCAGCAAACAGGTAGGTTTATGCAGATTCATGCAAGCCTGCTGCCATGCTGCAGCAGTTTCCAGCGCATCTGCGGGACGGAATACGCTTACGTTAGGAATCATACGCAGAGCCATAGTTGTTTCTATCGGCTGATGAGTAGGACCATCTTCACCTAATGCAATACTGTCATGGGTCAGTACGAAGATTGCTCTAATTCCCATAAGCGCAGCCATTCTGATTGCAGGACGCATAAAGTCTGCAAATACCAGGAAGGTACCGCCAAACGGAATGAAACCACCATGCAGAGAGATACCGTTTACCACAGTACCCATAGCATGTTCACGAACACCAAAATGAATATTTCTGCCTTTACGGTCAACACGGCTGAAGAAGCCTTCGTTCTTCATGATAGTTTTGTTGGAAGGACCAAGGTCAGCACTGCCGCCAACAAGGCTCGGCAGCTGCATAACTAATTTTTGAATGATTTCTCCGGAGGCTTCACGAGTAGCAGTTTTAGCAGTATCTGCGAAAATTGCTTCCAGCGCTGCCAGATTTACCAAAGTAGTACCATTAATGCGAGATTCCAGTTCAGCAGCAAGTTCAGGATATACTACTTTGTAATCAGCCATTAATGCTTTCCATGCTTTTTGTGCTTCTGCACAAGCCGGTTTTTTATCAGCAAAATGAGCACTTACTTCTTCCGGAACATAGAACATCTTATCAGCCGGCCAGCCAGCTTTTTCTTTGGTAGCAGCCAATGCTTCGCCGCCCAAAGGCTCGCCATGGCAGGACGGGCTGTCCTGTTTCGGACTGCCGAAACCGATATGAGTGCGTACAATAATCAAAGACGGATGCATTGTATCAGCCTGCGCTTCTTTAATAGCAGCTTCCATTGCTTCAATATCTTCAGAATCTGCTACACGCAGTACCTGCCAGCCATAAGCTTTAAAGCGCATTTCCACGTCTTCAGTAAAGGCAATATCAGTGCTGCCTTCAATGGTAATCTTATTGTCATCATAAAGATAAATAAGTTTGCCAAGACCCAAAGTACCTGCTAAAGAAGCAGCTTCACAGGAAACACCTTCCATCAGGTCACCGTCAGAAGTCAGACCATAGGTGTAATGATTTACAACTGCAAAATCCGGTTTGTTATATTTTGCTGCCAGCATAGCTTCGGCAATAGCAAAGCCTACACCCATAGCAAAACCATGACCCAGCGGTCCGGTAGAAGCATCTACACCGACAGTATGACCATACTCAGGATGTCCCGGAGTCTTGCTGCCCCATTGACGGAAGTTTTTCAGTTCTTCCATAGGCAGATCAAAGCCAGCAAGATGAAGCATAGCATATAAAAGCGCACTGCCATGGCCGGGAGAAAGGATAAAACGGTCTCTGTTGAACCATTGCGGATCAGCAGGATTATAATTCATAAAACGGTCCCAAATAGTATACATCAAAGGAGCTGTACCCAAAGGAAAGCCCGGATGTCCGGATTTCGCCTTTTCTACCTGGTCAGCTGCCAGAAAACGTAAAGTATTTACACAAGCCTGGTCCATTGTCTGCATTATGGAAAACCTCCAATATTGTACTATATTTTAAATTATTATAACATATCTGTTTTGTCATGCAAAGTTTATGCTGTACTTTTTTCAGAGATATCGTAATATTTTTAACACTATAAAAAATGCAGCCAGCAAAAAAGCTGACTGCATTTCTCTCTACTTATGCCTCTTTGCGTTCGGCAACAATTTTTTCTGCCAGTTTAGGCGGAACATCTTCATAATGATCAAATTTCATCTCAAAGGTACCCAGGCCTTGAGTCAACGCACGCAAATCAACTGCATACTCAGTAATTTCAGCATACGGAACCTGAGCCGATACAACACTCATGCCATCTTCTACACTCTGCATGCCCAAAATACGGCCGCGTTTAGAGTTCAAGTCACCAATAACGTCGCCCATCATGGAATCTGCGCAGGTAACTTCCAAAGAATAAACAGGCTCAAGCAATACAGGTTTGCATTGTTCCATTGCTTTTCTGAACGCAATATTGGATGCTGTCTTGAACGCCATTTCAGAGGAGTCGACAGTATGATAAGAACCGTCCAGTAAGGTAATACGCATATCTACAACCGGATAGCCTGCCAGTACGCCTTTTTCCATAGCCTCACGCATGCCTTTTTCTACAGCAGGAATATATTGACGCGGTACTGCACCGCCGAAAATCTTATCAACAAATTCAAAGCCGCTGCCGGGAGCCAACGGTTCCATCTTTATAACTACATGACCATACTGACCATGACCGCCGGACTGTTTCTTATGTTTGCCTTCTACCTCAGCACTGCCGCGGATAGTTTCGCGATATTCGATAATAGGAGCTTTCAAAATAGCTTCTACACCAAATTTACGCTGCATACGTTCCATAATGATTTCAATATGCTGATCGCCCATACCACTGATAAGAGTTTCCTTAGTAACGGAATTCTTGGTTACGATAATAGTAGGATCTTCATCCATCAGGCGATTAAGAGCGGACATGATTTTTTCTTCGTCGCCTTTTTTCTTCGGATAAATTGCTCTGGTATACATCGGCAGCGGGAAATCAATCGGAGCAAATTCAACAGGATGATTTTTATCGCACAAAGTATCACCAGTAGAAGTATACTGCAGTTTTGCAACTACACCAATATCACCTGCAACAACGGCTTTCATAGGAATCTGTGTTTTACCGCGCATAGTAAAGATGCTGCCGATACGTTCATCTTCTTCACGTCTGGAGTTATAAACAACACTGTCGCTCTTAATGCTGCCGGAGAATACACGGAAGTAGCTGAGACGACCTACAAACGGATCAGAAGTTGTTTTAAATACCAATGCAGACATAGGAGCGTTCGCATCGCAGATTTCTTCTTCACCAGTTGTTTTGTCGGTCACAATAAAGTCATTCAAAATAGCCGGATAAGTAAAGTCAATAATCGCGTTCATCAAACGGCCCAAACCGATATCTTTATATGCACTACCGCAAAGCATCGGATAAATAACTGCCTGACGAATACCTTTAATAAGGCATTTCATAATTTCTTCATCGCTGATGGTTTCACCGTCCAGATAACGCATCATGCAATCGTCATCAGCTTCTACAGCTGCTTCAATCATTTTTTCACGAGCTGCTTTAGCTGCTTCCATATATTCTTCCGGAATTTCAATTTCATCGGAATCATTGCCATTAGCACGATAAGCTTTCATCTTATACAAATCAATAAGGCCTTCAAACTTATCTTCCTTACCTAACGGCAGCTGCAGCGGTAAAACATGTTTGCCGAATTTTGCACGAAGATTGTCAAGAATGCTGTCAAAGTCAGCATTTTCACGATCCATTTTATTTACAAAAATAATACGGGGAAGGTTAGCTTCTGCGGCAAGTTTCCAGCATTGCTCAGTACCAACCTGTACACCGGAGGTAGCACAGACAACAATCAATGCGCTGTCAACAGCTCTGAAAGCACCTTTTACTTCTGCTACAAAGTCTGCAAAACCAGGAGTATCAATAAAATTGATCTTGGTATCGCGCCACTCTACAGGAGCCAAAGTAGCATTAACGGAAACTTTTCGCTTAATTTCTTCGGGTTCGTAGTCAGTGGTGGTAGCCCCGTCTTCAACCTTGCACATTCTGCTGATCGCACCGGAGCGATACAGTAAAGCTTCAGTTACGGACGTAGTTCCGGCCCCACCATGGCCCACAATAGCCACATTTCTGATTTTGTCACCAGTATATTCTTTCATAACTTCTTCCCCCTTTATTGTTAGGAAATTAATTGTGTGGAGAGTTCTATGAACATACTGACTATTCCTGCTTTTTGGTAAAAACTAAAAAACAAAGTATTTTTCTTCCTAAAAATGTAAAACAAGTAACAAAAAAGGAGCAGCTTTCGCTGCTCCAAATATAACTATTATTTTAATAAATCACAGACATACAAGGCGCATAATGTTTTTGCGTCAAATATTTCTCCGCCCTTAATCATACGCTTTATTTCTTCCATGGTAAAGCTCTGTACACCAATAAATTCATCATCATCAGTATGCTGACTGTGGCTAATCAAACCGGTAGCTTTATAAAGATGGATGACCTCATCTGTAAAAGCCGGCGTAGTAGCAATAGTAATCAGCTTTTCCATATGCTGTGCAGTATACCCTGTTTCTTCACTGAGTTCACGCACGGCACATTCATCTGGACCTTCACTGCCATGATCGAGCTTACCTGCCGGTATCTCCCACATCACTGTATCCATTGGATAGCGGCATTGTTTAACCATAACGATTCTGCCGTCATCAAGTACTGGCACTATAGCAACAGCTCCCGGATGACGAATAAACTCACGCGTAGTTTCACTGCCATCAGGTAAAAGAACAGTATCCACCTCTACATGCAGTAAACGTCCGTCAAACACCTTTTTATTACTCAGGAACTTTTCGTCCAAACCCTTTTCATGAAATTTTTTAATCATTTTATTGCAACAACTCCGTTTTTTTCAGCCTCTGAGCCTCTGCCAAAAGCTCCGCCGCACTGTCATAAGCAGCCTTACTGCCGCTGCTGCCGGAAGCCATACGCATAAGCTCATTGATACGCTGCTGCTCATCAAGTACAGTCAGCTCTGTTGCCGTTCTGCCGTTTGTGCTCTGCTTTTCAATATAGATATGCCTATCTGCAAATGCAGCAATCTGCGGTAAATGAGTTATGCATAATACCTGCCCCTGCAAAGCTATAGCAGCTATTTTTTCTGCCATTTTCCTTGCTGTTACACCACCGACACCTGTATCAATCTCATCAAAAACCATTGTAGGTACTTCCGTCATATTACGCATTACCGTCTTAACAGCCAAAGCAATACGGGAAAGCTCACCGCCTGAAGCAACCTTTTCCAGTTCATTAACAGGCTCACCTACATTGGCACTGAACATGATTTTGATATCATCGCAGCCATACATACCAAATTTATCACTGCACTGAAACGCAAACATCAGCTTACCCTGCGGCATGGCTAAGTCATGAATATGATTAGTAATCAGCTGCTCCAAAATGCTACCATTCTTTTTACGTAAATCAGATAACAAAGCTGCTTTCTGCTGCAAACTGCTTTTTATCTGCTGCAGCTTTTTTTCAGCTTTGGCAACAGCAGCAGCAATATCCTGCAGCTCAGCATATTTTTCTTCAGCACGATGCAAATATTCCAGCACAGCTTCAGTAGTTCCGCCGTATTTTTTCTGCAAACGATAAATTAAATCCAGTCGTTCCTGTACTTCCGCTGCGCGCTCGCTATTAAAACTGCTGCTGTCCAGATATTCGGCCAGCTGCTGACTGCAATCATCCAGATTTATCCAGGCACTGTCAACACTTTCCAGTATTCCAGTCAGTCTTTCATCATAACGACAGGCTGTCTGTAAACTGCTTTTAGCTTTTGCCAGCATACTTAAAACAGCATTATCATCACCCAGCAAATTATGAGCTGTGTTCACCGATGTAATAATTTTTTCGCTGTGCTTTAAAATCCGAGCCTCCTCTTCTAAAGAAGCTTCTTCGCCTGCCTTTAATGCAGCATTTTTAATCTCTCGAATCTCCCAATCATAACGATCCAGCAGCAAATCCTGCTGAGAACTGTCAGACTTCAATTCCTGCAATTCTCTTTCCGCCTGTAAATAATCCTTATAAAGATTTTGATATTCCTGCAGCACGTCGCTTATTTCTTTGCTGCCAAAGGCATCTATCAGCAGCCTTGGTGCATCAGGATGTAATAATGCCTGGTTCTCATGCTGTCCATGAATATCAACCAGTAAACCGCCGACTTTTTTTACTATAGCTACTGGTACCTGCACTCCGTTTAAATACGCACGGCTTTTTCCTGCTGCAGTAACCTGCCTTTTGATAAAAAGCAAATCATCCTCAATATCAATGCCCTGCTCTTCCAACAGGCTTACTGCCCCTGGAACAGAACTGATATCAAATACTGCCTGTACCCAAAAACTTTCACAACCGCTGCGCAGATAATCAAGAGAAGCTCGTCCGCCTAAAACCACCCCAAAAGCATCTATCAGAATAGATTTACCTGCACCTGTTTCACCGGTAAAAACATTAAATCCAGGCAGAAAATCTACTCTGGCATCTTCCAGTAAAGCAAAATTATGAACATGCAAAGACTGCAGCATCTTCCTTACCTCTGCTTAGATATGGTCTTTAAAACGGTGCATCAGGATACCGATGCCTTCTTTATTAGCAACAGCAATGAATACAGTATCATCACCAGCAATAGTTCCAAGTATTTCCGGCCACTTCATATAGTCAATTGCATAAGCAACAGCCTGAGCAGTACCAGGAAGTGTACGTACTACAACCATATTATCAGTAGATTTTACACTGACAATGGAATCCTGAAATGTTCTTTCCAATCTGCCCGGAGTCAGCAGCATATTATGCTCTTTAGGATACGCATAGTGATAATGTCCGTTAGCATCAGGAACCTTTACAAGCATAAGTTCCTTGATATCACGGGAAACCGTAGCCTGAGTTACTTCAATGCCTTCGCTGCGCAAAGCAGCAGCAAGGTCTTCCTGTGTTTCAATCTTGTTTTTGTCAATAATCTCTTTAATTTTTGCATGCCTGGTCATCTTCATAATAGTTCACCTCAAAATAAAATGCATCTTGTCAGATATTACGCATCAGCTTCTGCTGCCATGTCTGATAATAATCCCTGCTTGTCAGCCTGATAAATTGCATGGTGTAAGGGCTCTTACGTATGCGTACACACATATCATCAGTAACTGCAATAATATTCTCTCCATCGGCAGAAAGCAGCAGTTCCTCACTGCCAGGAAGCGCTCTGAATTCTATCATCTCTGACATTGGAATTACCAGCGCTCTTGCCGTAAGCGAATGTGCGCACACCGGCGTAATAACACTTATATCCAGTTCCGGCTGTACCAGCGGTCCTCCCGCAGACAAGGAATAGGCTGTGGAACCGGTAGCAGTCGCAACTATAATCCCATCTGCAGCATATGTACCGGAAGCTTTACCGTTAATATACATCTGCAAATGTGCCAGTTTGCTGAAAGTTCCTTTAGCCAGTACTAAGTCATTTAATGCATCAGCAGTTTTAAAGATTTTATCGTCTTTAATAACCTCTGTCCTAAGCAAGCTCCTGTTTTCATAAGAATAATTTCCCTGACTAAGCTTAGTAAAAGCTTTATGAATGCTGTTGGAATCAATCTCAGCCAAAAAGCCCAGCTTGCCAAAGTTAATGCCAAATACAGGAACTTGAACGGGAGCGAGATATCCTGCCATTTTCAGCAGTGTGCCATCACCGCCCAATGAAACCCCCGCGTCCAAATTACTTAGTTGCTCAGAATCATTAAGAGCATAACTTGCACAACCATAATCAGCAGCAATACTGCAGGGCAAAACCGGATCAATACCACATTCCCTGCACATGGAGAGAAATTCCGGTAAGGCTGCACAAACCTTTTCCTTTCCCATGTTGGGAAAGATGCCTAATCTTTTTACTGTCATTTCATTCCTCTATGTCTAAATCAGTCTAAGTCGCCGTGACTTTTGCTTACCAGTTCACTTACATAAGCAGCATCAACAGCATCATCAGCCTGTAACGTCAAGTAAAGCAGATATTCAATATTTCCTTCCGGTCCTTTGATAGGAGAAAATTCCAACCCAGCTATACCAAATCCCTCATTTTTAGCAAAAGCAATAACATTATTGATTACTGCTTCATGTACTTTAGGATCACGTACTACGCCTTTTTTACCTACATTTTCCTTGCCAGCTTCAAACTGAGGCTTAATTAAAGCTATAACAAACCCTTCCGGCTTCAAAATCTTATGTACAGCAGGAAGGACTTTATCAAGAGAAATAAAGGCCACATCAATAGTTGCCGCATCTACCATTTCTGCCAGATGTTCTTTTTCAAGATATCTTACATTGGTACGCTCCATGTTAACTACACGCTCGTCACTGCGCAGTTTCCAGGCAAGCTGTCCATAGCCTACATCTATAGCATAAACCTTAGCTGCACCGTTTTGCAGCGCACAATCTGTAAAGCCACCTGTTGAAGCACCAATATCAGCAACAACTTTTCCTTCAACCGAAATAGGAAATATCTTGAGTGCTTTTTCCAGCTTAAGGCCGCCTCTGCTCACATAAGGAAGCTTATCCCCCAATATGCGGATAGCCGCATCCTCCGGCACCTGCGTACCTGGCTTATCAATTTTTTGCTCGTTAACCAAAATCTGTCCGGCCATAATTGCAGCCTGCGCTTTAGCTCTGCTTTCAAAAAGACCTTTAGCAGTCAGCAAAGCATCTAAACGTTCTTTTTTCAACGGTCTTCACCCTTCACAAATCGTTTTGTCTGTTCAGCAACAGACGCCGCATCTAACCTAAGATCTCGCAGTAAATATTTCTTGTCACCCTGCGGTACAAAAGCATCAGGTATACCTAAATTAAGTACCCGACAATTTGGCAGCAATCCAGCACTATTAAGGCTTTCCAAAACAGCGCTGCCAACACCACCGCTCAGTACGCCTTCTTCTAAAGTTACTATATATTTATAGCGCTTAGCATGCTCTTTCAGCAGAGTTTCATCTAAAGGCTTAGCAAAACGCATATTTACTACACCTGCATCTATACCACATTCCTGCAGTAAGTCAGCTGCTTTTTCAGCATTCTCTACCATACTGCCGATAGCCCAGAAACATACATCGCGGCCTTCACGCAGTACTTCTGCTTTGCCAATTGGCAACACATTAAGAGAACTGCTTAATTCAACACCTCTGCCGCTGCCGCGTGGATAACGCACTGCTACCGGTGTTTCCATATTTAAAGCCGTATTGAGCATATGACGCAGTTCATCTTCATCTTTAGGTGCCATTATTGTCATATTTGGCATACTGCGCAGATAAGCATAATCAAAAACACCGTGATGGGTATAACCATCATCACCAACTAACCCAGCTCGGTCAAGGCAAAGTGTTACGTGCAGCTTCTGCATGCAAATATCATGCAGAACAGAATCATAAGCACGCTGCATAAAAGTTGAATAAACTGCGGCAACCGGCTTTAATCCTGCCGCAGCCATACCAGCAGCCGCAGTTACAGCATGCTGCTCGGCAATACCGACGTCGAAAAATCTATCCGGATATTTCTTTGCAAAATCCGTAAGACCGGTACCATCCGGCATAGCAGCAGTAATACCGACGATGGACTTATCTTCAGCAGCTAACTGCATAAGCGTATCGCCAAAAGCCTTAGTATAGGTAATCGGCGCGCCGGGAGAAGAAATTTTCTTGCCGGTAGTAATATCAAACGGGCCCGTACCATGAAAAGTATTAGGATGCTCTTCTGCAGGCTTATATCCCTTACCTTTCTTGGTAAGTACATGTACTAAAACAGGACCATCAATATGCTTAGCAGCCTCCAGGACATCTATCAGACTGTTCAGATCATGTCCATCTACAGGACCTAAATAGGTAAAACCAAGCTCTTCAAAAACAGAGGTAGGCACCATCAAATACTTGACACTGCCTTTCAAACGTCTGATGGCTTTTAAGACATCAGTGCCAAACTCCATGTTCTTAAGCCAAGCTTCTATATCATTTTTAATCTTATTATAGGTTTCACCAGTACGCAGATGATAAAGATAGTCAGACATGGCACCAACATTTTTGGAAATGGACATCTCATTGTCATTTAAAACTACTACCATCTTTTTGTGCAGATCTCCGGCATTATTTAACGCTTCAAAAGCCATGCCGCCTGTCATGGAACCATCGCCGATAACAGCAACGACATCATAATCTTCATGCTTTATATCTCTGGCAACAGCCATGCCTAAAGCAGCAGAAATAGATGTACTGGAATGCCCTGTGCCAAAAGCGTCATGTTCACTTTCATTTCTTTTAGGAAAACCAGAAAGTCCACCATATTGACGGATAGTTTTAAACTGCTCACGTCTGCCTGTAATAATCTTGTGGATATAGGATTGATGGCCTACATCAAAGATTATTTTGTCCTTAGGAGTAGAAAAAACCTTATGCAAAGCCAAAGTCAATTCCACTACACCTAAATTAGGAGCAAGATGTCCGCCGTTATGAGATAGTACCTGAATCATATAAGTACGTATCTCTGCCGCCAGCCTGTTAAGCTCTTTTACAGAAAGCTTTTTTACATCTTCCGGTGAATTTATAGTATCAAGTAAATGCTGTTCACTCATTATAATTTCGCCTTTCGCAGTCATTTAGTTTTTACGGCTGCACATAAGTCTGGTAATCTCTCGCAATGCTTCAGCATTCTCACCAAACATTTCCAAACATTCCAATGCCTCTGCTACAGTTTTTTCTGCCAGAGCTTTTGCGGCTTCCAAACCATACAGACTTACATAGGTAGATTTATGATTCTTTTCATCGCTGCCTGCCGGTTTGCCTAAATCTTCTGTAGTTCCTTCAACATCTAAAATATCATCGGTAATCTGGAAAGCAAGGCCAAGTAAATCTGCAAATTTAGTTAATGCCAAAAGCTCCTGTTCATTGGCACCTGCCAAATGAGCACCGCCCCTTACAGCAGCGATAAAGAGTGCACCTGTTTTGCCTGCATGCATTTTACGCAGTTCTTCTGCACTGATGGACTTACCTTCGTTTTCCAAATCAAGGCCCTGTCCGCCGACCATACCAAAATTGCCGGCACACATAGCCATTTCACGTACAGTTTCAATCAAAACGCGAGGATCAACATTTTTCTGCTCCAGCATAACCTCAAATGCCAGAGTCAGCAAACCATCGCCTGCCAATACAGCCATTGCTTCGCCAAATACCTTATGATTGGTCAGTCTGCCGCGGCGATAATCATCATCATCCATACAGGGAAGATCATCATGTATAAGAGAATAGGTATGAATCATTTCCAAGCCGCAGGCAACAGGCAGATAATTATAGCCTTTCACGCCTAAAGCTTCAGCAGTAGCCATCAGTAAAACTGGACGGATACGTTTTCCGCCTGCCAGCAGGCTATAAGCCATAGCATCGTCTACTTTAGAAATACCTTTCTTAGCTAATCTGTTTTCTAAAAAAGAGTCAATCAATTTTCTCTGATTATTATAGTAAGTAGTAAAATCCATTATTTATGCCTCCATATCATGGAATACTTCTAATTTATATTTTTCACTGCCATCATCAGCAGCAACTATCTTTTCAACTTCCTGTTTAACATTCTCCAGCTTGCCCATGCACAGCTTGCTGAGTTCTATACCATGTTTGAAAACATCCAAAGATTCTTCCAAAGAAAGCTCTCCGCTTTCAAGCAGTCTTACCTGCTCTTCCAATTCTTTCAGTGCGTCTTCAAACTTTATATTCTTTGCTATTTTTCTGCCAGCCATTGCTTACCGCCTTTCTGCAGACTGTACAATAGAAACTATCTTGCCGTCAGCTACGGTTGTAACCAGCTCATCACCCCAACGTACCTGAGCAGCAGATGTAACAATTTTATAATCACTGTCCTGAGTAACAGTATAACCACGTTTTAAAACAGCCAAAGGACTCAAACTGTCCAATCTTGCTGCTTGAACTTCAAACTGATGCTTGCTGTTTTGCAGCCGTTTTTCCATGCTGTTAAGCAAATTTTTTAAAGCAGCATCAGTTTGTAATGATTTATCTGCAAATAACCGCTCCGGGTCCTTTAACGCCCAGGAGTTATTCAATTTTTCCAATTCATGTCCCTGATAAGAAATTAATTTCTGCATAGCTGCACAGCAGCGTTCACGCAGATTTTCAATTCTGCGATTATATTCTGACGTATCAGCTACAGCTATTTCTGCAGCCTGCGAAGGTGTTGCCGCTCTTTTATCAGCCGCAAAATCACATAAAGTAAAATCTGTTTCATGCCCTACGGCACTGATAATCGGTATTCTTGAAGCAGACACAGCACGAACTGTTTTTTCTTCGTTAAAAGCCCACAGCTCCTCTATTGAACCGCCGCCCCTGCCTACAATAAGTACATCAGCAAGTTTCTGCTTATTAAAAAAAGAAATAGCCTTAGCAATTTCTGCTGCCGCGCCTTCTCCCTGTACTTTAACAGGATATAAAAGAAGCTTAATGCCTGGTTTTCTTCTTCTGGAAACAGTGATTATATCACGTACAGCAGCCCCAGCAGAAGAAGTAACAATACCTACACAACGCGGATTAAGAGGCAGCTGCTTTTTACGTTCTTCTGCAAATAGTCCTTCAGCTTCCAAACGTATTTTCAGCTGCTCAAAAGCCAGCATCAAATCACCGGCTCCCTGCTGCAGCAGAAGGTCTGTATACAACTGATAAACACCATCGCGTTCAAAAACGCCAATTCTTCCTACAGCAATGACAGTATCGCCATTTTGCGGCTCAAAACGCAGTGAAATTGCACGTGAGCGAAACATCACTGCCTTAAGCACACCACCCTTATCCTTCAAAGTGAAATAACAATGTCCGGATGGATAGCGTTTAAAATTGGATACTTCTCCCTGAACCTGTACATTGCGTAAAACTGTATCTCGGTCAAAGATATCACTGATAAAATTATTTATTTCACTTACAGAATAAATCTTTTCATCCATGCATAATCTCCATGCGTCTTGCGTAAGCAGCACAGCCGCTAGCATTATCACAGCTGAACCGCGCCTCCGGCACCCAGAGTCTGATATTTCTTTTTTGCAGCTTTTCTTCTACATGCGCGCGAATAAATTTATTGGAAGCAACTCCGCCAACAAGCAAAACATCAGCTGCATCATACGCCGCAGCGCCATTGCGCAGCATTCTGGCAAAAGTTTCCGCTAAAGCATATTCTACACCAAGAGCCAAAGCAGCTTTATCTTCACCAGCCTGCAATTTTCGCAAAGCAGCAGTTGCCGGACCCGACAGGCTTACCTGCAGCTTACGTACAGAAACAGGCAGTTCCGTCATATAATCAGCTGCTTCTGCCAGCTTTTCCAATTCCGGTCCAGTCGGAAATTGTAATCCTAATGCGACACCTACGCGGTCAATAAACTGTCCTGCATGTAAATCCATGCTGCCGCCTATCTGCTCCAACAGATAACGTCCATCAGCTTTCTTTTGTGCCAAAAGCATATCTGTAGTACCACCAGAAGCATGCAGCATCAGAAAGCGTTCAGCTTTAGGGCCTCCAGCTGACCATACACCTGCTTCCATATGATTTTCCTGATGACTGATAGTATAAAGAGGTATTTTGCTTACTGCAGCAATAGATTTAGCAGCAGAAACACCAGCTAAAAACGCCGGCATATAAGAATCTGCAATTGGCCTTGGACAGCAGGAAACACCTACTCCGCAAATTTCAATATCATCGCTTTGCAAAGCTTTTTCCATCAATAACGGTAGATTCCTTGTATGCTGAAAAACCATTTCTGACTGCTGCAGACCGCAGCGTCCTGGTTTGACAGACAGAATTTGCCTTGCTTCGCTCAGCAGACTTCCATCCTCTCCTATTACTGCTACTGATGTAGTATAACAGCTGGTATCTATACCAAGATAACCCTTCTGTCTCATTTTTATCTTACCATCTTACCTAAAATACCGTTAATAAAGCGCGGAGATTCTTCGGTACCGTAACGTTTGGCAATCTCTACAGCTTCGTTGATAGCAATACCCGGTACAATTTTCTCTTCCGCAAACATCATTTCATAAACTGCTACTCGTAAAATATTACGGTCAGTAGCAGACATTCTTTCAACAGTCCAGTCAATAGCATATTCGCCAATTTTTCCGTCAATAGCTGCAAGGTTCTCCAATACACCCTGCAAGGTTTTTTCTGCATAAGCCTTAGCCTTAGCAGCATCCTTTTCTTCATGTTCTGCTAAAGAAGCTTCCAAAGCGCTCTCTGCATCACATCCGGAAAAATCTATCTGAAATAAACTTTGTAATACAATTTCTCTGGCAATTCTACGAATCATGAATCTTCCTCTTTCTCTGTTGTAATTAAAATACTATCTATGATATCCAGGCGGCAGCAATCTGTCCAGCCATTCCAGCAAATCTTCTTTTCGGTCCAGCTTATTGCCCAAAAAGAAGCCTGCACCGATACAGATGATTAAAAACAGGGCTCTGAAAAAACCCAGCCATAAAAACATGACACCAACAAACAAACCGAATAAAGAGCACAACAGACGTCCGCGATAATTTTTCCAAATATCAGCTAATATTTCATTGAACATAAGTTATCACTCCTATTCTTCTTTAGATTTAATCTGTTTAAAGAAAATTTCAATATCCTTAACATCAATACCTGTAACTTTTTTAATGCTGTCTCTGACATTAACTTTAATTTCACCTGTAGTTTCAGGAATGTTGATACCGGGCTCGATAGAAGCATTAATTCTGACATAGATGCCTTCATCTTCCAGCTTGGCAATAACTTTGACATTATAGATACCGTAAATTTCCTGTGCCAGCTCGGCAATATAATTTTCAATAGCAGTCTTACCTACATGCACCTTGCCATTAGGCCCTTCACTGATTTTCAGAGAATTATCACCGGTAACACCAATACCTGCAAATAAAAGCCTGATGCTGACAGAAAGCATAATTACACCGCCGACAACATACCACCAGCTGCCCGGAATACTCTCAATAAAAGCAATAATAACTCTCTGAGGGAAGACATTCAAACTGCATAAAATTAAAAATACAGATACTACCGTCATTAAGAAGGTATATAAAGTTAAAATTATTCTGTCAGGAATGCCCATAATTTTTAATCCTCCTCGAAGAATTTCTTATGTCTATCTTCAGCTGTTTCTTCAGCCAAAGAAGCTTTCAAATCTTCTGCAACCTTTTCAAAATCAGTTTTTTCTCTTTTTGCCACACCCTGAACATGTACATCAACGAACTGCACTTCATAGCCAGTCATTTTTTCAATGGCATCTTTTACTTTCTCCTGTATTTCTAAAGCAACCTCAGGAATACTGCTGCCATATTCAATATTAACGAATACACTGGCGTTTACCAGTTTTCCTTCAAAGCTAAGACGCACACCCTTCGAGGCATTTTCCTTGCCTAAAAAATGATTGATTCCATCCGTCAGGCCACCGCTCATACTGAGCACACCAGGTACTTCCTGTGCAGCCAGACTGGCAACAATGGAAATAACCTCATCAGCAACCCTGATATCGCCTACCTCTTCCGGAACATCCTGCTGTTCTTGCTCATCGGCAGTATTTTTATTCATTTGCACTTTTTCCTCGTCCATAACAGACACCTCCTGTGCATTTAATGAAATTAAACATTTTCCTTGATTTTTATCTTATAATTATAGCACATTATAATTTTTTCTTCCATGTAAAAATGTATAAAAAAACAGCAGCGATAAATCGCTGCTGTTTGCTGCATTAAGCACGTTCGATATAGTCACCGGTTCTGGTATCAATACGAAGTACATCGCCTTCGTTGATGAACAGAGGAACTTTTACTACATAACCGGTATCCATTTTAGCAGGTTTGCTGCCGCCGGTAGCGGTATCGCCGCGGATACCAGGGTCAGTTTCAACTACAGTAAGCTCAACAGTATTCGGCAGATCTACACCGAGTACGCGGCCTTCATAAATCATGATTTTAACATCCATGTTTTCTTTCAGGAAGTTCAGAGCAGTACCGAGTTGTTCTTTGCTCAGTTCAGTCTGTTCGTATGTTTCATTATCCATGAATACATACATTCCGTCGCTTTCATACAGATATTGCATTTCGCGGCGGTCAATGCGCGCTTTCGGCATACGTTCGCCTGCATTAAAGGTACGTTCAACTACTGCGCCAGTGCACAGATTACGCATTTTTGCACGAACAAAAGCTGCGCCTTTGCCAGGTTTTACATGCTGGAATTCAACAACCTGCCAAGCATCACCATCAATGGTAACGGTTACGTTTGTTTTGAATTCGTTAGTAGAAATCATTATTAACCCTCCTGTTACTTTGTCTTAAACAATTTCAATGAGCTGTTTTTTGACACCGTTCAAGGCTTTTGCCCCTTCCTCAGTCAGAACAACAGTATCTTCTATACGAACCCCGCCTTTGCCGGGAATGTATATACCAGGTTCTATGGTAAAGACCATACCTGTACTCAGCAAGGTATTACCTCGCTTATTTATATTTGGCATCTCATGGATTTCAAGACCAACACCATGTCCAAGACCATGTACAAAATAATCGCCATAGCCGCAGGAAGCAATACAGTCACGCACAACTGCGTCAAGTTCTCTGCCTGTCATGCCTACACGCGCCGCTTTCAGTCCCTTATGCTGAGCTTCTTCGACAATAGTATAAATCTCTTTATGCCAGGAATTTGCCATGCCAAGGACTACCGTCCTGGTCATATCTGAATGATAGCCACAGTATACGGCACCAAAATCAAAAGTAATAAAGTCGCCTATTTCTACTGGCTTATCAGATGCCATACCATGCGGCAAAGCACTGCGGCTGCCGGAAGCAATAATGGTGTCAAAAGAAGTTTTTTCACTTCCCAACGCACGCATATAATATTCCAGTCTGCCTGCCAGCGAACGTTCAGTACGTCCAGGTCTGATATCATCAAGCAGCTTGATAAAAGCTTCATCAGCAATACTTGCCGCTTTCAGCATTAGATCCAGTTCTTTCTTATCTTTAATCATACGTATACTGCTGAAATCAACACTGCGCAGGTATTTGCCTTCCAGCAATGCTTCCAGCTCCGTATAATCATTATAAGTAAACCAGTTGCCATCAAAGCCAACTACTTCAGCATTTTTCGCCAGCTCTGCTGCAGCAGCCCAAATACTGCCAGTATATTCCAAAACCTGGAATAACTTCATTTCATTTTTTGCCTGCTCAGTATATCTGCCATCGGTAATCAATACACCTTTAATACGGTCAATATAAAGCAAGCTGGAATCGCCGCTGAAACCAGTAAGATAACGGATAGTAGTAACATCCTTGATGATGACGCAGTCCAGCTGCTCTTTTACCATAACTTCCCAGACTTTATTAATACGCGTCATACTTATTACCCCGATTCAAACTGTTATAAAAGCTATAAATTCCTTCCCTATTTTACCACTCATCTGTAAAACTTTCAAGAATTTCTACCCGGAACGGCATATTTTCCAAAATTTCCAGTACATCATCCCAGGTATCCGGCGTAACATAGAATTTCACTATGCCAGCTTTGCCATCTACAGTGCCAACCAGTCCCAAATGTTCATAGCCTTCCATAATCCAGTTAACATCGGCAATTCGAGCCGGTTCTACTTGAGCATAAATAATACTTCGACCTTCACTCATTGTATCTTTCTCCGCAGCAATGAATTAGGCAAAAGCTGCCGCTTAGTTTGTATGGAAAACTTCTGCTGCGCATGAGGAGCACAGCTTATAGCAAGGCCATCCTGATCTCGCATATCCTGCAGTTCAAGTTCAAACAGCTCACCATCAGGCATAAGCACTTCTAAAAGCTCGCCCTCTTTGACATTATTGCGCTGTTCTATAAAAGCACGGCAAGTTTCTGCATCGTAGTCAAGCACTAAGCCAACAAAATCATGCGTCTGTTCATAGCTGGAAGTGGAATATACCTGCCCTTCGCTGCCTGGCTTTTGTACTGCAAAACCAGTAGTATAAGGACGATGAGAAACCTTGTTTAATTCTTCTCGCCAAGCATCCTCAACTTTATAATTAGCCATATCAGCAAAACATTTATCAATAGCCTTACGATAAACACTTACTACGGTTGCAACATAGTGCACGCTCTTCATACGGCCTTCAATTTTAAGGCTGCTGATACCGGCACGCATCAGTTCCGGCAGACAATCAATGAGACATAAATCACGGGAATTCATGATATAAGTTCCGCGTTCATCTTCCTGGATATCAAAGTTTTCACCAGGTCTGTTTTTCTCACTCAGAGTATATTCCCAGCGGCAAGCCTGCGCACAGGCACCACGGTTACCGTCTCTGCCTGTTAAATAGCTGCTCAGCAGACAGCGTCCGGAATAAGAAATGCACATTGCTCCGTGAACGAAAGCTTCCAGCTCTACATCTGTATTAGCACCAATCTCAGCAATTTCCTGCAAAGAAAGTTCTCGCGCCAAAACCACTCTTGCAGCCCCAAGAGCCTGCCATGCTTTAACTGCTGCATAGTTAGTTGTATTAGCCTGCGTACTTACATGCAGTTCCATTTCCGGCACAGTTTCTCTGGCAGTCTGCCATACACCTAAGTCAGAAATCAGCAGCGCATCAACCTTAGCCGCAGCCAATTCTTTTAAATATGCCGGCAGCTTATCAATATCTTCATTATGAGCAAAAATATTAACGGTAACATAAACCTTTTTATTCAGACTGTGAGCAAAAGCTGTAATTTCAGCAATCTCTGCCAAAGAAAAATTGTTGGCAAAAGCTCTCAGTCCAAACATCTTTCCGCCAAGATAGATAGCGTCTGCACCGTAAAGCAGAGCCATTTTCCCTTTTTCCATATTTCCTGCCGGAGCAAGCAGCTCCGGTTTTTGTATAAGTCTTGTCATTTAACTTTCTCCATGTATTTTTTCTATTGCCTGCAAATGTTCATCATAAGTTTTAGAAAAATAATGATGTCCGTCTTTTTCTGCCACAAAATACAGATAATCTGTTTGTTCAGGTGTCAGTACAGCCTTGATAGAACTCATCCCAGGACTTGCTATCGGTCCGGGCGGCAGTCCCATGTTTTTATAAGTATTATAAGGATTGTCTATCTCCGTATCTTTGAAGGTTATTACTTCTTTCTGAGCACCAAGAATATACTGTATCGTAGTATCAGACTGAATAGGCATCCCAATATCCAAACGTTTAAGAAATACACCGGCAATACGCGGTTGTTCTTCCGGAAATACTGCTTCTAATTCAACCATCGCAGCCAGATTTACTACATCACGCAGTTTAAGACCTGCTTCTTCTGTTGTCTTGAGGAATCCGCCCTGCTGCATTTCTGTATTAAACTGTTTGACCATCAGCTGCAGAATCTCTTCTTCACTGGCTTGGGCAGGTATTTCATATGTTGCAGGAAACAAAAATCCTTCTGCTTTAAAAACAACATAAGGATTATCTGTCTGCATATATTCATAAGGAGCATAATCTTTGGCAGCACTCATAAATTTTTCTGCATTGCCAAGACCTTCTGCCTCCAGCTTATGAGCAGTTTTTACTACATTATATCCTTCCGGTACAGTAAAGGTATTCTGCAAAATCTTACCGCTGGCAAGAACAGAAACAATCTCTCCATTACTTGCGCCGCAGTCAATTTTATATGTTCCGGCCTGCAGCTTGCTGCCAAGTCCTTTTAACCGCGCTTCTATAAGAAATATATCAGGGTGCTGTACCAGTTTTTCCTTATGCAAAAGCTCCGCAATTTCACCGGCAGTCATTCCCTGACTTACAGTTACCAGCTTATGCCCTTTGCCGGCAAAATTTTTGTTATTTCCCATAATACTCAGCGTATTGACAAAAATTATCAGCACTACTATTAACAAGCCGATAACTGTATTACGGGGATTAGCCTTCATTCTTTCTATTTGTTTCGTTAAAAATGTCTTCATCTATCTATCTATCCAGCAAAAAAATACCGGACCTAAGTCCGGCATTTCTTATTCTTCGTCCCAGGATTCAGCTAATTTCTCATATTCGGCTTTAACTGCTTCAAATTCCTCATCAGTAGGTCCGAGGTATACAGGTTCGCCGTTTTCATCAAAATCAATGCGAGCGATGATTACATTATCTTCTTCATCATCGTCATGTTCATGACAATGGCAAGCTTCATCTTCACAGCCGCATTCATCTTCGTTAATACCTACGAGGATAGCAAAATTCTTATCGCCTACAGGAATAACCATTTCCTCAACGTAGTAAAATTCATTGCCTTCTTCGTCAGTAATAACAACTACATTATCAAGCATTTCTTCGTCAGCCATTGCTTCGATATCTTTATTTTGAATGTCTTTTTCCATTATGGCACCCCTTTAATAAATTTTGTATGTCTTATTTTATAATATGCCTGCAGTTTCTGTCAATTTATTTACAAAATACATGAAATTTGACTGCCTTTGCTCAAACACGCAGCTGCCTGCTGTCCAAATAATTCTGCAGGATTACAACCGCTGCCATCATATCAATAACCTGACGGCGTTTTTTACGGCGCATATCAGCATCTACCAGCACTTTTTCTGCTGCTACGGTAGAAAGGCGTTCATCCCACAATACTACTTTTACATCCGGAAAATGCTGCCGCAGTTCTTCAGCAAACACTTCGCACATCTGTGCACGTTCCCCAACAGAACCATTCATGTTTTTAGGATAGCCAACTACCAAAGTGTCTACCTCATACTCTTTAACAAGCTGAGTAAGACGTTCAAAATCCTTTTGCGGACTTGTTCTTCTGATAGTCTCTACTCCGCCGGCAATCATCATCATTAAATCGCTTGCAGCCACACCAATTGTTTTTGTACCAACGTCTAACGACATTGCTCGCATATATCTGCTCCTTACTTTTTAATATTTTTCAGATAACTGATTACCAGCTCTTCAATCAGTTCATAGCGTTCATGACGGCGCAGTTTAGTTCTGGCATCATCATAACTGGTAATATAGGTAGGGTCGCCGCTGAGTAGATAACCTGCCAGCTGATCAACAGGATTATAACCCTTTGCTTCCAGTGCAGCATATACCTCTCTGATAGTATCGGCAACTTCTTTTTTCTCCGGTTGACGTCTGAACATCATTGTTTCCTGTGATATTTCTGTCATCTTTGTGACCCCCTTTAAATTCAAACTACTTCAAGATAAGCTTTAAACTTATTGTAACACAAAAAGCAGTATAATGTAGCCTGTTACACAAATTATTAACAACTATTATAATAAAAGGCACTCTAATGAGTGCCTTTTACATATTTATTTTATTTGTTCTTCGATAATACCCCAAGCTGCATCAAGTGCTTCTGCCAGTTTAGAAGCATCTTTACCGCCAGCCTGTGCCATATCAGGACGACCGCCGCCGCCGCCGCCGCAAATCTTAGCAACAGCTTTAACGATGTTGCCTGCATGTGCGCCTTTAGCAACTGCATCTTTGGTAGCCATAGTCAAAATACTGATTTTGCCGCCATCCATAAGAGCAGCCAGTACAACTACGCCGCCTATCTTGTCACGCATCTGGTCACCAAGATTTCTCAAAGCATCAATGCTGTCTACATTTACCTGCTGTACCAGAGCTGGTACACCTTTCAGTTCACGTACTTTATCAGATACGTCGCTAACCTGAGCTTTGGCAATTTCGCCTGCCAGCTCATCAGCCTTCTTCTGTGCAGCTTTAAGTTCTGCCTGCAATGCTTCCAGACGAGCAGGAACATCATGTACGCGGCATTTCAGTTCTGCAGCAAGACCTTTAAGCATAGCTTCTGTTTCGTTAACATAAGCAACTGCACCATGACCGGTTACAGCTTCGATACGGCGAACGCCTGCACCGCTGCTGGCTTCAGAAATAATCTTGAACATGCCGATTTGAGCAGTATTAGTAACATGACTGCCGCCGCAGAATTCCATAGAGAAGGACGGAACTGTTACTACACGTACAATATTACCATATTTTTCGCCAAATAAAGCAGTTGCACCGCGTTTTTTAGCTTCTTCAATAGGCAGTTCTTCAATCTGAACATCTTTAGCTGCCAAAATCTGTTCGTTTACAATAGCTTCTACCTGCTGCAATTCTTCTTCAGTTACCTGAGAGAAATGAGAGAAGTCAAAACGCAGACGGTCAGGACCTACATAGCTGCCTGCCTGGTTAACATGAGAACCAAGTACCTGTTTCAAAGCTGCATGCAACAAATGAGTTGCAGTATGGTTACGTGCAATATCATTTTTACGATTGGTATTAACTTCAAAGCTTACAGCTTCATCAACTGCAACAGTACCTTCTGCTACGATACCTACCATGATAGTTGCTCCATCAGGCAGTTTTTTAGTTACAGTAACGTCGATAACACCGGTAGGCGCAATAATTCTTCCGATATCACCTAACTGTCCGCCGCCTTCAGCATGGAAAGCAGTAACATCACAGATAACAGCTACTTCCTGTCCGTCAGCAGCATTTTCTACCGGCTGTGCATCATGAGCAGGATACAGTTTTATAATCTTGCCTGCTTTAGCTGCTTCATCAACTTTCAGACCGGCAATGTCAATACCACGGGTATTGTAAATAACCGGACGGCCGGTTTTATCATCGCGGGCATCACGTGCCATTTTACGCTGTACTTCAAGAGCTGCATCAAAGCCTTCTTTATCCATGGTAAGCCCTTGCTCTTCCAGAATTTCAGCAGTCAGTTCCCACGGGAAGCCAAAGGTATCATTCAGTTTAAAAGCAGTAGCGCCGTCTAAAACGGTTTCACCGGAAGCTTTTAGCTTAGCAATTTCTTCGTTAAGCAGTTCACTGCCCTGCTTCAAAGTACGCAGGAAGCTGGTTTCTTCCATTTCAATAACTTTCTGGATGTATTCGCGTTTTTCAGCCAGATTAGTATAAATATGGCCAAACATGCTGATTACTACATCTACAGCACCGGCAAGGAACATGCTGTTAATACCGATTAAACGGCCATGACGTACGGCACGGCGCAGAATACGGCGCAATACATAGCCGCGGCCTTCATTGGACGGCAGAATACCATCGCCAATCATGAAGGTCATGCTGCGTGCATGGTCAGCAATAACTTTCAAAGATACATCTGTCTTTTTATCTTTACCGTACTCTACTCCGGCAACTTTTGCTGCATATTCGATAATCGGGAAGATAAGGTCTGTTTCAAAGTTGGAAGGCTTGCCTTGAATAACGGAAGCCAAACGCTCTAATCCAGCACCAGTGTCAATGTTTTTATTTTTCAGCGGAGAATAAGTACCATCTTCATTTTGGTTATATTGAGTAAATACCAGATTCCAGATTTCCAGGAAACGATCGCAGTCACAGCCTACAGCGCAGGTAGGTTTGCCACAGCCGCGTTCTTCACCCAAATCAACATGGATTTCAGAGCACGGACCGCACGGACCGCTGCCGATTTCCCAGAAGTTTTCTTCCAAACGTACGATGCGTTCTGCAGGTACACCAACAACATTATGCCAGATGTCAAAAGCTTCATCATCTTCAGTATGAATGGTAATCCACAATTTTTCAGCAGGAATGCCGAGTTCTTTGGTAATAAATTCCCAGCTCCAGGGAATTACTTCTTTTTTAAAGTAATCGCCAAAAGAGAAGTTACCCAGCATTTCAAAATAAGTATGGTGGCGTGCAGTGCGGCCTACATTTTCAATATCGCCGGTACGTACGCATTTTTGGCAGGTAGTGATACGCGGAGAAGGCGGTTTCATCTTGCCAGTAAAAAACGGTTTAAACGGTGCCATGCCTGCACCAATAATCAACAAAGTAGGATCATCCTGCGGAATCAGAGAAGCACTGGGCAGCATAAGATGTCCGCGATCCTGGAAGAATTTAAGAAACTTTTCCCGAATCTCATTGCCGGTCATATATTTCATAATATTCATTCTCTCCTTCAAACAAATTTATTTGGGAAGCCGTCCCGGTCAGGCAGCTTGCCTAAATATTCTGATTACACATAAAAAAATTATATAATTTTTACTACTGAAAGTCAAATCACTGTAGCCTTTTCTTACCTTAAAACGGCTTGTCAGTTCTGCTGATTTCTGCTTTTATCTACATCCTGTCCATTGCCGGAAGGACGATAATAACAAGCTCCAATCAGTTCATCCGGCAGATATTGCTGCTTAACCCATCCGCCAGGATAGCTGTGAGGATATTTGTAATCTAAGCCATGACCTAAAGCCTGCGCCCCCGGATAATGCGCATCACGCAGATGCTTGGGGACACTGCCGCAGTTTTTATTTTTTACATCCTGCATGGCCTCAGCAATACCTACATAGGCAGTATTGCTTTTAGGTGCTTTGGCAATATAGCAAACCGCCTCTGCCAAAGGAATCTGCGCCTCAGGAAAACCAACAAAATCAGCAGCCTGCGCTGCTGCATTAGCTACTACAAGAGCATTAGGATCAGCAAGCCCGACATCTTCAGCGGCACAAATAACGATACGCCTTGCAATGAAACGCAAATCTTCTCCACCTGCAATCATCCTTGCCAGATAATGCAAAGCCGCATCAGCATCACTGCCGCGCATACTTTTGATAAAGGCAGAAATAATATCGTAATGCTGATCACCTTTTTTATCATAACGCTGCATAGCAGTGCCAATAACGCTGTGCAGCACCTCCACAGTCAGATGCCTTACTCCGTTTTCCGGCAGCATAAACTCAGCCTGTTCCAGCAAATTCAATGCACTTCTGGCATCACCTGCTGCAAAATCAGCTAAAATATCCAGCACATCATCATCAACTGTAAAGCTGCCGCCAAATCCCTTGTCCCTATCAGCTACAGCCCGCTGCAGAATTTTCTTAATATGCACCGGCTGCAGTTTTTCCAGCCGAATTACCTTCATACGTGAAAGCAGCGGAGAATTTATCTCAAAGAAAGGGTTTTCCGTAGTTGCACCAATTAAAATAATTGTTCCATTTTCCACATAAGGAAGCAGTACATCCTGCTGAGCCTTATTAAAGCGATGTATTTCGTCAATAAATACAATCGTTCTTCCTAAACCGCTGCGCTGCAAATCCTGTGCCTTGGCAATCAGCTTTCTAAGTTCCGGTACACCGGAAGAAACAGCATTAACTGCCACAAACTGCTCACCGGTCATATTGGCAATCACTCTTGCCAAGGTAGTCTTACCAGTACCCGGCGGCCCATAAAACAGTACTGACTGCAGCATATCTCTTTCAATCATTCTGCGCAAAGGACTACCGCTGCCAACAGCATTTTCCTGTCCTACAAAATCGCTCAGCTTTTCAGGCCGCATCCTGTCAGCCAACGGCTTATGTACATATCCTCCACCGCTAAATAAGCTTTCCATACTTCCTCCCCGTTATTTTATGTAATAACATTTCTGTATAAAAAAACCGCCTTTTCAGACGGTTATAAAATCATCGTTCAAGCCTTGCCAATCAATTTACGAACAATATACGACGCCATCAACAGGCCAGCACTGGCAGGAACAAATACCATACTTCCCGGTACGGCCTCTCTTGAAGCATAAACCGGATTTTCCTGTGAAAAAACAGTCATAATACCTTTCTCTATTCCTGCCTGACGCAGCTGCTTTCTTACAGTTTTTGCCAATGGACAGGTATGCGTCTTACTGATATCCGCAAGTAAAAGCTTGTCCGGCTCTAATTTATTGCCAGTCCCCATTGAAGATATAACAGGAATATTTCTTTGGTAGCATTCTCGCAATAAATCGATTTTTGATGCTGTAGAATCAATTGCATCTGCAACAAAATCTATGTTGCCTGCAAAAAATTGCTCAAAACTTCCCGGCCGATAAAATTCACTGTGCAGATTTATCTGACACTGAGGATTTATATCGTTAATTCTTGCCGCTACAATCTCAGTCTTATATCTTCCCATTGTAGACTGTAAAGCTGGCAGCTGCCGGTTAATATTACTTGCTTCCACAATGTCAGCATCAATCAGGGTTAAGCTGCCAATGCCGCTTCTGGCAAGTGCTTCAGCAACATAAGAACCTACTCCGCCAAGACCTGCTACAGCAACATGAGAGTTATTTAAAATTTTGACAGCATCAGCACCAATCACATAATTTATTCTGGATAAATCCATTTTTACTCCTAAAAAACTAATCCCCACAATGCCGTCCAGCTCCATGTTTTGAACCTGCATGTGCAGGTGGGTGCCTTCCTTCCTCTCTCAAACGTCCACTCAACGGAGGCGTGTTTTCAAACAGGAAGAGTATCAGGCTCCCTAGGTTAGAGTGTTGGCTCAAAACCTGTGGAGCAAAGTAACGTACATCGCAGGGCGATAGTTAACAATAGCTTTATTTGACATACTTATAATAACAAAAACGGAAGCGTTTTTCAACGCTTCCGCTTTATTTTTTCAAAATTATTTGTTTTCTTTTTTGTTCAGCAGGCTGGTTTTTATATGCAGTTCACGCAGCTGTTTCTCGTCAACATCATTAGGTGCCTGAGTCATGAGGCAGGCAGCACTTTGAGTTTTCGGGAAAGCAATAACGTCACGAATAGAATCGCGCTGTGCCATAATCATAATCAAACGATCAAGGCCGAATGCCAGTCCTCCGTGAGGCGGAGCACCATATTCAAACGCATTCATCATGAAGCCAAATTTTTCTGCTGCCTGTTCGTCGGTAAGACCGATAGCAGAGAATACTTGTTTTTGTACATCACGACGATGAATACGGATAGAACCGCCGCCGATTTCAGTACCGTTAAGTACCATGTCGTAAGCTTTAGCGTAAACTTTGCCCGGATCAGTCTGCAGCAGCGGCAGATCTTCATCACGAGGAGCAGTAAACGGATGATGCATAGCAACATAACGTTTTTCTTCTTCATCATATTCAAACATCGGGAAGTTAACAACCCAGGTAAATGCCAGTGCATCATGGTCGATAAGGTTACGGCGTTTTGCCATTTCGATACGCAGTGCACCTAAAGCCTGAGCTACAACAGCCGGTTTATCTGCTACAAACAGCAGCAAGTCGCCCGGTTCAGCAGCAGCAGTTTTCAGGATGTTTGCCAGATGTGCTTCGCTGAAGAATTTAGCAATAGGAGATTTTACGCTGCCATCTTCCTGAATTTGCATCCAAGCAAGACCTTTAGCTCCGTAAATGCCTACAAAATCAACTAATCCATCTAATTCACGGCGCGGAATAGCTGCATAGCCTTTAACATTGATAGCTTTTACAATGCCGCCGTTTTCAATAATGGTATTGAAAACTTTGAAGTCAGAATCTTTTACTGCTTCAACCATATTAATCAGTTCCATACCGAAGCGCAGGTCCGGTTTGTCACTGCCATAACGATCCATAGCTTCATCCCAGGTAAGGCGTTGGAACGGAACTTGGATTTTTTTGCCAAGCGCACCTTCAAAAATATAAGCGATGAGGCCTTCCATCAATTCAAGGATTTCATCAACTTCCATAAAGGACATTTCCATATCCAGTTGAGTGAATTCCGGTTGACGGTCAGCACGCAGGTCTTCATCACGGAAGCAACGAGCAATCTGGAAGTATCTTTCCATACCTGCTACCATCAGCAGCTGTTTAAAAATCTGCGGAGATTGCGGCAGTGCATAGAATTTACCGGGGTTTACGCGGCTCGGCACGAGATAGTCACGTGCACCTTCCGGAGTACTCTTAGTGAGCATCGGAGTTTCAATTTCCAGAAAATCTCTGCTGTCAAGGTAATCACGCATCAGCTTGGTTACTTTATGACGCAGAATCAGATTGCGCTGCATTTCAGGACGGCGCAGATCAAGATAACGATATTTCAGACGCAGGTTTTCATCAGTATCAATATTGTCCTGAATATAGAACGGCGGAGTTTTAGCAGAATTCAATACTTCAATTTCTTCTGCCATAACTTCAATCATACCGGTTGCAATATTGGCATTAACGGTTGCTTCATCACGCATACGTACAGTACCGCTTACTTTGATAACATATTCGTTGCGGATATCTTCAGCAGTTTTAAAGCTGCAGCCTGCAGTATCAGGATCGACAACAATCTGTACGATACCGCTGCGGTCACGCAGGTCGATAAAAATCAGTCCGCCATGGTCACGGCGTTTGGAAACCCAACCGCAAAGAATTACATGCTGACCTGCCATGTCTTTGCCAAGTACTCCGCAGTGATGACTGCGTTTTTGATTAGTCATGTTTGTTACACCTCTGTTTGTAAATTTGTGATTATATCTGTAATGGCGATTTCTTTCTGCTCGCTGGTAGACATATTACGCAGTACAACCTGCCCGCGGGCGAATTCATCCTCACCGAAAATCAGCACATATTTTGCATTAACTCTGTTAGCCTGCTTCATTTGAGCCTTCATGCTGCGGCCCTGAAAATCAAACTCAGCTTTCAGTCCGGCACGGCGCAAATCAATAACAGTCTTAAATACTGTCGGGAAATATTCCTGATTGGGGCAAACAGCAAAAACGTCCATTGCCTCCTGTACATCAGGAAGCAGATTCTGACTTTCCAAAGCAAGCAATACACGTTCCATGCCCATTGCAAATCCAATACCAGGAGTAGCAGGCCCGCCTACTTCCTCAATCAGTCCATCATAACGGCCGCCGCCGCAAACAGCACTTTGTGCACCAAGCGGCTTATACTGAATTTCAAAAGCAGTCTTTGTATAGTAATCAAGGCCGCGAACCAGATTATGGTCAACCTCGTACTCAATACCGGCAGCAGTCAAAAGCTGTTTCAAGCCTTCAAAATGCTCTCTGCATTCATCGCACAGACATTCTTCCAAACTGGGAGCTCCTGCACCAAGTTCCTGACAATGCGGATTTTTGCAGTCTAATAAACGCAGCGGATTTCTGTCATAGCGAGACTGGCAATCCTTACACAGTTCATCAAAATGCGGTTTAAAAAATTCCTGCAATTTTTCGCGATGCAGCGGTCTGCATTTAGGGCAACCCACAGAATTGATCTTTAATTTCAAATCTTTTAAACCAAGGCTTTGCAGAATCTGTACTGCAAGTAAGATAATTTCTGCATCAATATTCGGCCCCTGTACACCTAAAGCTTCAATACCGAATTGATGGAACTGACGATAACGACCAGCCTGCGGACGGTCATATCTGAACATCGGTCCGATATAAAAAAGCTTAGTAGGCGCAGGCTCAGCATAAAGCTTATGCTCAATATAAGCGCGCACAGCTGATGCTGTATTTTCCGGACGCAGAGTAATACTTCTGTTGCCGCGGTCATTAAAGGTATACATTTCCTTTTCAACTACATCAGTAGTTTCACCAATACCGCGCAAAAACAGCTCTGTATGCTCAAAAACCGGAGTTCTGATTTCCTTGTAACCATACTGCGCACATATTTTGCGCATGGTTTCTTCCAGATAACGCCACGCTTTAACATCTGCGGGCATGATATCTTTAGTGCCTCTCGGCGCAGTTGTCAGCATGCTTCATCCCCCTTTATTGTTCAAACAGCATTCGGCGTTTTTCCGAAAGCTGCTGTATATTTTCTGTATATGTTGCAATATTTTTAGGCATATTCAGTTTATGCAGATGATGTCCATCCTGCAGCGGTACCTTAGTAGCCGAAGAAGGCCCTATTCCGATTACCGTGTGCCGTTCCTCCATCATCTGAATATTATAAATGCTCTCTGTTCCCGGCAAAGCATAGCCTACATTAGCCAGCTGACCCAGCATATAATGCTGTCTGTACAAATAATAGGGCTTCATACCTATCTCAGAAACAATTTGTGCCCCCTTAGCAAGTACTTTTTCTGCCTGCAGTGCTGGCAGAGTAAGCTTGCTGCCGAACATTTCAGCACCTTTTTTTAAGGTAAGCGTATGTATGGTAATATTCTGCGGCTTTAGCCTAGCAATTTCGCCTATGGAATATTCTATCTCCGCTGCTGTTTCTCCTGGCAGCCCAACTATTAAATCAGTGTTAATAATCGGAATAGAACTGTTAGCAGCCATCTCATAAGCCTGATAAAAATCAGCTGCACTATGTTTTCTGCCTATCAGCTGCAATGTTTTATCATGCAATGTCTGTGGATTTACACTGATGCGATTTACTCCGGCGGCTTCCATCATGCGTAGTTTTTCTGCACTGAAACAATCCGGTCTGCCAGCCTCTACAGTAAATTCCTGCACTGATGGCAAAAGCAATTTTTTAGCAGCTAAATCCATAAGTCTGACAAATACTTTCTCCTTTAAACTCGTCGGAGTTCCGCCGCCGATATACAAAGAAGAAATATTTAAACTATACATACTTATTAATTTTACCACATTATCTATATCTTGTTCAATGAAATTCAGAAAGTTTTGCTGACTTTCTTCATCCTGCGGCACAATACCGGAAGGAAAGGAACAATATGTACACTTACTGGGGCAAAACGGAATACCAATATAAATGCCCACAGCCTTACGATCTGGCAATACTTTATCCTGCAGTATACATATATCTCTAAGCAGCCTGCCCTGCTCTAACGGCAGCAGATATTTTGCCTGCAGATACTCAGGTAAATCTTCTGCAGCTAAACCAATATCTATCAGCTTATGAGCCAGCTTACCCGGACGCACGCCTGTTAATATACCCCAAGGCAAATATGGTTTTTCTCCGGTAAGCTTTGCGAAAACATCCAGCACCGCCAGTTTAATACAGCGTGTTACTTCACCGCTGATATCACTGTCACAGAAAAACGCACTGCTGCACAACTCTTGTTCAGGTATTTGCAAAATCGCTCGGCAGCTATTTTCAGCATAACATATTCTCAAAACAGTATTGCTGTTACGTTCAGGAAAATAAGCAAATAACGCGGCCATGTCATGTACTGACCGCGTCACATCAAAATTCAAATCATGTATAAGTTTAAAAGTTTTCATTTTTTCACTGCCTGCTCTCCGTCATGCCATAATTCTTTATATAATACACGATAAACAGCAGCTACCGGCACCGCAAACAGCATACCCAAAATACCAAACAGCTTTGCACCAATCAGTAAGCTGATAATCAAAACAACAGGATGCAAGTCAATTTTCTGGCCCATAATCTTAGGCATGATAAAGTTGGCGTCAAATTGATAGAATATTATATAAAACAATGCAACATAAAAAGCATTAGTGCTTGATTGACCATAAGCAATAAAGATTGCAGGCACGGCACCCACCATAGGTCCTACTACAGGTACAGTTTCAGCCAGCATAGCTAAAAAGCCTAAAACCAAAGGAAAATCAACACCTAAGCTTAAAGTTCCCAAAGTAATACTGATACCGGCAATCAGGCTCAGCTTACCTAAGCCTTGAATATAAGCACTCAAAGTACGTCCTATTTCATCAATTACATGTGCAGCTTTTTCCTGCGCATCATAATTGAAAAGGTTTATTACCATTAAACGCAGTTCACGCCAATCTTTTAAAAAGTAGAATGACAAGAACGGTACAACTACCAATCCTACCAGATTCTTAATAATATCAATACTGGAATGCAGCAAATTCTTCAAAATATTGCTGACAAAAATCATCGCCCAGTTGACAATTTCATCCAGCAGCATGCCGAAGGTTGAAGGCAGCTGCGGATATTTACCACTGCCATCGAAAAATATATTCAGATTATTAGCTTCTGCTTTAGTCATAAACACCGGTAACTGAACTAAAAGCTCATTAATCTGACCAAAAAGCGGCAGAATAATAAAACCTATAGTTACCAGTACAAAGATACCAAAAGTAACAAAGGCTAAAGCAATGGCAACAACACGTGATAAATGTATCGTACCCTGTCCTACTTTGATCTTAGCAATCAGATTAACAATCGGGTATAAGGCAAAAGCCATACCGATAGCTAAAAACAACGGCAGAAGAAAAACTGCCATCTGATAAAGAATAAAGGACACCGCAGCTGTTACCAGCAATTTAAAAAATGTACTTGTTTTGATATAAGGCCAGTATTTAAACATGATTTATTGTAAGAAAGGGTTTCTGCGGCGTTCCCAACCTACAGTTGTAGCAGGACCATGGCCCGGCAAAAGCTTCGTCGCATCATCCAACACCAAAATTTTATTTTTTATTGACTGTAATATTTCCTTATAGCTTCCGCCCGGTAAATCGGTACGGCCAATGGATTCACAAAATACTGTATCTCCGCAAAATACTGTATCTTCTACTTGCAGACAAACACCGCCTTTAGTATGGCCCGGTGTAGCATAAACCTTAAACTGCATGCCGGCAGCTTCTACAACATCACCATCTTTAAACAGATTTTCAGCTGCAGCACATTCCAAACCATTAGACATGTAAATAGAAAGATTACGATCTGCTCTTGTAAGCATATCAGCATCTTCGCTGCTGACATATACAGGAGCACCTGTAGCCTTTCTAACTTCATTTAACGCCATAATATGGTCGCTATGCCCATGGGTAATGAAGATAGCTTTAACAGTAATGCCTAATTTTGTTACGGCTTCCAATATTTTATCAGCATCACCGCCCGGATCGACAATCACGCCTTCCTTTAATTCTTCATTTACTGCAATATAGCAGTTGGTAGCAAGCATGCCTACCTCTAATTTATATATTTTCATAAATCCTCCTCGTCAGAACATCTTACTGCTGTCCAGCAGAATCGTTACAGGACCATTATTGGCAAGCTCAACTAACATATGCGCGCCAAAAACACCTGTTTCGACTTTTATATTTTGCTGCCTGCATAATTCATTAAATTTTTCATACAAAACGATAGCAGTTTCTGGCTTTGCAGCTTTATCGAAAGAAGGTCTTTTCCCTTTGCGACAGTCACCGTATAGCGTAAACTGAGAAACACTCAAAATTTCTCCGCCTATGTCTTTGACTGATAAATTCATTTTTTCAGCTTCATCTTCAAAAATGCGCAAACCGGTAACTTTATCAGCAAGATATTGTACATCCTTTTCAGTATCGCCTTCTACAACACCTACAAGAACCATCAACCCTCTGCTGATTTCACCTACGATTTTTCCATCAACTGTTACTTTCGCTTTATCTACACGCTGTACAACTGCTCTCATTTCTTACCTCCGTTATTGCCGTTAAAGTTTGCTACAACGCGTTCTACACTGTAAACACCCTTCATGCGGCGTATACGGTTCATAATATATTCTAACTGCTCAAGGCTGCTGATATCAAGTCCGATATGTGTAGTAGCAACTTTATTTTTATCAGTACGGCAATTCAATGAGAAAATGTTAAGCTTAGCTTCACTGGTAGCCATCATAATATCAGCCATCATACCGGGACGATTTACAGAAGTAATAACAATATTTACCTTATAAACCGAATCAATGCCAACATCCCAGGAAACTTCAATCAAACGGCTCTGCTCGTCAGGATTATTGCTTAAAACATTCGGACAGTCTGCTCTATGTACAGAAACACCACTGCCGCGAGTAATGTAGCCTATAACCGGATCACCGGGAATAGGATTGCAGCAGCGCGCCAGCTTAACCATGATGCCCTCTTCACCTTTAACCAGTATACCATGACTTGCTTTGGCTTTGGACTTTCTTGGCTTCAGCTCTGCCAGCAGTTCCGATAAATCTTTAGTTGTGTTAAGCTTCTGATCTTTCTTGTATATCTCGACTAATTTAGATATAACAGAATTTAAAGTAACCCCACCATATCCTAAAGCAGCCAATAAATTTTCATCGCTGTCAATGCGCAGTTTAGTTCCTGCTTCTTTAAGTTTTTCCGGTCGTGCCAATACCTTCGGGTCATAACCAAGTCTCTTGGCTTCTTTTTCCAGCATTTCACGGCCTTTAATAATATTTTCTTCGCGGCGTTCTTTCTTGAACCAGCCTTTAATCTTATTACGGGTATCAGAAGACCCGACAATATTCAGCCAGTCACGGCTTGGGCCGCTAGATTGCTTGGAGGTAATAACTTCAACTATATCACCGTTGCTCAGTTTGAAGTCAAGCGGAACTATGCGCCCGTTAACTTTAGCACCAACACAGCGGTTACCTACA
Organism: uncultured Phascolarctobacterium sp.; assembly: GCA_900541915.1. Classification (GTDB taxonomy): domain Bacteria; phylum Bacillota; class Negativicutes; order Acidaminococcales; family Acidaminococcaceae; genus URXU01. The sequence goes on along the minus strand of UQLS01000001.1, from coordinate 4,542 downwards.
TCAGTATGAATACGATAAGCAAAATCAATAGGAACACTGCCAACGGGCAAGTCAATTACGTCACCTCTGGGCGTAAATACAAATACTTCATCAGCAAAGATATCCATCTTGACTGTATTGACAAAGTCACGGGAATCATTCATATCCTGATGCCATTCCAACAGCTGTCTCAGCCAAGAAAGTTTGGCATCAAATCCCTTATCAGTACTGCTTTGAGAAGCAGGCTTGCTGCCGCCGCTTTCTTTATAGCGCCAATGCGCAGCGATACCATATTCAGAAATACGATGCATCTCAAAAGTACGGATTTGAATTTCCAGCGGCTGACCACCAGTAGAAAGTACTGTCGTATGCAGAGACTGATACATATTAGATTTCGGTACCGCTACATAGTCTTTAAAACGTCCGGGAATAGGACGCCACATACTATGCACAATACCAAGCGTTCCATAGCAGTCTTTTACCGTATCTACCAGCACCCTGATGGCTAAAAGATCATATATTTCATTAAGTTCTTTATGGTCACGCAGCATTTTTTTATGAATGCTGTAAAAATTCTTAGGACGACCTTGAATTTCGCACTTAATATTAGCTTTTTCCAGGCTTTCCTTCATTTCCGCCATTGCTTCGTTAATCATTGCTTCGCGTTCACGGCGTTTAATCTTTACCTGTTCTACCAGATTATAATAAATATCCGGCTCCATATAACGGAAAGCTAAATCTTCAAGCTCCCATTTAATAGTATAAATACCTAATCTATGTGCCAGAGGAGCATAAATTTCCAATGTCTCACGGGAAATAGACTGCTGTTTATGCACCGGCATATATTTCATAGTACGCATATTATGCAGTCTATCAGCCAGCTTAATCAAAACAACACGGATGTCCCTGGCCATAGCTAAAAACATTTTGCGGTAATTTTCTATCTGGCGGTCTTCTTTAGAGATATATTCAATCTTACCTAATTTAGTAACACCGTCCACCAAATTAGCAACTACGACACCAAATCTTTCTTTAATATCTTCAAGCGTATAGTCGGTATCCTCTACCACATCGTGCAGGAAAGCTGCTGCCAATGTTTTATCATCCATTTGCAGCTGAGCTAAAATGCTTGCAACACCAATAGGATGAATAATATATGGCTCGCCGGACTTTCTGCGCTGTACAGCATGTGCTTCCGCTGCCAATTCATACGCTTTGCGTACAAAAGCGACCTGGTCTTCAGTTAAATATTTATTTACTCGGTCGAAAAACTCTTCGATATTAACCGCATCATTTGTAGTAGGCATAACTCCCACTCCCATCTAAACTATTTCATGCTCGCAACAACTCATACTGTGATATCCGCATGTTCTCCATACAAATTTCCAGTAATTTTGCTCTTTGCTGCTGTAAAGCAACATAAAGAGAAGATTCATCCAAATTACATTTGCGGATAGTTCCTATACGCAGCAAGTTATTCTCGCGAACAATAAATTCTAATTCCTGCAAAATCTGCAGAGAATTTTCGCAAATCAGCTCATGCTCTTCTTCCAGCAGTTTTGCTGCATCTATCTCTGGCTGCTCATGCAGCAGCCCCATAATTTTTTTATAAACTACGGCTAAAGAATCTCTGTCAGGATACTGTAAACGCATCAAAGTTTCTGCTTTCTCTCTGTCTGTACGATTAAAGGCAAGAACTGCTTGTTTTACCCCGGCTCCTATTAAATTGCTGATTATTTCTTTTAAAGGACGTTCAGGCAAGTCATATAAAATCACCTGTTCAGTTTCTACTGCATCCTCATAAGTTCGTATCTGCAAATGCTCGCTAATAGGCAAACAATTCTGCTCAGCAATCTCATTTACAAGAACTGTTAGCTTATCAGCCGTCCGCAAAAACATTTCTACAATTTTGCTTTTATCTTCTGCATTCTTTCTTAAATCACAGATTTCTATTTTTTGCCGCACAGATAAGGCATGTAGCTGTACTGATTTTTCTCCGTTCCAAACATTGATACGCGGCATAAAAGCAATATCAGCTAACATACCATCGTACAAAAGCGGCATTAAATCAGCATGATTCCACATTACAGCTTTATAGGAACAGTCGCCTTTGCTTACACTAAACTGCAGATGCGTCCTGTCCTTGCCTATCGCTCTCTGATTGCCCATAACAGCATTTTTAAAAGCAAATACAGGTGTAAGATTGCAGCACCCAAACGGCTCTAACAATGCCAGCTCTTCCAAATCACGGACAGTTATCAAGCCATTTTCACTTAAAGCACAATCAACATCAAGCTCCGGATAATAATCTTCCTTTTGCAGATGTAGAGCTACATAATTTCTGAATCTGTTGCGGAATTCATCTACCTTCTCAACCGGAAGTGTAAGACCTGCAGCCTGATGATGCCCGCCAAACTGCAGCAAAATATCACTTTCCGCGTTGATTGCCTCATAAAGATTCAGAGCCGGTATACTGCGGCAGCTGCCTTTTGCAATATCACCGCAAATACTCAAAAGCACTACAGGCAAATGGTATTTTTCTACCAAACGAGAAGCAACTATACCAATTACTCCCTGATGCCAGTTTTCAGAATCCAATACAATAGCAGTATCGATATGCTTCTGTTCCGCCAGCATTGCTTCTGCATCTTCCATAATCTGGCGGCTGATTTCCTGTCGCAGAGCATTTTCTCTGTTTAAGCTGTCAGCAATAACCGTCGCTTTCTCCAAATCATCACTGACCAATAATTCTACTGCTGACTGTGCATGCTCTAATCTTCCCACAGCATTCAGCCGCGGTGCCAGCATAAAGCCTATATTTTCTGAAGTGATACTTTCTGGATTACAGCCGCTTGCCTTAATCAACGCCCGCAAACCCGGCAGCCTGGTATTTTTCATAGCCGCAAGACCACGACGCACAATTTCTCTATTCTCCCCGAGAAGAGGCACAATATCAGCAACAGTCCCCAAGGCTGCCAGTTCCGTCAAATCCTGCCAATATTCCTGTGTATTGTCAGACCATGCCAAGGCTTGGCAAAGTTTAAAAGCTACACCTACACCGCTTAAACTTTTAAAAGGATAATTACAATCTACCTGCTTGGGATTGATAATAGCATATGCGGGCGGCACTATTTCCGGCACCGTATGGTGGTCCGTAATAATAATATCCATACCTGCTGGTGCTTGCTCAACCTCATGCACGCCGCTTATCCCACAGTCAACAGTTACTACCAAACCTGTTCCATGCTCAGCAAGATATTTTAAAGCAGCATCATTTAAACCATACCCTTCATTTTCTCGCTTGGGAATATAGGTATCTACACATGCTCCAGCCTCTTTAAGATAAATATAAAGCAATGAAGCTGCGGTTATTCCGTCAACATCATAATCTCCGTACACAGTAATCTTTTCACCTGTCTGTATCGCAGTTTTAATGCGCTGTACGGTTTTTTCCATATCCTTCATCAGAAATGGGTCATGAAAAGGAGTATTACTGCCATACAAAAATTCCCGCATCGCTTCAGCAGTAGTAAAACCTCGCTCTAAAAGTATACCCGTTACGATAGGAGAAACATCCAGTTCTGCAGCCAAACAACCAGCCTTTTCTTTATTAAATTCCTTAACATGCCAGATTTTTCTCTTACCAATCATTATTTCTGCTCCGCAGAAGAACTTTTCATTGACTCCGTTGCATTATTTTTGCCAGCTTCACTGCGCAGCTTCTGATTATGCATAAGCATGGCAACCTGTTCTTCCAAAGTCTTTTTTTCTCTTTGCAGCTTAGCAATTTCATCGTTCAGTTTTCTTTCCAGCATATAATGACGTGCCTTCACCATCAACAGATAGCAGCCTGCCACCAATATGCCCAACAGAAACGATCCCAAAATAACTATAACCAATGAGCTTTGAAAACTCCAAACAAAGAAATTCAAAGCAACACCTACTGCGTTCTGCACCGCAAACAAAGCAACAACTATGCTGACTAAAACAGTAAACAGCAAATATGGCATACTATCATCTCCTAAAAAATAAACATTATAACAATATTTATTCGTTTATTAGTAATAAAATTCCTGCTGTACTACTCTAATTTCACACTTTCTTTATCCTGTAAATTATCAGCAATCTCAAAACGATACTTTTGTTTCACTCCAGGATATTTTTCATGGTCAACTTCTGAAGCAAACATTTCATACGGCCGTACATAATAACCAAAATCTCCGTATAAAGCTTCATAAACTACATGTTTTTCACCTGTTTCAGAATGTACAGCTATTAAAATAACTCTATATAAATTTCCTTTAAAATGACGGTAAACTCTACCAGCTAATATTTCACGCATCTGACTCACTCTTTCTTTTACATTTTCAAACCAATTAGCAGAAAGTAACAAAAAAGGCCCAGACCTAAGTCTGAGCCTTACTTTTTAAGTGGCAGGGGCAGTAGGAATCGAACCCACAACCAACGGTTTTGGAGACCGCTACTCTACCAGTTGAGCTATACCCCTGTGGAGCGGAAAACGAGATTCGAACTCGCGACCCCCTCCTTGGCAAGGAGGTGCTC